>JBCNPI010000493.1:0-3573 GCA_039593415.1 Rhizobium sp. | reverse complement strand
CGTAGCCTTGGTGTAGGCACCGAAATGATCCTCGGTCACACCCCAGCCCGCATAGAAGGGCGCGGCATAGCAGCGAACCGGAATGCCGCGAAGCAGCGCATCGAAACCGAACTGGCTCGAAACCGTCCAGACCTCGTCGACGACTTCAAGGATCGACGCTACCGACACCTCGTCGTCAACAAGGATTGCATTGCCCCTTGAAGCACCACTCGTAAGATAACCCTTACGAAGCCCTGCCATGACATCCGGATGGGTGCGGATTAGGCATTGCGCATCGCTCGCCACCCCATCGGCAAGCATCCTCTCGAAGGAGGCCTTCGAACCGAGCGCCCTACCAACGGAAACGTCACCGACGACCTGATCCACAAGCAGAATGCGACGCTTCGCCGTCCGATCGATGGCGGGCGATCGGTGAGGGAGATGATTGTATTTCGAAAGCTTGTTGAGAACGATCCGCTCGCGGATGGCGCGGCCGAGTTCCCTCGCCTCCCCAGCCTCCTCGATCAGCCACTCAAGCCGTGACGGCCGACCTGCGTCGACAGGCAGGCCGAGATCGTCGATGACGATGGAAAGCGGAATGGCGCCGGACTTGCCAAGCCCCATGGACCGCAGGAAGCCATCTTCGAGATGCCAGTGGCGCAATCGTCGAAACCGCGCAACCCTCGTCGCGAGCTTGGCCGGGGCACGACCGCCCCAGGATACGATACCACCGATACCGGGCGACAATGCCGATGCAAGTTTCTGCGAGCCGAAATAATGTCCGAGCCAGGGAAAATCGCCTCGGACGAAGAAGGCGGCGCCGAGGCGCATGCCCGCAGGCGGATGCCATGGCTTTTCGCCGAGATCAGCCATTGTTGCCGTGTTTCCCCTTCTCCCCGCGGGAAGAAGGTGCCGTCAGGCGGATGAGGGGGTGTCTGCCAGGGGTACGAAAATTCGAGAACTCAAATCGGAAAGCCCCCCTCATCCGATCCTTCGGGCCACCTTCTCCCCAAGGGTAGCAGGAATTTGCAGCGCCGATTTGCCTCATATGCGATCACCCCTCAACGCCGGAGGCTCTTACATCCCCTGCGAGCCGCGGTTCATCGCGGCAATGCCGGTACGGCAGACTTCGATGAGGCCTAGCGGCTTGATGATAGCGATGAACTGGTCGATCTTCGAGGACTTGCCGGTGATCTCGAGAATGAAGTGCTCGACGGTCGCATCCACCACCTTGGCGTGGAATGCGTCGGCCAGCCGTAGCGTCTCGGCGCGGGTCTCGCCGCTCCCGGTCACCTTCAGCAGCGCCACTTCGCGCTCGATCGGCCGTTCCTGGCCGAGTTCGCGGGCGCGCACTGTCAGGTCGACAACCCGGTGAACGGGGACGATGCGCTCAAGCTGCGCCTTGATCTGCTCCAGCACCTGCGGCGTGCCGCGCGTGACGACGGTGATGCGCGACAGATGCGCCTGGTGCTCGGTCTCCGAAACGGTGAGGCTTTCGATGTTGTAGCCCCGGCCGGAGAAGAGCCCGATGACGCGGGCGAGAACGCCGGGCTCGTTGTCGACCAGTACCGAAAGCGTATGGCTCTCGGCCGCCGCTGTTTCCGGCGAAATAAAGTAGGCAGAGCCAGTGGGTTGAAGGTGTGCGTTCATTATTCCTGTTCCGTTTCCTCGGTTTTGTTCGGTGTGCCAGCGAGATCAACCGGGGACGCGGCTAGCACCGCGCCCCGGCTATCGATCAAACCAGCTGGCGGCCTTTTGCGTCGATGGCGTTGGCGACGGCCTCGTCGGTGGCTTCGTCGGGCAGCAGCATTTCATTATGCGCCTTGCCCGAGGGGATCATCGGGAAGCAGTTGGCAAGATTGGCAACGCGGCAATCGAAGATGACCGGCTTCTTGACCTCGATCATTTCCTGGATGGCGGCATCGAGCTCACCCGGCTTTTCACAACGCAGACCAACGGCGCCGTAGGCTTCAGCCAGCTTGACGAAATCGGGCATCGCCTCCGTATAGGAATTGGACAGGCGGTTGCCGTGCAGCAGCTGCTGCCACTGGCGGACCATGCCCATGTACTGATTGTTGAGGATGAAGATCTTGATCGGTGCGTTGTGCTGGATCGCAGCCGACATTTCCTGAATGCACATCTGGATCGAAGCATCGCCGGCGATGTCGATAACCAGGCTCTCCGGATGGGCGATCTGAACGCCGAGTGCTGCCGGCAGGCCGTAACCCATGGTGCCGAGACCGCCCGAGGTCATCCAGCGGTTCGGCTGCTCGAAACCGAAGAACTGCGCCGCCCACATCTGATGCTGGCCGACTTCGGTCGTGATGTAGGTATCGCGATGCTTGGTCAGCTCGTAAAGGCGCTGGATCGCGTATTGCGGCATGATGACATCGTCGCTCGCCTTATAGGCAAAAGAATTGCGCGCACGCCAGCGGGCAACATCGGCCCACCAGTCGCCGAGGCGGTCCGCAGCAGGCTTTTGCGGCAGAGCGCGCCACAGACGAACCATATCTTCCAGAACATTGCCGACATCGCCGAGAATGCCGACATCGACGCGGACGTTCTTGTTGATGGACGACGGATCGATATCGATATGGATCTTCTTCGAATTCGGCGAGAAGGCATTCAGACGGCCGGTAATGCGGTCGTCGAAGCGCGCGCCGATGCAGACCATGACGTCGCAATCATGCATCGCCATATTGGCTTCGTAGGAGCCATGCATGCCGAGCATGCCGAGCCAGTTCTTGCCGGAGGCCGGATAGGCCCCGAGACCCATCAGCGTCGAGGTGATCGGGAAGTTTGTCAGCTCGACCAGTTCGCGCAGCAGCTTGGACGCTTCCGGTCCGGAATTGACGACACCGCCGCCGGAATAGATGACCGGGCGACGGGCATTCTTCATCAACTCGATCGCCTGGTTGATCTTGTTGATATCCCCCTGGATCTTCGGCTGATAGCTCTTCTGGACATGATGGGCTTCCGGCGGCGTATAGGTGCCAGTTGCAAACTGGATGTCCTTCGGAATATCGACAACGACGGGACCGGGACGGCCTGATTGCGCAATGCGGAAGGCTTCATGGATGACGGCAGCCAGCTCGTTGACGTCCTTGACCAGCCAGTTGTGCTTGGTGCAGGGCCGCGTGATGCCGACGGTATCGCATTCCTGGAAGGCGTCAGAGCCGATCAGCGTGGTCGGAACCTGGCCGCTGAGACAAACGAGCGGGATTGAGTCCATCAAGGCGTCCTGCAGCGGCGTGACGGCATTCGTCGCGCCCGGACCGGAGGTGACCAGCATGACGCCGACCTTGCCGGTGGAGCGGGCATAGCCTTCGGCCGCATGGCCGGCGCCCTGCTCGTGGCGGACGAGAATGTGCTTGATATCGTCCTGCTGGAAGATCTCGTCATAGATCGGAAGCACAGCGCCGCCCGGATAACCGAAGATGTGTTCGACGCCGTTGTCCCTGAGCGCCTGCAACACGATCTCCGCGCCTGTCATTCGATTGCCGCTCGCCTGATTATCTGTGCCGGTCATACGTTTGTTCCGCTGTCTGCTGGAGGTTTGGAAAGATGAAATCTCGATTTCGGGCATAAAAAAAG
>JBCNPI010000492.1:0-3588 GCA_039593415.1 Rhizobium sp. | reverse complement strand
TGCCGGGCACGAGGACGAGGTTGCGCGCGCCGACGGTGCGGATGCTGCGGATGGCCGTATTGGCGGCCTCCAGCCAATCGGGCGCCTTGATATCGTGCGGCTCGTTCATCAGGCCGAAGAGGACGCCCTTGCGGTTGGCGAATTCGAGGGCAAGCCGTGCCCAGAAATCGCCGAAGGCGAGATCGGTTGCCGGCGCCTGGGTTAGCTGGGTCTTATCGTAATAGCCGAAATTATGCGGATCGAGGATCACAGCCATCTTGTGCTTCTGTATGAGCGCAACGGCATCCTTCAATCTCTGCAGTTCCGTCCCGTCGAAAGGCTGGCCGAGTACCGGCTGCAAGCGTTCCCAACGGAAAGGCAGGCGCACGGCATTCATGCCCTTGCTGGCGAAATAACGCACAGTCTCTTCCGAAGGATAGGTATAGTTGGTGCCCGGCACGCCGTCGCGGTCGCCATATTCGGCGCCGGAAAGATTGATGCCGCGATAGCAGAGCTGCGAGGCGGCGGAACCATCGTCGGCCTGCGCGACAACCGAAACGAACGCCGCCGTTGCGGCAATTGCCAGGCGCAGCATCCTCGTCGTCCGTCCGATCATTACACGCTCCTGTTTGCACTGCGAAAGCGCTGCTTTCATAAGGCTCAACGCGTTGAACAAAGATGAACGCAAGGTGCTGCGGCTGCCGCCGTTTCGACTTCCTCGGAGCGTCCTTAATGATCCGTTAGCCAAACATTTCTAAACTCCTTGCATCCGCCGGGCACATCAGGTCTGCGGAGCGTTGAAAGCCTGACATGAGCTCAATGGAAAGAAACAAGCGATCGGACCAACCTGCAGGTTGGCGCGACATCGAGCCGTCCGACGGATACCGTCAGGGCTTGCGCGCGCGCAGCCCGCTGCTGCGCCCGCGCGATTTCGTGTCAGAGGCAGAATCCCGCTCTATGGATCATCCGCTGGATGCCGTGGCGCATGCGGCGACCAGGAGCGAGCCGCAGCCTTCTGGTGAGCGTCGGACCGAGCCGGGACTTCATCATCAGCCCGTGGTCGAACCGGTTGCCGCGGCCGAGTCCGTGACGGAGCCGGCGACGCGTGCTGCAGCATCGAATGTCGTCTCATCGCCGGCGTCGCTGGCTTCGGCAGATGTGCCGCTGCTCGATCTTCGCTCCGCCATTCGTTCGATCTGGGCAAGGAAATTCCTGGTGCTTGCGCTGGGAGGCGCCGGTGCCGTGCTGGGCGCTGCCATCATTCCGATGATACCGCAGAAGTTTACCGCGGAAACCAGGCTCTACTTCGATCCTCGTCCGGCCGGAGCTTCCGATTCCGCCCAGCAGGCGCCAACGGCACCGGAACTGATCACGACGATGATCGACAGCCAGACTCAGATTCTGTCTTCGGGCAAGGTGCTGGGCCGGGTCGTCGACGCGCTGAAGCTCGATCAGGACCCGCAATTCGATGGCGGCGCCACCGGTGAGGCGGCAAAATATGTCGCAGCGGCCACGCTGGCGAAAGCCTTGCTGATTGCCCGCGAAGCCAGCACCTATGTCGTGACCGCGAAGGTGACGACGGGCGATCCGCAAAAGTCGGCCAGAATCGCCAATCAGCTCGTGACCTCTTTCATGGAGGAGGAGAGCAAGGCGGCGGCAAAAAGCTACAAGAACAGCAATACGGCGCTCGATTCACGCCTCGAAGATCTGCGCCAGCAGGTGCTTTCAGCCGAAAAGGCCGTTGAAACCTACCGTTCCGACAATGACATGGTGGCCGTCGAGGGCAATCTGATCTCCGACAAGCGGCTGACCGCGCTGAACGACATGCTGGTGACCGCCCAGCAGAAAACGATCGAAGCGAAAGCCCGCGCCGATGCGGCCGGCAAACTCAGCTTCGAGAACGTGGTTTCCAACAATTCCTCCTCCGAGGCGACGTCGACCGCATTGAGCAGCCTGCGGCAGCAATACGCGGCGTTGGCGGCCAATGTCGGCAGCCTCCAAAGCCAGCTCGGGAGCCGTCATCCGCGCCTGCTTGCTGCGAAATCCTCGCTGGAAAGCCTTGCTGCTGAAATCCGGGCCGAATTGCAGCGGCAGATGACCTCGGCCCGCGCCGACTACGAGCAGGCGCAGAGGGCCGAGCAGGATATCGCCAAGGAACTGGCGGTGCAGAAGGCGTCGCAGGTCAACACATCGGGCAAGCTTGTCGGCCTGAACGAACTGCAGCGCAAGGCGACCGCCGCCCGCGACCTTTATGAGTCGCTTCTCAAGCGATCCGGACAGGCCAGCGATGCGCAGGATCTGTCGCAGAGCAATATCCGCGTGATCTCCGAGGCGGAGCCGCCGCTGAAAGCGGATGGGCCGAGCCGGAAGGTGATGATGGTGGCCGGCCTGATCGCCGGCGCGATGTTCGGCGCGGGTATCGGCATGGTTTTTGCTGTGCTCCTCGGCCTGTTTCGGCACCCGATCATTCGCGGCTATTTCGGCAAGTGAGCTCTTTCCGCATTTTTACGCCGGCAGCTTCTTCAGGATCGGGGATGCAATTGTGCGCGGGCTGTTCTAGATGTAAATCGGCGCTGCGAATGATCGGATCTTGCTAATGAAGGCGCGATACGGTCATTAGGCGTCGTATGGCATTTTGTGAGACAATCTATGCGAGAAAAGCGGTGTGCTGCTCCGATGACTGGCGCCGGGGAAAATTGACCGATGGTGCCCGCGGATAAGCTCGTCTTGCCGTTCCTGGCGCTGCCGCGCTCCACCAAGCGCGCGCTGGCACTCCTGGTCGATGCCAGCCTTTGCGTGCTGACGGTCTGGTTCGCCTATTGCCTGCGCCTTGACGATTGGGTCATTCTCGAAGGCGTCGAATGGCTGCCGGCGATCGTCTCTCTTCTCCTTGCCATACCGATTTTCATCGTTCTCGGCCTCTATCGCGCCATTTTCCGCTATGCCGGCCTTTCCGCATTCGTCACTGTCGTCAAGGCGGTCGCGATCTATGCTCTCGCCTTCATGACGGTTTTTACCGCCATCAGTGTGCCGGGCGTACCCCGCACCGTCGGCATATTGCAGCCATTGCTGCTGCTGATCGCCATCGGCCTGTCGCGCATGTGGACGCGTTACTGGCTCGGCAATGCCTATCAACGTCTTCTGAACCGCAACCAGCTCGCAAAAGTGTTGATCTACGGCGCCGGCGCTTCCGGACGGCAGCTTGCAGGCGCCCTTGCCAATAGCGCGGAATTAAACGTCGTCGGTTATCTCGACGACGATCGCAATCTGCATGGCAGCATTATGGGCGGACTGCCCATTTACGATCCCAGCGATTTGCCGGCGCTGGTGGTCTCGGGCGAGATCAAGGGCGTGCTTCTGGCCTTGCCGAATGCCACCCGGCAAAGACGCAATGAAATCCTCGAAGATATGCGCAGGGTCCGTGTTACCGTTCGGACGATGCCCGATTTGACGGCGCTCGCCCAAGGCCGTGTCGCGGTCTCCGATCTGCGCGAACTGGATATCGAGGACCTGCTCGGCCGCAATGTGATCGCCCCCGACCGCAGCCTGATCGAAAAGGATATCCGCGGCAAGGTCGTCATGGTAACCGGCGCCGGCGGCTCGATCGGC
>JBCNPI010000491.1:0-3600 GCA_039593415.1 Rhizobium sp. | reverse complement strand
TCATGGAGCGTTTCGACCGCCTGCGTCATGCCAGCGGCTCGACGCCGACGGCAGCGCTTCGCGAGAAGATGCAGCGCGCCATGCAGGAAGACGCGGCCGTGTTCCGCACGCAGGAATCGCTGGAATCCGGCTGCCGCCGCCTTTCGGAAATCTGGAAGGAACTGCCCGACATCAAGGTCACCGACCGCTCGCTGATCTGGAATTCCGACCTCGTCGAGACGCTGGAACTCCACAATCTGATGGCCAACGCCATCACGACGATTTACGGCGCCGAGGCCCGCAAGGAAAGCCGCGGCTCGCATGCCCGCGAGGACTATACCGAGGGCAAGTTCGCCGGCCGCGACGACGACACCTGGCGCAAGCATACGCTTGCCTGGGTCAATGAGGCTGGCGACGTGAAACTCGACTATCGCCCGGTTCACACCGACCTGATCGCCGAAGGCATCGATCCGCACAAGATCGAGCCGAAGGCACGCGTGTACTGATCTGAGAGGAACTGACCATGGTTGAACTCGCTCTCCCCAAGAACTCTCAGATGCGCGAAGGCAAGGTCTGGCCGAAGCCGGTCGGCGCCAAGAACACGCGCGAATTCCGCGTCTATCGCTGGAGCCCGGATGACGGCCAGAACCCGAGCATCGATACCTACTATATCGATGTTGACGATTGCGGCCCGATGGTGCTCGACGGTCTGCTCTACATCAAGAACAAGATCGACCCGACGCTGACGCTGCGCCGCTCCTGCCGCGAAGGCATCTGCGGCTCCTGCGCGATGAACATCGACGGCACCAACACGCTCGCCTGCACCAAGGGTCTGGACGAGATCAAAGGCACGGTGAAGGTCTATCCGCTGCCGCATATGCCCGTCGTCAAGGACCTCGTGCCCGATCTGACAAACTTCTACGCCCAGCACCGCTCGATCGAGCCCTGGCTGAAGACGGTATCGCCGCCGCCGGCCAAGGAATGGAAGCAAAGCCATGAAGACCGCCTGAAGCTCGACGGCCTTTACGAGTGCATCCTGTGTGCCTGCTGCTCGACCTCCTGTCCGAGCTACTGGTGGAACGGCGATCGCTATCTCGGCCCCGCCGTGCTGCTGCAGGCCTATCGCTGGCTGATCGATTCCAGAGACGAGGCCAAGGGCGAACGTCTCGACAACCTCGAGGATCCCTTCCGCCTCTATCGCTGCCATACGATCATGAACTGCGCTCAGACCTGCCCGAAGGGCTTGAACCCGGCCAAGGCTATTGCGGAAATCAAGAAGATGATGGTCGAGCGGCGGGTCTGACCGCCGCTTGCGGCCGTTTAACCGCAAGATCAAAGTGCCTCGGCAAGCTCGCCGAAGCGCCCGCATGTCCAGCAGATGGTCCGCGATACGCTGCCGTTGCGAGGGCATTCGAGCACAGGCGAACATCGGAGAAGCAACCGAATTGACCGCTCGCAGTCATTTTGGATGAGCTGCAGCGGATTAAGCCTTGAAACCACCCGATTCTTGTCCAGCTATGGCCTTCGGTAATTTGTGGCGGTATCGACTTGATTAACCAAAGTGAAATACGATAATTCGGACATCATTAAACATCACTTTGCAGATGTCAGCGGTGGACAATCATTTAGGAGTGTGATGATGCAGTTTCGATATGCAGTGACGGCTGCGGCGATTGGTCTGTCGCTTGCCGGTTGCCAGCGCACGGCATACAATAACGACAGTTATTCTTCTCCGCCGCCACTGCAGGCTCAGCCTGTTCCTTCCGTACAATCCAGCCAGCTTCCGCCCCCAGGTGCCGGCAACGGTTCGCAGTTTCCTGCCCCTCCGGCGGGCGCGCCAAATACGGGCAATGCGCAGCAGCAGCAGGCGATGGCTGCTTCCGCCATGGATGTCACCAAGGAATCGATGGTCGGCAGCTGGAAGGTCAGCAATGGCGGATCGAGCTGCGATATGTTCCTGACGCTGACCAACCTCGGCAGCGGCTCACGCGGCGGTACGCGCGGCTGTGCTGGCGAACTCACCTCGATGGGGTCGTGGGAAGTTTCCGGCAAGCAGGTCCTTCTGAAAAATCGTGACGGCTCGACGATCGGCACGCTGTACAAGACGGCCGCTGCTCGCTTCGACGGTTCGACCGCGTCCGGTCAGCCGCTCAGCCTCAGCCGATAAGCTTATCTAAAAGGGGCGGCACCCTTTGGGTGCTCCCCGTTTTGCACAGGCGGATATTTCCCCATGCAGCCCATGCCAGATTATTCGATCAGCGTCTGCGAACAGCTGAAGGCGCTGACGGCGTCCGGGTCCCTGACTGTGGATTCGGCGCAGATGGATGTGGCGAAGATGCTGGACCGTGTGCTTGCCGACCTCAAGCGGAAGCGCCCGGCCGCCAAATCAAGCGCACTCGGCTGGATGTTCGCTGCACGCAAGAAGTCGGTGGAGAGGATCAAGGGCCTCTACATTCACGGCAGCGTCGGCCGCGGCAAGACCATGTTGATGGACATGTTCTTCTCGATGGCGCCGTGCGGGAAGAAGCGCCGGGCACATTTTTTCGAGTTCATGACCGATGTGCACAATCGCATTGCGGCGCAGCGGCTGAAATTCAAGAACGGCGAGACCAAGCAGGCCGATCCCATACCGCCTGTTGCCGCCGATCTCTATGCCGAGGCCGAGTTGCTGTGCTTCGACGAATTCACCGTTACCGACATTGCCGATGCGATGATCCTTTCGCGGCTGTTTTCCGAGCTGTTTTCGCTTGGCTGCGTGCTGATCGCCACATCGAATGTCGAGCCGGACAATCTCTATCGTGATGGGCTCAACCGCGGCCTCTTCCTGCCGTTTATCGATCTCCTGAAGAGGCATGTCGATATTGTGACGCTGGATTCGCCAACTGATTACCGCATGGAGAAGCTGAACAGCCAGCCGGTTTATTTGACGCCGCTCGACCAGCGCACTGACATGGCGATGGATGCATCCTGGGTGCAGGCGCTGCATGGGCGCAAGGCGCAGCCGATGGAAATCCCGATGAAGGGGCGCTCCATTCATGTGCCGCTCGCAGTCGACCGCATGGCGCGTTTCTCTTTTGCCGATCTCTGCGACGCGCCGCTCGGGCCTGCGGATTTTCTCGCCATCGCCGAACGCTTCGATACGATCTTCTTCGATCGCGTGCCGAAGCTCGGGCCGGAAAAGCGCAACCAGACGAAGCGTTTCATCATTCTGATCGACACGCTCTACGATCATAATATCCGTCTCTACATCTCCGCGGCTGCCATGCCGGAAGATCTGCTCGAGGAGCGGCGGGGGACAGAAGGCTTCGAATTCGACCGCACGGCATCGCGGCTTTTCGAGATGCGGAGCGCCGAATATCTGGCTCAGACTCCGGCCAGGCGTGCCGCCGAGTAACAATTCGGTGACAGAGTGTCTTACGTTTACGTAAGAATTTTTCGATCTAACCGATTGAAATTCCTGATCTCAAAATAATCAATTGCCAATTTCGGCCTTTGGGTCTATGCGATTGGCGGCTATTGTGGATGCCTGTCACGGTGTCCTGCCACGGATTTTGATCGCAAAGGATACACCGAAATGGCGCGCAACAAGATCGCACTTATTGGTTCTGGCATGATTGGTGG
>JBCNPI010000490.1:0-3620 GCA_039593415.1 Rhizobium sp. | reverse complement strand
AATCGGCCGCCTGTCACGGCATATTCAAAACTCCGCTCAGCGGTACGGCGAATCCATCGCGATGTTGCGCGCGATTTCGCGTTCCCAGCGGTCGCCATTGTCCAAAAGCCGCGCCTTGTCGAAGTAAAGCTCTTCGCGGGTCTCGGTGGCAAATTCGAAGTTCGGCCCTTCGACGATGGCGTCGACCGGGCAGGCTTCCTGGCAGAAGCCGCAATAGATGCACTTCACCATATCGATGTCGTAGCGCACCGTGCGGCGGGTGCCGTCGTTGCGGCGCGGCCCGGCCTCGATGGTGATGGCCTGGGCAGGACAGATGGCCTCGCAGAGCTTGCAGGCGATGCAGCGCTCTTCGCCGTTGGGATAGCGGCGCAACGCATGTTCGCCGCGGAAGCGCGGGCTAACCGGCCCCTTTTCGAACGGGTAGTTGATCGTTGCCTTCTGCTTGAAGAAGTAACGCATCGACAAAAAGAATGCGCCGACAAATTCCTTGAGGAACAGCGAGCTGACGGCATTGGAAATTCCGGCCATCTTCAACCTCCAAATCTGCTCGAAGCGAGGATCGACATCATCATGCCCATCCCGTCAGCTTCAGCACGAATGCAACGATAACGACCATGGCGAGCGACAGCGGCAGGAAAACCTTCCAGCCAAGGCGCATGAGCTGGTCGTAGCGGTAGCGCGGCACGAATGCCTTCACCATCGCGAACATGAAGAACACAAGGCACGACTTCAGCAGGAACCAGATGATGCCCGGAACCCAGTTGAGGATCCAGATATCGACCGGAGGCAGCCAGCCGCCCAGGAAGAGGATCGTCGTCAGCGAACACATCAGGACGACGGCGGCATATTCGCCGAGCATGAACATCATGTAGGGCGAAGAACCGTATTCGACCATGAAACCGGCAACCAGCTCCGATTCCGCTTCCGGAAGGTCGAAGGGCGGACGGTTGGTTTCAGCCAGCGCCGAAATGAAGAAGACGATGAACATCGGGAACAGCGACAGCCAGTGCCAATCGAGGAAGGAAGCCGGCAGGCCGAGCTTTGTGCCGAGACCCGTTTGCTGCGACAGCACGATATCCGTCAGGTTCAGCGAACCGACGCAGAGCAGCACGGTGACGATGACGAAGCCGATCGAAACTTCGTAGGACACCATCTGCGCCGCGGAACGGAGCGCGCCAAGGAACGGGTACTTCGAGTTCGAAGCCCAGCCGCCCATGATGATGCCGTAAACCTCAAGCGACGAGATCGCCAGAATGTAGAGGATGCCAACGTTGATATCGGCAATGACCCAGTGCTGCGCCACCGGCACGACGGCCCAGGTGGAGAGTGCCAGCACCACCGAAACCAGCGGGGCCAGCAGGAACACGGTCTTGTTGGCGCCGGCCGGGATGATCGGCTCCTTGAACATGAACTTCAGCAGGTCGGCGAAGGACTGGAACAGGCCGAAGGGACCGACGACGTTCGGGCCGCGGCGCAGCTGGACGGCCGCCCAGATCTTGCGGTCCGCAAGCAGAATATAGGCGATGAAAACCAACAGGCAGACCAGGAGCAGCAAGGACTGGCCGATCATGATCAGCGCCGGCCAGAGATAGGTCGAAACGAATGAATCCATAGTCCTGTGCCCTTACTCTGCCGCAACGCGGAAATTGTTGCGGGCCAATGCCGAGCACTCGGCCATGACAGCCGATGCGCGCGTTATCGGGTTCGTCAAATAGAAGTCTTTGATCGGCGAAGCAAATGCCGATTTGCCCATCGCGCCGGCTTTTTTCGCAAGTGCGGCAATTTGGGCGCTATCGCCTTCGGCGATCTCGTCGATGCCGGCGAAATGGGGGAAGGCTGCATAGAGCTTGGCACGCAATTCCCTCAGCGAATCAAAGGGAAGCTTCTTGCCGAGTACGTCGGAAAGGGCGCGGATGATCGCCCAGTCCTCGCGGGCATCGCCCGGCGCGAAGCCGGCGCGGTTGCCCATCTGGACGCGGCCCTCGGTGTTGACCCAGGTGCCAGACTTTTCGGTATAGGCGGCCGCCGGAAGGATGACATCGGCGTTCTGAGCGCCGTTGTCGCCGTGCGAGCCGATATAGACCGTGAATTTCGCGCCCTTGCGGCTGAAGTCGAGCTCATCGGCGCCGAGCAGGAAGAGGACGTCCATCGACGACAGCATGGCGGCGGCATTGACGCCCTTTGCGCCCGGCACGAAGCCGAGGTCGAGGCCGCCGACACGCCCGGCTGCCGTGTGCAGCACGGCAAAGCCGTTCCAGTCTTCCTTGACGACGCCGACGGCTGCGGCGAGCTTGGCGGCATTTGCCAGCACTTCAGCGCCGTCTTCTCGGATCAGGGCGCCCTGCCCGATGATGATCATCGGCTTCTGAGCATTCTTCAGCACGTCGGCGAAGCTATGCGAGCCGCTGACGAGATCAGCCAGCGTATCCGGCCCAGCGCCGAGATAATCATAGGAGTAGCGAAGGTCTGCAGCTTCGCCGATCACGCCGATCGGGAATTTGCCGCGGCGCCAGCGCTTGCGGATGCGCGAATTCAGCACGGCTGCCTCGAAGCGCGGATTGGCGCCGACGATCAGCAGCGCGTCGGCAGCTTCGATGCCCTGGACGCTCGGGTTGAAGATGTAGCTTGCGCGGCCGAACGACGGATCAAGCGCCGTCCCGTCCTGGCGACAGTCGAGATTTTCCGATCCGAGCGATTTCAGCAGTTCGCCGAGAGCATACATTTCCTCGACCGAGGCAAGATCGCCGGCGATGGCGCCGATCTTGTCGCCGCTGGTGGCGGAAACGGCAGACTTGATGGCAGCGAAAGCGTCACTCCAGCTTGCCGGCTGCAGACGGCCGTCCTTGCGGACATAGGGCTTGTCGAGACGCTGCGTCTTCAGGCCGTCCCAGATGAAGCGGGTCTTGTCGGATATCCACTCTTCGTTGATCTGCTCATTGACGCGGGGCAGAACGCGCATGACTTCGCGGCCGCGCGTGTCGACACGGATCGCCGAGCCAAGAGCGTCCATGACGTCGATCGATTCGGTCTTGTTCAGCTCCCACGGACGAGCCGTGAAGGCGAAAGGCTTCGAAGTCAGCGCGCCGACCGGGCAGAGATCGACGACGTTGCCCTGCAGCTCGGAGGTCATCGCCTGCTCGAGATAGGTGGTGATTTCTGCATCTTCACCACGGCCAATGAGACCGAGTTCGGAAATGCCGGCAACTTCCGTCGTGAAGCGGACGCAGCGCGTGCAGTGGATGCAGCGGTTCATCACGGTCTTGACGAGCGGGCCGATATATTTGTCTTCGACGGCGCGCTTGTCTTCCTGATAGCGCGAGCTGTCGATACCGAAGGCCATGGCCTGGTCCTGCAGGTCGCATTCGCCGCCCTGGTCGCAGATCGGGCAATCCAGCGGGTGGTTGATCAGCAGGAATTCCATCACGCCTTCGCGGGCCTTCTTGACCATCGGCGTGTTGGTGAAGACTTCCGGAAGCTCGCCGTTCGGGCCGCCACGGATATCGCGAACGCCCATGGCGCAGGATGCCTGCGGCTTCGGCGGGCCACCCTTCACCTCAACGAGGCACATGCGGCAATTGCCGGCCACCGACAGTCGTTCATGGAAGCAGAAGCGCGGGACT
>JBCNPI010000049.1:0-23521 GCA_039593415.1 Rhizobium sp. | reverse complement strand
GCGCATCCGCGCAATTATCGCTCCGGTCTCATGCCTTCGACATCAATCCGATCCACGGCCATCCCCAGCGGACTGAATGCTCTTGTCGATCAAGCCTGCACGTCTTCGACAAAGCCCTTGAAACAACAGCAGATGTCCTGCTGCCATGAAGGCCTGTCCTTCGACTGCCCGCCGTAGAGAGTGGGCCAGCCTGTCCCGGCGGGGAGGACTTGCTGGCGAACACGGACGCCGGCCGCTTTCAGCCGACTGCCGTATTCCATGCTCTCGTCGCGGAGCGGGTCGTCCTCGGCCGTGAGCACCAATGCCGGCGCGAGGCCCGAAAGCCGCGAACAGTATCGAGGCGCTGCGTAAGGGTGACAGACACCACCCAGGAAACCCAGGTAACGGTTCCAACCCTCCGTCCAGCGCTCGCGCATGCCGCTTTCCTCCGCCTGGAGGAAAGATTTCGATCCCATGAAGGGATCAAGCAAAGGCGATATCAGCACCTGTCCGTCTAGCGAACCGGGCATCTGATCGCGCGCCTTTAAAGCGACGCCCGCCGCGACATTGCCACCCGATTCCTCTCCGGCGACAAACAGCAGCGATTTTTTCGCTCCCCCCAGCGCAAGCATGTTCCGCTTGTTGCTGAGGTAGGCGAGAATCCCGTAGGCGCATTCGAGCACCTTCGGAAAGGCATTCTGATTGCCGCTCGTATAATCCGCGGCAACTACGATGGCGCCAGCCTCGGCGAGGCTTTCCGCCACCGGCCTGTTGATCGCATGATTAGTATCGAGAAAAGCGCCACCGTGCAGATAGAGCACGAGAGGTGCCGCCTTCTTCAAACCATCGCCGTTGTAGATCCGAGCTTCGACCGGCCCCGTAGGCACGTTTTCCAGCACAACATCTTTCCACGGCGCACTCATCGACCCAAATCCCTGTCTGCTCGAGCGAATATGTTCCAATCGGGAAGCGGTTTATCACGCTTTACGATCATATTCTCGAAAATGCGGTCTTGGCGCCCCCGTGCCGCATTGCAACAATCACGATAAAAACATATTGTTATTCCGCTTCGAGAATAAGTAGCTTATATTCGATCAGACTATTCAGGATAACAAACAATCGACCTCTTTTCTTAGCGGTCGAGGGACATCATAGAATGGATCAATTGTCAGCAATGCGGGCATTCGCGCGTGTGGTGGAGACGGGTAACTTCACCCGCGCCGCAGCTGCCCTTTCCATGCCGAAGGCGACGGTGACGACGCTCATCCAGTCGCTGGAGGCGCATCTGCATGCGAAGCTTCTCAACCGGACGACGCGGCGCGTCATGGTGACGACGGATGGTGCACTCTATTACGAACGCGCGGTCCAGATCCTCTCGGAAATAGAGGAGCTGGACGGCAGCATCAGCAATTCGCAGAGCCTGCCGAGCGGCCGCCTGCGCGTCGAAATGGCCGGCGCCTTCGCCGAGAAGATCGTCATGCCGGCGCTTTGCGATTTCCATCAGCGCTATCCGGATATCCATATCGACCTCGGCGTCGGCGACCGGCTGGTCGACTATCTGGCCGAAAACGTCGATTGCGCGCTGCGCGCCGGCATGCCGAGCGATCAGTCGCTGATCGCCCGCCGTGTCGGCGAAATATACCTCGTGACCTGTGCCGCTCCGCTCTACATCGAGAAGCATGGCGTCCCGGAGCGGCCGGAAGAGCTGGAAACCAGCCACTATGCCGTCAGCTATTTCCGCGCCCAAACCGGCCGGACGATTCCTTTCCTTTTCGACCGAGGCAATGAATCGCTGGAAATCACCCCGCGCTATATCCTTTCCGTGAACGACAGCCGCAGCTATGTTCAGGCGGCGATGCAGGGGCTCGGCATCGCACAGGTCCCGAGCTTTATGGTCAGGGAAGCGTTTGCCGCGGGCGACCTCGTGCCCATTCTCGACGGGTGGACCCGACCGGCTCTGCCCATGCACATCGTCTATCCGCCCAACAGACATCTCAGCAATAAGGTCCGCGTTTTCGTCGATTGGCTGGCAAAGTTGCTGGTGACCTCGCGGGTCGGCGAAGCATAAGAGGCGCGGCCGCCTTCTCTCCCATAACGAAGCGGGGCGAGGAGACGGGGCATGCCGATGGCGAGTAACTCCTTCCCCCACCGGGGGAGAAGGACATTTGTTCGCAACTGCTCAGTTCCAGGAAGCGCCGGCCTGCTGACGGACCGTCGAGTTCAACCGGTTCCAGACATTGTCGAGCGCGATGGCAACGATGAGCGCGGACAGCGCCTTTTCGTCATAGTGTCTTGCTGCTTCATTCCAGATTTCGTCGGTCACGGCATCCGGCTGGTCGGCAAGTCGTGTGACCGCCTCGCCAAGCGCAAGCGCAGCGCGTTCGGCATCCGAGAAATAGGGCATTTCCCGCCAGGCGGAGACACCGACGATGCGCTCCATGGTCTCGCCATCCTTCTGCAGCTTGCGAAAGCCCATATCGGTGCAGACGCTGCAGCCGTTGATCTGGCTGACCCGCAGATGCACGAGATCCATGGTATTTTCCGAGAGGCCACGATCCTTGATCGAATTGCTGGCGGCCAGAAGCGCCTGCAGCGTTTCGGGCAGGACGAGAACCGGATTCTTCATACGAGCTTGCATATTTCTTTCCTCTGATTGTGAGAGCCTGTTGCGGCTCATCTCCCGACGATGCACCTTCCTGCCGATCCGCTGTCACACCGGCCGGATTTCGTTCGTCATGGGTCTGACGAAACACGATCAGGGAATGTGACCGATGGACGGAAAAAAATGGCAGGCTGAGAAATTCGAGGCGAACCGGCCGCATCTGCGCGCCGTCGCCTACCGCATGCTCGGCTCGCGCACCGATGCCGAAGATGCAGTCCAGGAGACATGGCTGCGCCTCGTTCGCAACGACACATCGGAGATTGAAAATCTCAGCGGCTGGCTGACGACGGTCACGGCGCGCATCTGCCTCGATCTGCTGCGGTCGCGCAAATCCCGCCGCGAGGAACCGCTGACAATCCACGTTCCCGAACCGATAGTGGCGCATGAGGCTGGCAACGGTACCGACCCCGAGCAGGACGCCTTGCTGGCCAACTCAGTCGGCTTTGCTCTTCTGGTCGTATTGAAAAAGTTGAACCCGGCCGAACGGCTTGCCTTTGTCCTGCACGATATGTTCGACGTCTCTTTCGACGACATTGCTGCGATTCTGGGGCGCACGACGGCCGCGACGCGCCAGCTCGCAAGCCGTGCCCGCCGCCGCGTGCAGGACACGCCGTCGACGACGGAGGCCGATCTCACCCGCCAGCGCCACGTCGTCGATGCCTTCTTCACCGCCTCGCGCCGCGGCGACATGCAGGCACTCCTTGCCGTCCTCGATCCTGAAGCGGTCTTCCGGCCGGATGCGGTTGCGGCACGCATGGGATCGGTCAGTGAAATCCGTGGGCGCGCCGACGTCGCCAAAACCTTCCAGGGCCGTGCGCGGGGAGCCCGGCTCGCGGTCATCAACGGCGCGGTCGGTGCCATCGTCGTCATCGACGGACAGCTACGCATCGCCCTTCGTTGCACCCTCAATGCGGATGGCATGATTGCCGTCATCGACGCGATGGCCGATCCGGAAGAACTGCGCAAGCTGGAGATCGTTTTGATTGAAACCTGAGATCAGCGCATCTGTGTCGGGCTCGTGCCTGTCAGCCGGCGGAACATTGCAATGAAGGCCGACGCATTGCTATAACCCAACTGCGCCGCAATCCGGTGCACTGGCTCTCCGGCCTCGATCATCGACAGCGCGGCAACGAGCTTCAGTCTCTGCCGCCATTCATTAAAGGAGAGGCCGAGATCATCCTGGCATCTACGCGACAAGGTGCGCTCGGTCGTTCCCATCCGGCGCGCCCATTCCACGAGGGAATGCCGGTCGCCGGGATCTGCCTGCAACGCATCGAATACAGGGCCGAGCAGCGGATCGTCGGAAAGCGGCAGGTAGCTCTCGCAGCGCGGCGCCAGGCGAATCTGATCGACCAAAACCTGTGCAAGCCGTAGATCCTCCGTCGTTTCAGCTATGGTGACATCGCGAGCCGCGAAATCGGCAAGGATCGCCTTCAGCAGCGGGCTGAGGCTGAGCGTCGTAGGCCTGTCCGGCAGATCGATGCATAATGCGCGTTCCACATAGACAGTCACGTAACGCAGATCGTGTTTGTTATGTGCGCCATGCATCGTGTCCGGTGGCAGCCAGATGGCATAATGAGGCGGCGACAGATAGCGCACACCCTGAATATCGAACTCGCAAACGCCGATAAGTGCGTAGTTGAGCTCGCCCCAAGGCTGGCTCTTGTTTGGAAAAACCGTGCCCGCCCTATAATTCTCGGTTCGGAAAGAAACCGGATTCGGTGGATCACCCTCGATGCGCGGAGGTCTGACAGACATGTCTTCATTTCGCTACCATTGTCTTGATCTCGCTATATACCACAATTCGGACAGACGGTAGAAAAGCTTCCGGATGGCAGCCATGCCCGCCCTCCTTCATTTCGCCTCGAGCCAGAAGACGACGAGAGACCATTCACATGAGCACGCAGCCGAACGCTTCCGCATCCATCGTCAGCGCGGCCGGACTTGCGCCCCTGCTGACCGTCTTGATCTGGTCCGGCAATACCGTTGTCACCAAGGCATCCGCCGGCGTGATCTCTCCAGGCTCCATCTCCTTCTATCGCTGGCTACTCGCATTCCTCGTGCTCCTGCCCTTTGTTGGCCAGGCGGCATGGCGCAATCGAGACCTGCTCCGGCAGCACTGGATGAAACTCGCCACGCTCGGCGCCCTTGGCATGGTGATTTATCAGAGCCTCGCCTATGAAGCGGCCAAAACCACCTCGGCCGTCAACATGGGTGTAATGATCGCCTTGATGCCGCTTCTCTCCACGGTGCTCGCCGGCCTGCTGGCGGGCGAAAGACTCACCGCTGCAAGCCTGGCAGGCGGCGCCATCTCGCTGATCGGCCTCGTCTATTTGACTTCGCAGGGCGATCCGATGCGCCTTGTGAATGGCGGCTTCCACATCGGCGATGGGCTGATGATCATCGCCGTTCTCTCAAACGCGCTCTATGGCGTGATGCTGAGGCGCTGGGCGATGCCGCTGCCCATATGGCAGCAGCTTTTCTGGCAGATCGGCTTTTCGACCCTGTTGCTCATCCCGATCTTTCTGATCGGCGATATCTCGCCGGTCACCACGGCCAATCTGCCCCTGATCCTCTACGCGGCGATCCCGACCTCGCTTATCGCACCACTCTGCTGGATGATCGGCATCCATAGGCTTGGCGCGAGCCGCACCTCATTGCTGATCAACCTCCTGCCCATCATCGTTGCGGCATTGGCCTGGGCGCTGCTTGGAGAACAGCTGCATTCCTATCACGCCATCGGCGGTGCGCTTGCCCTCATCGGCGTCGGCCTTGGCTTACGAAAGGCCCCGACGAAGGCTGATCGGACGACGCCTGCGGCAGATGGGACGAACTGGAAAGCTGACGAAGCCTGACCACCGCTCCGAGAGCCCTTTCCTTTCGCCCGCCCTTCGTTCTACCATGAACGAGTCGCCAAAAGCGGAGAGGAAACGAGCGTGCGCATAGCCCTGGAACCGGTGTCCTCCAGAATGACGATCCAGGAGAGCGTCTACCAGCAACTCAGGAATGCGCTCATGGCCGGCAATTTCGACCCCGGCCAGACGCTAACCATCGCCTCTCTCGCCGAAACCTTCGGCACCAGCAATATGCCGGTTCGCGAAGCTCTGCGCCGGCTGGCGGCCGAAAATGCCTTGGAGGTCGCACCCAATGGCTCGGCCCGCATTCCGATCGTCACCCTCGCCCGGCTGGACGATCTCTGCCGAGCTCGCATCGCCGTCGAGGGATTGGCGGCCGAGCTCGGCATGCCCAACCTTACATCCACCGACATCGCGACGCTTGAGCGCATTGCTGGGGAACAGCATGTCATCGGCCTGGGTGCCAACGTCTACGATTTGATGGCCAAGAACCAGCAGTTCCACTTCACCATCTATCGTGCCTCCGGCTCCGAGGTGCTGCTGCAGCTGATCGAGACGCTGTGGCTGCGTTTCGGCCCCTATATGCGCATGCTCTCCGCCTCCGTCGAACCTTTGATGCGCAGCGGCGAGCTTGACCCCGCCGGCGAGCATGGCGCCATCGTTACGGCGTTGAAGGCGGGGAACTTTGCCGCCGCCCGGGAGGGCGTCGTCGCCGATATCAGGCGCACCCACGAAATCCTGCGGGATTACTGTCCGGCCACACAGGACGAGCCGCGCAAGGGCTCCGGCTTCAGCCGCCGCTAAGCTTCAAAAAAATAGAGAGCGAGAAATTTGGTTGAACCTTAAAGTATTTTGTGATCAAATGATCACAGATGAGGTTTCAATCCCAACGCCCAGAGCGAGATCCCCATGAGCTCCGCCGCTTCCGCATCGCAATTTGCCGGCCACAACAGCTTCCCGGTTGACGAGGTCCGCGCCATGTTCCCGGCCATCCGGAAGGCTGGCGATTTCGTCTTTCTCGATAATGCGGGCGGTGCGCAGGTGCCGCAGACGGTGGTTGACGCGGTTGCCAATCACCTGATCGATTTCAACGTCCAACGCATGGCAAAATACCAGCACAGCCAGGGCGTCGACCGCAATCTGGAAGAAGCGCGCGAAAGCGTCGCCATGCTGGTCAACGCCTATCGCCCGGAGGAAATCTCCTTCGGCCAGAACGCTACCTCCTTCATCCGCCTTGTCAGCCTCGGCATTGCCAAGCTGCTCGGCGAGCGCAACGAAATCGTCGTCACCGACATGGATCACGATGCCAACATCGCCACCTGGATGGCGCTGGAAGCCGACGGCGCCAAGATCGTCTGGTGGCGCATGCGCGAGGACGGCACGCTGCATGTGGAAGATCTGAAGCCGCTGCTCAACGATAAGACCCGCCTCGTCGCCTGCACCGTTACAGCGCATTCGATCGGCACGATCGTCGACGTCGCTGGCGTCTGCAAACTGGCACAAGCCGCCGGTGCCGAAACCTTCCTCGATTGCGTTCACTACGGCCCGCACGGCCTGATCGACGTGCAGGCCTGGGGCTGCGATTATCTCGTATGCTCCGGCTACAAGAATTTCTCGCCGCATATGGGCTTCCTCTGGGGCCGCTATGACGCGCTGGTCAAGCTTCCCACATTCAAGGAGGATTTCATTCCGGACGTGCCGCCCTACAAGATCGAAGTCGGCACCTTCACCTATGAAAACGTCGCCGGCATGAATGCCGCGGTCAAGTATCTGGAAGGCCTTGGTCGCCGCTTCCTGCCAGGCGGTGAGCATAGCCGCCGCGAGGCCCTTGCCGCCGCCATGGGCGCGATCCGCCAATACGAGCTGATGCTTTCACGCGAGATGATTGCTGTGCTGAAGCGCCACGGCGCTGTGATCTACGGCATTTCCGACGAGGACCGCTTGGAGCAGCGCGTTCCCACGATCTGCTTCAACATTCCAGACATCACGCCGCAGGAATTTGCCGACGAGATGGGCAAGCAGCGCATTGGCCTGCGTGACGGTCACATGTTTGCGCCGCGCCTGATGAAGCGCCTGGGCCTTTCCATGGAAACGGGTGCCATCCGTGTGTCGCTGGTGCATTATAACAAGGTCGAGGAGATCGCCCGGTTCGATGCGGTCCTGACCGAGATCATGGCGCGGCGCAAGTAAGCCGCGCCTGTGAGCGGTGGCGGCGCCCGAACAACTCCGCCACCGCAAATGCCTCCGTGCCGCTGTTGTTTTGAACTCAAAGCAGATTGCCGTTTCGCAGTTGTATCTTTCGGTCTATCCCTCGCTGGGAGAGCCGTTGCAATATGAGGATGACGATGAGCAATTTCCGCCGGGACTGTATCGAGCAGAAGCTGCTCGTCGGCACGTTTGCGGCTATCCCGCATCCCGTAGCCATCGAAGTCACGGCAGCCTCAGGCGTCGATTTCCTCTGCGTCGACTGGGAGCATTCGCAGATCAGCCGCGAGCGCATCGAGGATCTGATCCGCGCCGCCGATATCCATCGCGTTCCCGCCATGGTCCGCGTGCCCGGACATACGGCGGAAGATATTGCAGCCGTTCTGGATGCAGGTGCGGCAGGCGTTCTCGTCCCCCGTGTGTCGACCGCGGAGCAGGCCCGCGCCGCCGTGAAAGCCACCCGCTATCCCCCGCTCGGCGCACGCGGTGTCGGCCCCGGCCGCGCCGCCGCCTATGGCTACCGCATTCCGGACTATCTCGCCAAGGCCAACGAGGAGCTGGTACTCGCCATCCAGGTCGAGACGGCGGAGGGGCTTGCCAATATCGGCGAAATCGCCGCCGTCGATGGCGTCGACCTCATCTTCATCGGCCCCGGCGATCTCTCCGTTTCGATCGACGCCATGGGGCCGACCGGTAAGGACAGGCTCGATGCGGCGATCGGCACAATCACAAAGACCGCATTGTCCGCCGGCCGCGCAGTCGGCATCTTCCGCCCTTCAGCCGACGATATCGGCGCATGGTCGGAAGCCGGCATCAGCTTCTTCATGCTCGCAAGCGACACGATGTTTCTCGGCGCCAGCCTGGCCGCCGGGATCGATGCCGCAAGAGCGGGTGAGCACGATAGGCAAAAGAAATGAAGCTTCTTTATCAGGTAGTTACCGTATGAAAAGGCGACATAAAATCGAGCGAGGAGATAGACTTTTTAAGCTTAAAATTTGTCCTTGAAATGCATTGGTTTTTGGATAACCATTCGAAATCCGGGGGTTGCCCGAGTGAAAGCATCCGCGACCGTTTGAACCCCTCAGCACCGAATTCCCAGGGGAAATTCCTTGTCTCTTCTGCCGCAGCATAACTTGCCGAACGCAATATCAGGCCGCGATGCCCTCGAAGGTATTCGCGCCCAGATTCGCGACATGCGCACCGACAATATCGCAGTGCTGGCCAAGCGCGCCCGCGAGCTCGGCGGCGTCATTCCGCTCTGGTTCGGCGAAGGCGACATCGTGACGCCGGAGTTCATCCGCGATGCCGCGAAGAAAGCGCTCGACGATGGCGCAACCTTCTACGTTCCGAACATGCGCGGATTGGCGACGCTGAACGAAGCCCTGTCGGACTATCAGACGCATTGGCATGGCCGCCCCATCCCGATCGAGCGCACAACGGTTGCGCCCGGCGGCATGCAGGCGCTCTACATGGCGCTTGAACTGCTCGTCGATGTCGGCACCAATGTCGTCTACGTCGCGCCGCAATGGCCGAACATCCACAACGCCATCCACCTGATCGGCGGTGAGCCGCGCGCCGTATCGCTCGATTTCGATACCGATTGGCGCCTCGACCTCGACAAGCTTTTCGCCCGCTGCGATGCCCGCACCCGCGCCATCTTCCTTTCGACTCCCTCCAACCCGACGGGCTGGACCGCCTCGCGCGAGGAGATGCAGGCGCTGCTGGATTTCAGCCGCCGCACCGGCATCTGGATCATCTCCGATGAGGTCTATGCCCGCCTCTATTTCGAAGGCGACATCGCCCCGTCGATCCTGCAGGTGGCGGAAGACGGGGATCGCGTGATTGCGATCAACAGCTTCTCGAAAGCCTGGGCGATGACGGGCTGGCGCGTCGGCTGGCTGACGCATCCATCGGCTATCGCCGATCAGCTCGGCGCCATGACGCAGTATATCAACAGCGGCACATCGGCCATGGTACAGGCCGGTGCCGCCGCCGCTCTGCGCGAAGGCGAGCCGCTGGTCGCTGAAATCCGCAGCCGGATCAAGGCTGGTCTCGATCTGGCCTATGAAAAATTGCCGAAGATACCCGGCATGATCCTGCCGGAAAAGCCGCGTGGCGGCATGTATGCCTTCTTCGCGCTGCAGGGCGAGCCCGATGCGACGGCGCTCTGCGAGCGCATTCTCGAAACGGCCCGCGTCGGCTTGGCGCCGGGATATCACTTCGGCGAGGCGTCCCGTGCATTCCTGCGCATGTGCACGTTCCGTGAAACCGAACAGATGCGCATCGCGCTCGATCGCATGGTCAACGCGATGAGATGATACGGCCGCCGGTCGGGCGGACGGGGAATACCGCGGGTGAGAGGAAAATCCCGCAGCCATAACCAGAGGGAGACTAAGAAAATGCTCATTACTCGTCGCAGTCTGCTGGTCCTTGCGACCGCCGTCGGCCTCGCCGGCGGAAGCCACTTCGCCTATGCCGCCGACGTTCTGAACGTCGGCTCCTATCCGAACAACCCGCCCTTCGAGTACAAGACCGCCAATGGTGGCTTCGAAGGCTTCGAGGTCGATATCGTCAACGAAGCGGCCAAGCGCGCCGGCATGACGACCAACATCGCCGACTACGGCTTCCAGGCCCTGTTCGCGGCAACGAGCTCCAAGCGCATCGGCGTGGCGATCTCGTCCATCACGATAACGCCGGAACGTCTGAAGTCGCAGTCCTTCACGCAGCCCTATTACGATTCCGACATGGGCGTCGCCACAAAGGAAAGCAGCTCGATCAAGACGCTTGCCGATCTCAAAGGCACGGTTGTCGGCGTGCTTTCCGGCTCCACGGGTGAAAAGTGGGTCAACGACAACAAGGCCGCTCAGGGCTTTGCCGACGTTAAGGGCTACAACTCGCAGCAGGATATGTTCCTCGATCTCGGCGCCGGCCGCATCGATGCCGTCGTCAGCGACATCCCCGGCATGCAGTATCTCTTCGTCAAGACCAAGGGCTTCGCCATCAAGGATCGCATCAAGACCGGCGAACAGTACGGCCTGATGATGACCAAGGATTCGCCGCTCGTCGCCAAGATCAACGATGCGATCACCGCCATGAAGAAGGACGGCACGCTGGAAAAGATCCACGAGAAGTGGTTCGGCGGCAAGGCACCGGCAGGCTCGTCCACCGTCACCGAACTGCCTATCCCCAAGGCGTGATCAAAAGATCACCGTTGAAATGAAACTACGCCGGTCGCAACGACCGGCGTTGATGCAAGAAATCTCGTCTTCGTTCCACACGCGGGAGTGCCAATGTCTTTCGTCGATACCTTCTTCAATTCCGACGTCATGATCTCGGCTTTTCCGCAGTTGCTGCGCGGGCTTTGGATGACTATCGCGCTCGGCGTTGTCAGCATCCTGATCGGCGTGACCGGCGGCCTCGTCGTCAGCCTGATCCGCCTCTATGCCCCCAAGCCTCTGCAGCTCTTGACGATCGCCTATATCGATATCATGCGCGCCATGCCGATGCTGGTCGTGCTGATCCTGATCTATTATGCGCTGCCCTTCGTCGGCATCAGCTTTTCGGCCTGGTGGTCGGCAATCCTCGGCTTCTCGATCGTGCTTGCCGCCTATTCGGCTGAAGTTTTCCGCTCGGGTATCGAAAGCGTGCCACGCGGCCAGTTCGAGGCCGCCGCGGCCCTCGGCATTCCCTTCCTGATCACACTTTATAAGGTCGTGCTGCCGCAGGCGGTCCGTATCGTCATCCCGCCGACGACGAGCAACTGCGTCTCCATGTTCAAGGATACATCGCTGGCTTCGACTGTGGCTCTTCCCGAATTGCTCAAGGAGGGACAGAACGCTCAAGGGTTCTATGCGAACCCCTCTCCGCTGATCATGGCCGCGCTGATCTACATTATCCTGCTCTGGCCGATGGTCCGCCTCGTCAGCGTGCTTGAAAAGAAGTTCAAGAACGAACGTGCGCGATAGCGCACTTCCAGGAAAAGTGCGCGGCGGTTCTTCGTCCGGAATGCGTAAAAACAAAGAGGTAGGGCATTTCCATCAATCGAAATCGGTGCCCGACAGATGGTTGCTCACCGATGACTTCACCGCGCCGATATCCCGCCACAGCTCGCTGACGATGGCAGGTTCGACATCCGCCATCATGTCCCGCAGCCAGCCTTCATGGGCCGCGGCCATGGCGCTGAACTGGGTCTCGCCCTTCGCCGTCAGCTTCGCGACCGTCACGCGCCGGTCGCCATCGGGCGTCACACGCAGCACGAGGCCGTCGGCTTCCAACCGCTCGACCAGTCCGGTGACGTTGCCATTGGTGACCATGGTGCGCTTCGACAGCTCTCCAAGGCGCAAGCCCTCCCGCTCGCGATAAAGCTGCGCCATCAGGTCGAATTGCGGCAGGGTCGCGCCGAACTCGTTGCGCAGCCGGCGCCGGATTTCCTGCGAGATCAGCTTCGTGGTCGACAGCATACGCAGCCAAAGCCGCAGTTCCAGCTTTTTGCCTTCCTGCGCGCCCTGGACGATGATCTCCAGATCAACGGTTGCACTTTCGGACTCTGCCATGACGTCGCCTCGATCTATCGTTCCGCATCGCTAATCTGAGCGATCTAGGGGACGATATTTGAAATGTCAAAGGTTTGGGCGTCAAGTCGTATGACGGTCAGCGGGCCAGCATTTTCCCCAGCATGAAACCCGAACCGGCACCCGTACCCGCACCCGGCCATGTCGAAGCCCCGCACATATAGAGCGATCCCACAGGCGTCTTGTAGCGCGAATAGCCGGAAACGGGGCGGAACAGGAAATTCTGGTCGAGATGATGGCTGCCCGAAAGATTGTCGCCGCCGACAAGGTTCGGGTTCTCGCGCTCCAGGTCGACAGGCGAAAAGACCGAGCGGCCTTGGATTTTAGCGCGCAAGCCTGGGGCATAGCGCTCGATGATGTCGAGGACGCGCTCCGCATAGGCATCCTTGACCTCATCCCAGTTCGCACCGGTGATTTGACCCGCGGCATCGCCATGGAATTGCGCCGGCAGGACGCGCACCTGAATCCACAACACATGCTGCCCGGAAGGTGCGCGCGAGGGATCGATGGCTGTGGGCTGCCCGACCACCAGCGCAGGCTCGACCGGCAGCAGACCGCCCATCGCCTCGGCGTAGACGCGCGACATCATCTCGAGATCAGGCGCGATATGGACATAGGCGAAATTCTGAAGCGCCTTGCCCGCCGTCCAGTCCGGGAGGCCCGACAGCGCCAGATGGATCATCATCGTGCCCGGTCCGGCACGAAAGCGCGATATCTTTCCGTCGAATTCCTGGCGTGCGGGATCCCCATCGAGAAGCTTGCCAAACAGAATCTGCGGATGGACATTGGCGATGACTGCACGCTTCGCTTCATAACGGCGTCCATCGGCAAGGATGACACCCGTCGCCTTGCCGCCAGCCGTGACGATCTTGTCGACACGAGAACCCAGCATCAGCTCGCCGCCCTTGCTTTTCAGCACCGCCACCATCGCCTTGACGATCGTATCCGCACCGCCCTTGCCAATCACCATCCCGAAGGCCTGATTGGCCATGGATTCGAGATAGGGAAACAGCGCGCCGCCGGCGACATCAGGCGCAAAATCGAGATGCAGGCCCCAGGCGGCCATCATCGTCTTCAGCTTGGCATTCTGGAAGCGGGCATCGAGAAAATCACGCGGCGAGGCAAAGAACATGCGTGCCGTATCGTAAAGCCAGCCGATTCCCTTCTGCCTCCAGGCTTTCCAGACGACCTTGGCCGCAGCCATCGATGGCATGCGCGAACCGAGCAGGCCGAAGATGTGCGGTGCATCCGCGCCGAACGCGGAGAGCATCTGCCGCCAGGCCGCGGCATCGTGCGGCGAAATGTCGGCGATCGCGCTTGCGGTCTTTTCGAGATCGATGCTGACGCCGAGATAGGTATTGTCGCGGAAGACGCTGGCAAAACAATCCGCAGCGGGCACGAAGCCCAAGCCTTCGGCCGAAAGTTCGTTCTCGTATTGCGCAAAGAAGGCCGAGCCGGCGAACATGGAGAGGTTCATGGCACAGAGATCGTGCCTGAAACCGGGTAGCGTCACCTCGCGGGTCTTCACGGCACCACCGGGCTCCGCATTGCCCTCGATGACGGCAATCTTCCAGCCCTTGGAAGCCAGATGTACCGCCGCCGCCAGGCCGTTGTGGCCGGCTCCCACTATGATCGCATCATAGCTCATCGCTTACCCCTCTTTCGCCGATTATTATTGTCACATGCATACATCTTGAGTTTTAAGCTTCAAGTATCAATTGGCACGAATGTCTAGATGAACGCCCAACCAGAAGTAGCATTGTCTCGAATTTCATCGAGATTTACTACATTGTTTCAGCGACTTGCCGATATCCCCGCCGTAGGAAGGACAGTCCACCTTTGCCCTCCGGGAGCATGCGGGAATGCTTGCAATATCATATATTGTGACATAGGCTCCCTGCATTCTGCTACCGCGCGGACCAAGTGCCCGGAGGAAAGGCATCCCGCGCCTGGCGATACCGACTTCACGCCCGATCCTGACCAAAAGAGCCCAAACGGTTCTTTGCACAGGATCATGCGACAACAAGGGGAACTAGAAAAATGACCGCTACCACACTCGCCAGCCTCGCCTCGGCCCTGCTTTCGGGCTCCGTCAAGGTGGTCGATCTTACCGCGCCGCTCGGCCCCGATACTCCGGTGCTCTACCTGCCGCCGCAGTTTGGCAAGAACACCCCGAACGTCAAGGTCCATACGATCTCCGAATACAATCAGGACGGTCCTTTCTGGGCCTGGAACTGGCTGGAACTCGGCGAGCATACCGGCACCCACTTCGATGCCCCCTGCCACTGGATCACCGGCAAGGATAATCCGAACAACACGACCGATACCATCCCGCCGCAGAATTTCGTGGCGCCGGTCAACGTCATCGACCGCTCCAGGGAAGCCGCTGCCGATCCCGATTATCTGCTGACGGTCGACAGCATCAAGGAATGGGAAGCACAGCATGGGACGATCGAAGCCGGCAGCTGGGTGCTGCTGCGCACCGACTGGTACAAGCGCAACGGCGCGACCGAGACCTTCCTGAACGCCGATGAAAACGGCCCGCACTCCCCCGGTCCGACCGCCGAGGCGATCGAGTATCTCTTGACCAAGGGCATTATCGGCTGGGGTTCAGAAACAATCGGCACAGACGCCGGTTCAGCCGGTGGCATGAACCCGCCCTTCCCCGCGCATAACCTCATGCACAAGGCCAACCGCTATGGCCTCGCCAGCCTCTCCAATCTTGACCAGCTTCCGGCCAAGGGCGCCGTCCTGATTGCCGCTCCGCTGAAATTCGTCAAAGGCACCGGCTCACCGGTTCGTGCGCTTGCACTAATTGCATGATAGGCTGGAAAGGCAGGAGTCCAGGGGGTGGACTCCGTCTTTCCATTTCATCTTGCCTATGAGGGGCAGCGGCAATGGGCGATCATGATTACATCATCGTCGGCAGCGGCATAAATGCACTTGTCGCCGCCGCGATGCTTGGCAAAAAAGGCCATAAGGTGCTCATCCTCGAGCGCAATGACCGCATTGGCGGCTGTCTGCGCACCGAGGAGATCACCGAGCCTGGCTTCATCCACGATGTCATGGCA
Organism: Rhizobium sp.; assembly: GCA_039593415.1. Lineage (GTDB taxonomy): Bacteria > Pseudomonadota > Alphaproteobacteria > Rhizobiales > Rhizobiaceae > Rhizobium. The sequence continues at coordinate 8,178 of JBCNPI010000049.1, read as the reverse complement.
ACAACCATGGTGCTGTTCCTCACCTCGCCTGCCTATGGCGCCATCGGCAAGGAACTCGAGGCACGAGGCTTGGAATTCGCACATGCCGACCTTCCAACAGGCGTGCTGCGGCCCGACGGTGCGCATGTCATCTTTTCCAGGGACAGGCGGCGAAATATCGCCACCTTCGATGAACTTTCGCTTGGCGACGGGCAGACCTTCTCCCGCGAGATGGAGGCGCTGGCCGCCGACGCTCCTTTCCTGTTTTCCCTGCTCGGCGGCACGCTATGGTCGGGATCGACCCTGAAAACCGTCGGCAAGCAAGGCTGGAACCGCGGCCTGCGCAAGCTCGCAGCCTGGTTTGGCGATGCCCTGACGCCGGCACGCGGTTACCTCGAAACCAACTACAAGTCCGAGGATATTTGCGCGCTCTGGGCGCCCTGGGTGCTTCACTGCGGCCTCGGACCGGAAAGCGCCTATTCTGCACAAATGCTGAAGGTGATCGGCTTTGCGCTGGAACTGGGCGGTGCGCCGATCGTCAAGGGCGGCGCTGCGAACCTGCTGACTGCCTTCGAGCGGCTGATTGCCGATCATGGCGGCGAAATCCGTGTAAAAGCCGATGTCGAAGCCATCCTGCCAGGGGCCAATCGCCGTGCCGATGGTGTACGCCTTTCGAATGGCGAAGCGTTGAGCGCAAAGGCAGGCGTAATCTGCTCCGTCACGCCTAACCAGCTTTATGAACGGCTGATGGCCGATTGGCCGGATCCGCTGCCAGCAGAAGTCAAAACGGGTGTTGCCAGCTACCGCTATGGCAAGGGTGACATGCAGATTCACTATGCGCTCTCCGAGCCGCCGCGCTGGAAGGCCGGCGCCGAACTCGGCAAGGTCGCGCTGCTGCACCTGACCCCCGGCCTCGACGGTGTCTCTCGCGCCGCCAACGAATGCGAGCGCGGGCTCTTGCCGGCCGAACCCACCGTCTGCGTCGGCCAGCCGGTCGCGCTCGATCCCAGCCGCGCGCCGGAAGGAAAATCGATCCTCTGGCTGCAGCTTCCCGAAGCGCCACGCCATATCAAGGGCGATGCCGCTGGCGAGATCGAAACCCCGCATGACGGCCGTTGGACGCCGGAGGTGCGCGAGCGCTACGCCAATCGTGTCGAAGCCCTGCTAGCGAGCCAGATCGAAAACTTTTCCAGCATAAAGCTGGCACGCCGCGCCTATTCTCCGGCGGATCTCGAAGCAATGAACATGAACCTTGTCGGCGGCGACCCCTATGGCGGCTATTGCGGTCTCGACCAGTTTTTCATCTGGCGTCCCTTCAAGTCATCTGTTAACCACCGCACCCACATAACGGGCCTGTACCACATCGGCGCTTCCGCGCATCCCGGTCCAGGCCTTGGTGGGGGCTCCGGCTTCCTGCTCGCATCATCGCTGAAGTAATACTTTTCCGGAGGAGTATCGTCGATGGAGGAACGGTTTTCAGGCACCGTTTTGAGGCGCAAGCGGGATGAGAACGCAAAGCGCCCGACCATGGGCGAAATCGGCCTCAATCACTTCGCGCCCTATCTGATGAACCGGCTGATGGCCCGCTGGAACGCCAATCTTTCGGAAGAACTGCGCGAATACGACATGACGACCGCGAAGATGAGAGCGCTCGCCGTCCTCAGCGTCTCCTCCAGCGTCACCATCAACGAGCTTTCCGTCTTTGCCGTCACGGAGCAATCGACGATGAGCCGCACCTTGGATTCTCTCGAGCAACAGGGCTACATCCGCCGCCAGCCCCGCGCCGAAGACATGCGCATACGCGATGTCTCCATCACCGAGGAAGGCCGCGCCGCCTTCGAGAAGGTATGGCCGACCATGTACGACCTGTTCCTGCAAATGTTCGACGGCGTCGACGAGGCTGAATACCGCATCTTCATCTCGACGCTGCACAAGGTACTGCACAACATCCGCAAGCACGAGATTTAAGCGAGATCGGGGTCCGTGGCCACCTCGTGGTTCGAGGCCCTGCCGTCTACGCCGCGGCTTCGACGTCAGAGCACCTCACCATGAGATGGAAAGAGTCGCTCGACCAAGCGGGTGACCGGGCCCGCCTCACAGCGTCTCCACAGTCTTCAACGCCCCATCAAGCGCCGTGCCCTTTTCGTCCAGCAGCGCCGCCTGCCGCAGCCGTCTCATCCATGCGGCTCCGTCCTCGCGATCGCGCAGCATCGGCAGGGCGGACATGACGCGATCGAACTTGGAAAGTCCGCGCGCATGCGTATCGGAATAGCCCTTAACGAGGCGGCGGTTGCCGAGCACTTCGACGGCGAGATCGTAATTCGCGGCCAGCAGATTGGAAGCCGCCGTCAGCCAGGCCTCACGATGCTCCACCTCGCGTGCGTGCCGCAGCGTGCCGCGACGGATGTGGCGCAGTGCTGAAACCATGTAGAGACCGACGAACCAGAACAACGTTCCGGTCTGCACACGCCGCCCCTTGTTGACGAAGCGATCGAGGCCGGCAAACAGGCGCGGCCGGCTTTCGATCCATAGGCCCATGCCCTTCGGCATCGTGCCGCAGACTTCATCCATGCGCGGATGCATATATTCGGTCATGTAGACGATCTGGTCGTCCTTGGCGCCGACCTCCTTGCGAACACGCTGGAATCGAGAGCTGCGGACCTTAAGATCGGCGACACGAATGACGTCATCGTAAGCCATGGCCACAGCGAGATATTTCGCCGCCTGGACGGTGAAGGCAAAATCCTTGCTCGCGCCACCGGCCTTGCGATCAAGCGCGTGAAGTGCCGCAACACGGCTCAGATATTCGTCGGCATAGGCCGGGTCCTGATAATCGGTTAGCTTCTTGACGCCGGCAAACAGCAGCGGATGGGCCACATCAGGAAACTCCGCGCGGATGCGATTGACCAGCCAGTCCAGTGCCGGGTGACCAGCGGTATCCGGCAGCGCATCGAAATGCTTCGGCGGCGTTGCGGAAACGGCGTCGCGCGGCTTTTCCCTGACACGATCGAAAGCAGCATTGAACGCCTTCAGGCTGGGCTCGATGCCCTTGCCGCCGGCGCGGATCATCGCCTCGAAAGCTTGCTTGCCGAATGGCAGCGCACCGGACCCGGCCAAAGCACCGAACATGGAGGCCGAAATCACGCTGCCATTCCTGACGGCCATCGTTTCCATATCGAACGCGATGGTCCGTTTTGCCGCGAAATCCGTCGCCTCGACCACCACTTCGGGATTGCCGATACCATCGCCGGGTTTCTCCTTCTCGCCGACCGCAAAGGAACGGTGCGTCGAGGCGATCAACACGGTCTTGTCCGGTGTGACCAGGCCGCGCAGCACCGAACGCCCAGCCTCCATCAGCTCCGCCGCCATGACGACATCGACATCGCCCGGCGTCGGCATCAGCGAGAAGATCGGCGCGTGATCATCCTTCGCCGGCAGCATCTCGATATAGTAGATCGTCGCGCCCGTTCGCTGGGCAACCCCAGGCACAGAGGTCGTCTGCGCCATCCAGCCTTCCGCTTCGGCGAGGCCGACGATCCAATCGGCCAGCACGCCGCCGCCCTGCCCACCCATGGCGAGGATGGCAAGCGACAGCGGCTTGTCCGTGGAAAATCTGCTATTACCGAGATCGCTCATGCTCACATGTTCGTTCATGTCGCCCTCTCAATCCGAAAAGACGATGCGGCCGGCGCGGCGACGCGCCTGCAGCCAGCCGATGACACGCGAGCGCAAGCCGGCGACAAAACGATCCCAACCGGTCGGATTATGGATGATATCGGCACGGTAGAAGGAGGGACAGAGCACCGCGGCCTCCGAGACCTCACCGCAATTGCCGCAGCCGACGCAATTATTGTCAATCGCTGCCACCGGATCGTCCTTCAGCGGATCCTCGGTATGCTTGACCGACAGCGAAGGACAGCCGGAAAGGCGGATGCAGGCGTGATCGCCGGTGCAGACGTCCTCGTCCACACCGAAGCGCTCCTTGACCATGCGCTTGCCGTCCTTAACCGCCTTGGCGAATTGCGGCTTCACGCGGCGCTGCTTGTTGAGCATGCATTCCGAAGAAGCCACGATGATCTTCGGTCCCGCCTCCTTCGATGTCAGTGCCTCGCGCAGCGTGTCGCGCATCTTGGCGACATCATAGGTGCGGTCGATCTGGCGCACCCAGGTCGCACCGATGCCCTTGACCGCGTTGACGATGGAATTGTTCGTCTTGCGGCGTGGATTGAGCGCGCGCGAGGACGGTATGTCCTGCCCGCCGGTCGCCGCCGAATAATAGTTGTCGACGACGAGGATGACGCCGTCCTGCTTGTTAAAGACGGCATTGCCGACCGAAGTCGCCAAACCATTGTGCCAGAAACCGCCATCGCCCATGACCGAGATCGCACGCTTGTCGGCCGCGACGTTGAAGGCAGACGCAGCCGCCGGCCCAAGCCCGTAGCCCATGGTGGTACTGCCCAGATTGAAGGGAGGCAGGATCGAGAACAGGTGGCAGCCGATATCGCCGGAGATGTGATGTTGGCCAAGTTCACCTTCGACCAGTTTCATCGCCGCGAAGATCGGCCGTTCGGGACAGCCGACGCAGAAGCCCGGCGGGCGCGGCGGCACAACCTCGGCCAGTGCCTTGACCTTCGGATCGTTGAGGATCGGCGCCGGGTCGGGCAGCGGCGGCTGATTGCCGAGCAGCACGCGCTGGTGGACTTCCAGGAAGTTCTTGATGCCCTTCATCAATACCGGCGCGGTATATTCGCCGCCCATGGGCAGGACATCCTTGCCCGCGATCTTGGTCTGAATGTCGCGGCGACGCAGGATGGTGTTGAGGGACTGCTCGATATATTCGGGTGCGCCCTCCTCCACCATCAGCACCGCCTTCTTGTTCGCACAGAATTCGACGATCTGGTCATCAACAAGCGGATAGGCGACGTTGAGGACGTAAAGCGGCACAGCGGAATTGCCGTAAACATCGGCAAGCCCAAGCTGCTGCAGCGCGCGCATGACCCCATTATACACGCCGCCAAGCAGGATAATGCCGACCTCGCCCTCGGCAGGCCCGAAATACTCGTTGAGCTGCCGCTTCTTGATAAAGTCGACCGCCGCGGGCCAGCGTTTCTCCAGCTTCTCCTTCTCATGCAGGAAGGATGCCGGCGGCAGCACGATACGGTTGACGTCGCGGACAGGCTTTTCCAACGCCTGCTTCAGCGTATAGGCCGGGCGCTTGTTGTTCTTTGCAACAAACTGGCCATGAACGTGGCAGCTGCGGATACCGACCTGCAGCATGACAGGCGTATTCGAAGCCTCCGAAAGCTCGAAACCTTCCTCCACCGCCTGCACGATCGAGGGCAGGTTCGGGCGCGGATTGAGCAGCCACATCTGCGATTTCATCGCATAGGCATGGCTGCGCTCCTGCATGATCGAGGAGCCCTCGCCGTAATCCTCGCCGATGATGATGAGCGCACCGCCGGTGACCCCGCCCGAAGACAGGTTGGAAAGCGCGTCCGAGGCGACGTTCGTGCCCGCCGTCGATTTCCAGGTGACGGCGCCGCGCACCGGATACATGACGGAGGCAGACAGCATGGCGGCGGCGGCCGCTTCCGATGCCGACGTCTCGAAATGGACGCCCAGATCTTCCATCACGTCCTTGGCGTCGGCCAGCACGTCCATGAGATGGGAGATCGGCGAACCCTGATAGCCGCCCACATAGGATACGCCGGCCTGCAGAAGTGCCTTGGTGATCGCGAGAATACCCTCGCCGCGGAAGACGTCGCCTTCCCCCAGCTTCAGATCCTCGACCTCGCGCGCAAACGATCGCTCGGCCATGAACGTTACCCCTTTGCCCTTGTGGGCTTGTTTTAAATCATTTGCAAAATCATATTTTGAACTTCCTCGAACTGTCAACGCACAAATATGAGATGCAGCCGAATGCAGTGAGCGCCGAAACCGGAAGCGGCGGCCTCCGCTTTTCTGAATCGGAGCCTTCGATTCGTAGCCTGCAATGCATATATATGCACGCGCATATAATATGCATGCTGCAGAAGCAGCGAATTCTTTGAAAGGACCAGAGAAAGCGCTTGCCGCTCCGAAATGCGTATTTTAAGATTAAAACATTCCGACAATAAATCGCCAGCGGCAAGTTGGGCGTCATGCTTTTCTGTCGCTTAACAGGGGAACGGAGTGACCATGACAACGCTTACTCGGCGCGAGGCCTTGAGCCTCGGCGCAGCCGCATTCTTGACTGGGATTCTAACAGGCAGAACGCCTGTCGAGGCTGCCGAGGCCGGCACGCTGACCATCGCATTCAACGTCAACCTGCCTTCTTTCGACCCGACCACAGGGCCGTCGGCAGTCAACCCGACGATCCAGGCGATCTATCGCTCGATTTTCGATCAGTTCATCGGTCAGGGGCCGGACCTGAAATTCCAGCCGGGCCTGCTGACCGCCTGGGGGTGGAACGACGACAAGACCAAGGTCTGGATGGACGTCCGCGAAGGTGTCACCTGGCACGACGGCTCCAAGTTCACACCGGACGATGTCGTCTGGTCGCTGGAGCGCGCCGCCAAGCAGGATATGGGCAACCCGATCCAGTTCATCTGGTCGACGGCCAACAATTACAAGGTGGAAGGCAACCGCATTACCGGCGATGTCGTCCGTTTTGAACCGACCTTCTTCAAATGGATGGCGTTCCTTACCGGCTATGTCCTGCCGAAGGATTACTATACCAAGGTAGGTGCCCAAGGCTTCGAGAAGAAGCCTATCGGCACCGGCCCCTATATGGTCGACGCCTATGAGGGCAATTCCTATCTGCGCCTGAAGGCAAACCCCAACTATTTCGGTGGCAAGCCCGCCTTCGACACCGTCATCTTCAAGTTCGTGCCGGATACAACGAGCCGCGTCGCGGAGATCGAATCCGGCTCGTCCGACGTGACGCTGGAAATCCCCTATGAGGATTTCGACCGCCTGAAGAAGAAGTCGGGGCTATCAGGCGTCGCAACTCCGATCTCCGACATCGGCATGATCTTCATCAGCAATGTCGATCCGATGCTCGACAAGAACGTCCGCCTGGCCGCCAATATGGCGATCGACAAGGAAGCGATCATCAAGCGGCTGCTGCGCGGCTACGGCAAGCCGCTATCGACGCTGGAAGCGCCGGAATACGAAGCTTACGACGCATCTGTCAAAATCCCTTACGATCCGGAACAGGCCAAGAAGCTTCTGGCGGCCAGCGGCTATTCGCCGGAAAAGCCGGTGAAATTCACCATCAAGACTACTCGCGGCTTCAAGCCGAAGGATTACGAGATGATCCAGGCGATCGTCGGCATGTGGCGCAAGGTCGGCATCCAGGCTGAAATCGAAGTCTACGAAATCGCCAAGCATTACGAGCTGCGCGCCGCCCACCAGCTCGGGCCGGCCGCCTTCTACAACTGGGGCAACGCCATCGGCGATCCGACGACCTCCACTGGCTTTGCCATGTTCGGCCCCTCGCCGCACTCGGCCTGGAAGACCAAGGATGTCGATGACATGCTGGGGCCGCTCTGGGTCGAAAAAGACGAGGCGAAGCGCATTGCCGGCTGGAAGGCGGCGATCAAATATATAGCCGAGCAGGGCTATGTGATCCCGCTGCTGCAATATGCCCAGCCGATCGTCTATAAATCTAGCCTGAAGGTGACGCCGAACGTCTCAGGCGCCCTGCAGCCGACGCTGGTGTCGAAGGCTTGATGCGTCGGATTTGAGTATGCGGCTGCCCCTCACCCTAGCCCTCTCCCCGTTTTGACGGAGAGAGGGGACGACCTCTGTACCCTCGTCTGGAAAGACGGTTGGAAGGAAGGCTGTGGGTGCGTCTATCCCCTTCTCCCCGTCAAAACGGGGAGAAGGTGGCCGATAGGCCGGATGAGGGGCTGGCACGCTCCATGTTACAGTCAGCACATGCGATCGGAACTCATAACGCATGATAGCAGTCTCCATTCTCAACCGGCTGATCATGGCCGCGATTACCCTCTTTGGAGTGGCGGTGATCGTCTTCGTCCTGCTGCGCGTCGTTCCAGGCGATCCGATCGCAATGATGATCTCGCCGGGCGCAAGCCCCGCCGACATCGCGGCACTGCGCGCTCATTATGGGCTGGATGCAGGCCTGACCACGCAATTCTGGCTCTGGCTGAAGGCAGTTTTGACGGGCGATTTCGGCACATCGATCTCTTTGAAGCG
>JBCNPI010000489.1:0-3628 GCA_039593415.1 Rhizobium sp. | reverse complement strand
ATGATCGAGCTTGACAAGGAGCGCGAACTCACTTGCGGGCGCGAAATGACGATTTGCCCCACGAATTTATGAAAATCACTCTTAAACTTGCGTGGGAACAGGCGTAAACGCAATCAAATACCACCCGATTTGATTTACACCATCCTTCGGGAGATGGCCGGCGTGAGCCGCGACAAGAGAAGCATTGGAGGAGCCATGAGCAACGGCGAGACGTTAACCTTCGACATCCATAAAAACCCCAATCCCGCGGCGGCCAGCGAGCGGGAAGCGCTGCTGCAGAACCCGGGCTTTGGCCGCGTCTTCACCGACCATATGGTGACGATCCGCTATTCGCAGGACCGGGGCTGGCATGGTGCCAAGATCGAGGCGCGCAAGGCGCTGGCTCTCGATCCGGCGACCGTGGTGCTGCATTATGCGCAGGAAATCTTCGAAGGCATGAAGGCCTACCACCTGCCGGACGGCGGGGCGGCGCTCTTCCGCCCGAGCGCCAACGCCCAACGCTTCCAAAATTCGGCCGAGCGGCTGGCCATGCCGCCGCTGCCGGAAAAGCTCTTCGTCGAATCCGTCCGCGAACTGGTCAAGATCGATCGCGAATGGATTCCGACCGCCGAAGGCGCATCGCTCTATCTGCGGCCGTTCATGATCGGCTCGGAAGCTGCGCTCGGCACAAGGCCAGCCACCGATTATCTTTTCTGTGTCATTGCCTCTCCGGTTGCTTCCTATTTCAAGGGCGGCGCATCCGCTGTCACGCTCTGGGTTTCCGAGAATTACACGCGCGCTGCTCCCGGCGGCACCGGTGCTGCCAAGTGCGGCGGCAATTATGCCGCAAGCCTCTCCGCGCTCGCTGAAGGCCAGCGTGAAGGCTGCGACCAGGTTGTCTTCCTCGATGCCGTGGAAAAGCGCTGGATCGAAGAGCTTGGCGGCATGAACATCTTCTTCGTCTTCGATGACGGTTCGCTCCAGACGCCGCCGCTGACAGGCACTATTCTGCCGGGCATCACCCGCGATTCCTTGATCAAGCTGGGACGCGACATGGGCCTCACCGTTCGAGAAGAACCCTATTCGATCGAGCAGTGGCAGGCCGACGCCGAGAGCGGGCGTTTGCGCGAATCCTTCGCCTGCGGCACGGCGGCAGTCGTCACACCGATCGGCAAGGTGAAGGGCCGCAAGCACAATTTCACGATCGGCGACGGCAATGCCGGCGCCACCACGCTCCGTCTGAAGGCCGCGTTGACCGATATCCAGTTCGGCCGCGCGCCGGACAAGAATGAGTGGCTCGACCGCCTGTTCTAAGCCGGAAGGCGCGCAATCCGCGTCAAGCTTTGACCGGATAGCGATCGACGACCCGGCGGGAAATGCAATCTGCTCTTTCGCCGGGCTCTGGCGCCTGATCGCATCGTCATCCGAACCATCGGAGGTGTTGTGATGACCAAGGTCGGCGAAGGTCCCGGCGTCGAACAGGGCTGAGAGATCGGGTTTGTCGGTGGTTGCAGCCATCAAGGCTCGTACCGCCGCGCTCAAGCGGAGCTGATGGACGTGCAGGTTTCCGCGAGGTTTCGCCTGGGAAGCTGCGGTACGGCACCTATGTTGCATGGATACATGAACAGACCTTTCTGAAAGGAAGCCGGACATGTCTGCCCCCACGGACAGTAATCTTTTTCAACGACTTGGTTTGAAGCATCCGCTGATCGTCGCGCCGATGGCGGGCGGTCCTACGTCGGTGGATTTGGTGGCGGCTGCTTCGGCCTCGGGCGCGCTCGGCGCCATGGGCGGCGCCTATTTTAATGCCGCGGCCATCGAAGCCTTTGCAGCCGAGGTGCGTCAACGAACCGACAAGCCCTTTTCGATCAATCTCTTCATTCCGCATTCGATCCCGCAGGTTGCCGCCGATCGGGTTGAACGCGCGGCGGCGGCGACCGCACGATTTCGCCAGGAGCTGGAACTGCCTTCGCCGCAGCTTTCTCCTCCCTACGAAGAGAATTTCGATGCGCAGTTCGAAGCGGTGTTGCGTCTCAAACCGGCTTGTTTCAGCTTCGTCTTCGGCCTGCTGGCGGCCGACCATGTCCGAGAGGCGAAAAAGGCCGGTATCCCGCTGATCGGCACCGCGACGGCACTCGACGAGGCGAGGGCGCTGGAAGAGAGCGGCGTGGATGCGATCGTGCTGCAAGGCTTCGAAGGGGGCGGTCATCGCGGCATTTTCGACGCCAGAGCAGCGGACCCGGAAATCGGCATGTGCGATCTCCTGGCGCAATGCGTCGGCACCATTCGTTTGCCGCTGATCGCAGCCGGCGGCATCATGACCCCAAGCGATATCCGAGCGGCGCTGCAGGCGGGCGCGCAGGCCGTCCAGATGGGCACGGCCTTCCTTGCCTGCGCGGAAGCCGGAACATCGGCACCATACCGCAAAAAGCTGCTCGAAACGCCGGAGCGAAAGACGCGGACGACCCGCGCCTTTTCGGGCCGCTTTGCGCGCGGCATCGAGAACCGCTTCATGAATGAGATGGATGGGAAGCCTGACGCCATCCTTCCCTTTCCGGCGCAAAACAAGTTCACGCGGGACATACGCGGTGCATCGACGGCGAAGGGATTGCCGGATTTCCTGTCGCTATGGTCAGGCATCGGTAAGGGCGAGCTTTGGCAGGGTAGTGCCGCCGAATTGATCCATCGTCTTTTCGCCGAGTGACACCCAAAAGAAAGGAGCCGGCAAGCCGGCTCCAGATCGTTCCGTGAGCCTTAGAAGGCTCGATCATTCCATGCCAAGCGCGGCCATATAGGTCTGCAGGATGGATTCTTCTTCCAGGCGTTCGTTCGCGTCCTTCTTGCGAAGGCGAATGATGGTGCGGATCGCCTTGGTGTCGTAGCCGCGGCCCTTGGCTTCGCCCATGACGTCCTTGATGTCAGACTGGATGGCGGCCTTTTCTTCTTCCAGGCGCTCGATGCGCTCGATGAATTGGCGGAGTTCCGCCGCGGCCACGTTCTCGACGCTGTTCTCTTCCATGCACTTCTCCTAAAGGGTCTCAAAGGGTCGCTTGCAGCCGGCCGCGGATGAGATTGATGCATCCCCACAGGGGTCATCGCTTCACGGCCTGCGCGGTATTTCGAATTCGATCGGGCAGTTGACGTGCCGCGAATGGCGCGCAAGGTCAAGCCGGATTGGTGAAGGGAGGGTTAATCTTTCGGCCTGTTTCGCTCGAAAGCGGCTTTTTGCACAGGCGAGGCTTCTTTCTGATGCAGGTTTTTCCAATCCTCGTAGGGCATGCCGTAGATCACCTCGCGCGACTCGTCCTTGCTGACGGGCAAGCCTGCCTCTTCGGCCGCTTCGCGATACCAGTTGGAAAGGCAGTTGCGGCAGAAGCCGGCGAGATTCATCAGGTCGATGTTCTGGACATCGCTGCGTTCGCGCAGGTGCGCAACGAGGCGGCGGAACGCTGCGGCCTCGAGCTCTGTCTCTTGTTGTTTGGTGAGCATGGTCATTTCTATTCTCCTCGGTTCGCCCGCCGGTTCATGCCTCGTAGGGACCGGTGCGCGAAGCATAGCGTTTGTATTCGTGCAGAGCCGGATCGGCATTGATCTCGGCGAAGATCGGCGCCAGCCGGTCGACCCATTCGACAACCCCAGGCTCGTCACC
>JBCNPI010000488.1:0-3638 GCA_039593415.1 Rhizobium sp. | reverse complement strand
CATGAACTGGTTCAACGCCAAGATGGCTCTGGTGGAGAGATAAGATGTCGAGCGTAGATCAAAGCTTCGTCAGCAAGACGCTTCTTGTGGCGCAACCGGCACCGGCCGGCGAAAGAGGCGCTTGGCACTGGTTGAAAAAGAACCTCTTTGCCACGCCGAAGGACATCGTCCTCACCCTGCTCGCCGTCACCTTCCTGGTTTGGGCGATTCCGCATCTCGTTAACTGGCTGTTCATCGAGGCAGTCTGGAACGGAACCGACCGCACATTCTGCGCGACCAAGGTTCAGGGCGGAACGCAACCGGATGGCTGGAATGCCGCCTGCTGGGCCTTCGTCCGCGCGAAGTTCGTCGTCTTCATGTTCGGCCTCTATCCACCGGACGAGCGCTGGCGGCCGATACTCGTGGCAATCCTGATGATCATCGGCTTCGCACCACTGCTGATACCGTCAGTTCCCCGCAAAGGCTTGAATGCGGTCCTGGCATTCTTCGTGCTGCCTGTTGTTTCATTCTTCCTGCTCCATGGCGGCTTCGGCCTCCAGATCGTCGAAACGGAAAGATGGGGTGGCCTGCTGGTGACCCTGGTGATTGCCTTCGTGGCAATCGCCGTCTCCTTCCCGTTCGGCATACTGCTCGCACTGGGGCGCCGCTCGAAAATGCCGGTCGTGCGCATGCTGTGCGTGATCTTCATCGAAGTGATCCGCGGCGTGCCGCTGATCACCGTGCTATTCATGGCGAGCTACATGCTGCCCCTGTTCATGCCGCAGGGCTGGACTGTCGATAAGCTGCTGCGCGCCGTCGTCGGCGTGGCGATCTTCACCTCCGCCTATATGGCCGAAGTCATCCGCGGCGGCCTGCAGGCGATACCGAAGGGCCAATTCGAGGGCGCCGATTCGCTCGGCCTCGGCTACTGGCAGAAGATGCGGCTGATCATCTTGCCGCAGGCGATCAAGCTGGTCATTCCCGGCATCGTCAACACCTATATCGGCATGTTCAAGGACACGTCGCTCGTCGCGATCATCGGCATGTTCGACCTGCTTGGCATCGTCCGCCAGAACTTTTCGGATGCGACTTGGGCAAGCGCGGTGACGCCGGTAACGGGTCTCGTATTCGCCGGCTTTATTTTTTGGCTGTTCTGCTTCGGCATGTCGCGCTATTCAGGTTTCGTGGAGCGCCATCTTGACACCGGCCACAAGCGATAAAATTGAGGGAAATACAAAATGGCTGAAGCCCAATCGAAGAAAATGACCGTTTCCGAGACCGAGGTCGCGGTTGACATGATCAACTTGAACAAGTGGTACGGTGATTTCCATGTGCTGCGCGATATCAATCTGAGAGTCATGCGCGGCGAGCGTATCGTCATTGCCGGTCCTTCCGGCTCCGGCAAGTCGACGATGATCCGCTGCATCAACCGCCTGGAAGAGCACCAGAAGGGCCAGATCATCGTCGATGGCGTCGAACTCACCAACGATCTGAAGAAGATCGACGAAGTGCGCCGCGAAGTCGGCATGGTGTTCCAGCACTTCAATCTCTTTCCGCACCTGACCATTCTCGAAAACTGCACGCTCGCGCCGATCTGGGTGCGCAAGATGCCGAAGAAGCAGGCGGAAGAGATCGCCATGCACTTCCTCACCCGCGTCAAGATCCCCGAGCAGGCCAAGAAATATCCCGGCCAGCTTTCCGGCGGTCAGCAGCAGCGCGTCGCGATCGCCCGCTCGCTCTGCATGAACCCGAAGATCATGCTGTTCGACGAGCCGACCTCGGCGCTCGACCCGGAAATGATCAAGGAAGTGCTCGACACCATGGTCGGCCTTGCCGAGGAAGGCATGACCATGCTGTGCGTCACCCACGAAATGGGCTTTGCCCGCCAGGTCGCCAACCGCGTCATCTTCATGGACCAAGGCCAGATTGTCGAACAGAATTCGCCGAAGGAATTCTTCGAGAATCCGCAGCATGAGCGCACCAAGCTGTTCCTGAGCCAGATCCTGCACTGATCGGCAGATATAAATCAATAAAATGAACCCGCCGCTGCATCGCTCCGGCGGGTTTTTCATTGATGCGCTTGATTGATGACACGAGGCGATGACGTGCGGTCAACGCAATGGCAAAGCGTAGGTCTGCTTGACGATCTGGCTCGGCACGTCGGTCTTGACGTTCCGGATGCCATTGACCTTTGTCAGATGCGTCGACTGGAACTGCCTATAGTCGTCGAGATCGGATACGGCGACCCTCAGCAGCGCGTCGCTCTCGCCGAGCATGATGTAGCACTCCATCACCTGAGGGAGCATCTTCATAGCGGCGATGAAACGGTCGATCGTCTCCGCATCCTGCGCCGTCAGCCAGACGCGGGCAAATAGCGAGAGCGGCAGGCCAGCCTTGACCGGATTCACCACCGCCACATAGCGGTCGATGATGCCGGCATCCTCGAGAAGCTTGACGCGCCGGAGGCAGGGCGACGGCGAAAGCCCGACCTCCTTGGCCAGTTCCACATTTTGAATCCGCCCATCGCGCTGCAGCGCACGCAGGATTCGCTTGTCGATCTCATCCAGCCGCATTGGCATTCCCTATCGCTGAATCGGTTTTTGTGAATTCTGCTGCCAATAATCTGACAGAAATTGGCATCTTCGCAAGCCGATTGCGTGGATCGGCTGCTAGGCTCCTATCGATGGAAAACGCCAATCTGCTTCTCTTCGCGGCCACCGTACTGCCGCTCATCTGTACACCGGGGCCGGATATGCTCTTCGTGGCATCGCAGGCCGTATCGGGAGGTTCTGTCGCCGGCGTGCGCTCGACCGCAGGCATTTGCGCCGGCTATCTCGTGCATTCGACGCTTGCAGCGCTTGGCGTTGCCGCCGTCATAGCCGCCTCGCCAATTTTGTTCGCCGCGCTGCGATGGCTGGGCATCGCCTATCTGAGCTACCTCGCCTTCCGGCTTCTCGCATCCTCCATGAAAAGCCGCTGCGTTTCGCCGAAATCTTCAAGTGCCGCAGCCAACAGATTTCGCCGCGGCTTCCTGACGGCGGTTCTCAATCCCAAGGGCATGATGATCTATTTCGCCATCCTGCCGCAGTTCATGAGCCATGATGGAGGCATCTTGCTGCAGGCTTGCCTTCTCTCCACGGTCTTCATCGGCCTGTGCGGCATCGTCTTTGCCTTGCTCAGCCTTGCCATTGCGGCCTTAGGCTCCCGCAGAAGTTTCAACGATCGCCACCGCCGATGGATCGAGGGCATCGCAGGCGGCCTGTTGCTGGTTGCAGCCGGATGGCTCGCGACGTGAACGGGCCCCATAGCGCTTCGCGCAGAACGCGATATACTCTCGAGTACCGCTAACAATGCGGGATTCACGAGACGTCGGGGAAGCGGGCCGTGAAGAAAAGCGATAGAATCATCGGTGGGCTTGCGCTTCTGGGCGCTGCCATCATCGTCATCAAACTTGCCGGAGTGATGTACGGCTACGACCTGATCCAGATGGCGGTCGATGCCACGAGACCAAGGGGTGCTGGCGGCTGGCCGAGTGTAACCAATTAGAAAGAAGCGGCTTCGCATAGCCGATCAACGTCATTTCGGCTTAGAAGTGTTACCTATGTCTCAGGTACGGATTGTTACCTATGTGTCCGGGTCGGACAAATCGAAAAATGGCG
>JBCNPI010000487.1:0-3652 GCA_039593415.1 Rhizobium sp. | reverse complement strand
CCTCGCCGGCTTTTTGCTCGCCTTCACCTTCTCCTTCGATGATTTCATCATCGCCTTCTTCGTCGCGGGATCGAATACGACGCTGCCTATCTATGTCTTCGCTTCCATCCGCCGCGGCGTCACGCCGGAGATCAATGCGATCGCGACGATGGTGCTGATTGCATCGCTCGTCCTCATTCTCATCGCGCGCTTCCTGATGCGCGAAAAGACAACGACAAACTGACCAGGGAAACATCATGATACTCAAGGATCGGGTCGCAATCGTCACCGGAGCCGGCTCCGGCATCGGCCGCGCCGGCGCGCTGATCATGGCGCGCGAAGGCGCGCATGTGATCGTCGCCGATATCGATTTGGAAAATGCGCGGGAAACCGTGCGTCAGATCGCGGATGCGGGCGACAGTGCCGAAAGCCTCATTATCGATGTCATGGACGACAAGGCGCTCGAGGCCAGCATCGCGAAAATCGCGGCGCAGCATGGCCGCATCGACATCCTGCACAATCATGCGGGCGCACAGGTCGCAGGCAATCTGGAGGAGGTGGCTGTTTCCGGCTTCGACGCGTCCTGGAATCTGAACGTCCGCGCGCATTTCATGGCCTCGCGTTTCGTCATGCCGATCATGAAGAAGGCGGGCAAGGGCGTTATTCTCAATACCTCGTCGTCGTCGGGCGTACTCTATGACCGCGAAATGATCGCCTATACCACTTCCAAGCATGCGGTCATCGCCATGACCCGACAGATGGCCGGTGATTACGCCCGCTTTGGCATCCGCGTCAACGCGCTCTGCCCTGGCTGGGTCGATACACCATTCAACGCGCCGTTCATTGCACAGATGGGAGGACGCAGCGCCA
Source organism: Rhizobium sp. (assembly GCA_039593415.1). Classification (GTDB taxonomy): domain Bacteria; phylum Pseudomonadota; class Alphaproteobacteria; order Rhizobiales; family Rhizobiaceae; genus Rhizobium. The sequence goes on along the minus strand of JBCNPI010000487.1, from coordinate 2,803 downwards.
TCGAAGCCTATATCGCCGAAAAGGTGCCACTCGGACGATGGGCCGACGTCTCGGAAATCGCCGAGCCGATCCTCTTCCTCGTTTCCGACCGCTCTTCTTACATGACGGGGCAGATCCTCGTCGTCGATGGCGGGGAGACGGTTGTCTGATCGCGAGCACAGCTCGAGATCGAGGGTATCGCCGCGATCACAATCGATACTCTTACGGCAACGAGAGCCCTTTTTGCTAAAAACGTTGCGGCGAGAAGGGCGCCAGATCGATCGTCGGCTTTTGCCCCGTCAGAAGGTCGGCGACGAGGCGCGCCGTGCCCGCCGACTGGGTCAGGCCGAGGTGACCATGACCAAAGGCATAGATCACATCCGGCGTGGCCCTGGCTCGGCCAATAGCGGGCAAGCTGTCGGGCAGCGACGGCCGAAAGCCCATCCACTGCACGCCACCCTCCGGTTTAAGACCGATCAAGAAAGTGCGGGCCTTCTGCAGCATGGCTTCGGAGCGGCGAAAATTCGCGGGCAGCGCTAATCCGCCTAGCTCCACGGCACCGCCGACGCGGATGCCGGTGGAAAGCTTGCTGACAACGAAGCCATGGCCACCGAAAGTTATCTGCGTGCGCAGGTCGAAGGCGTCAGCTGGAAGCGTCGTGTTATAGCCGCGTTCGGTCTCAAGCGGGATGCGCTCGCCGAGCGTTTTGGCGATCCAATGCGAGAAGGCGCCGGCAGCCAGGACGACCTTGCCGGCCTGGCGCAGCTTTCCATCCGCCGCCGCCACCTCGACACCCGCCGGGATCGCGCGGAGCGCGGAGATATCGGCCGTCTCTATGACACCGCCGCGGCTGCGAAAATGCTCGGCCAGCGCCAGCGTATAAAGCTTGGGATCGGCAATGGAGTACCACCCCGGCGTAAAGGTGCCGCGTATGAAGCGCGACGCCAGTCCCGGCTGGATCGCTGCCATCTCGTCGGCTTTCAGGTGCTGGAATTCAATGCCATGATTGCGGCGCATCTCCCAGCCGGACAGCGAAGCGCTGAATTCCGCCTCGCTTTCATAGACCTGGAGATTGCCCTCCTTGCGCAGCATCGAGAGCGTATCGGTGGCAGCAAGGAAAGGCTCCAGTTCCGCCTTGGACAGATCCATGAGGCTTGTCTGGGCCGCGATGGCCTGGGCGACGCGAGACGGCTGGCAGGCGCGCCAGAACCGAAACATCCAAGGCGCGATCTGCAGCGCATAGGCAGGAGGCACCGAGAGCGGCCCGAGCGGATCAAGGAGCCATTTCGGCGCCTTCTTCAAAATACCGGGAGAGGCAAGCGGCAGGATATCCGTGAAAGCGAAAGCGCCGGCATTGCCGGCGGAAGCGCCCGCTGCCGGTCCCTCGCGATCGAGGGCCACAACCTGCAAGCCGCGCGACTGAGCGGCAATCGCAGCGGAAAGGCCGATTACTCCGGCCCCGATGACGATAAGGTCCGGCCTTGCCATCAACGCACGCTCGCAAGAAATTTCTGTGTTTCCGGAGACGCTGGCTTACCGCTCTCGACCATCACGTCCTGGGGGGATTGGGCGGCTGGACTCAAAACATTCGGAGCGAATGCCATTTCGTCAGTCACGCAAATCATGGTCATCTTCTCCCCGCCAGCGTCCCCATCCTGTCAAGGACCCTGCAGCCCGAGGACGATGCTTATCTACATGTCGATCCTTTGTATACGTTTTGTATTTACAATTTTCACCCTTATGATGCAAGCAAGCGAAACATGGGAGAATTCAGATGAGCGCCGCAATCACGCTGACATCGGACGCACTGCAGGACCGCGTGGTGGCGATCCTTTCGAAGGCCGGCTTCAATGCGCAGCAGGGGGCCGCGATCGCGCGCGTCATCGTCGCCGGCGAGCGTGATGCCTGCAAATCACATGGCATCTATCGCATCGAAGGCATATTGCGCGCCGTCAAGGCCGGCAAGGCGCGGCCGGACGCGGTGCCGGTACTGGAACAACAGAGCGATGGCTCAGCAATCGTGAGGGTGGACGCCAGAAGCGGCTTTTCCAATGCTGCCTTCGAACTCGGCGTACCCGTGCTTGCCGAGCGTGCTCGCCGCTTCGGCATTGCCGCGCTTGCGATCAACGACTGCACGCATTTCGCCGCCCTCTGGCCTGAAGTGGAGGCTCTGACGGATCGCGGTCTCGCCGCCATCGCCATGTGCCCGAGCTATTCCACGGTGGCACCGGCCGGCGGCACCGCGCCGCTGCTCGGCACGAATCCCTTCGCCTTCGGCTGGCCGCGCCTCGACGGCCCAGCCTATGTCTTCGACTTCGCGACTTCGGTCGCCGCCCGTGGCGAGATCGAACTGCATCGCCGCGCCGGCAAGCCCCTGCCGGAGGGCTGGGCCATAGACGCCGATGGCCAGCCGACCACAGATCCGGAAGCAGCGCTCGCCGGCGCGATGCTGCCGTTCGGAGGTCATAAAGGGTCGGCCATCGGCACGATGATCGAACTTCTCGCCGGTGTCATGATCGGCGATTTCACCAGCCGAGAGGCGCTCGATCATCTCGGGACGACGGCATTCGCACCGCGACATGGCGAACTCATCGTCGCCTTCTCGCCGGAGGCTTTCGCAGCCGGCCGGCCCGGGAATCCGCTTGTGCGTGCCGAGGCGCTGTTCGAAGCGATCGCCGGTCAAGGCGCCCGCCTGCCTTCGCAGCGCCGCTTTGCCGCCCGTGCTCGCGCGGAAAAGGACGGCATCCAGCTGACATCAGAGGAAATCGGCCAGCTCGACCGCCTGCTGGAACTCGGTCTCGACGCCGTGGCCTGAAATGGGGCC
>JBCNPI010000486.1:0-3687 GCA_039593415.1 Rhizobium sp. | reverse complement strand
CCGCCTTCGACATCACGCCGGAGCAGATCCGAAGGGCTCGGCGCGGCTATTTCGCCAATATCTCCTATGTCGACGAGAAGATCGGCGAGATATTGGAAACGCTCGAGCGCGGCCGCATGGCCGACAACACGATCATCCTCTTCGTCTCGGACCATGGCGACATGCTCGGCGAGCGCGGCCTCTGGTTCAAGATGAACTTCTTCGAAGGCTCCGCCCGCGTGCCGCTGATGATATCGGTGCCAGGCTGGCAGCCGAAGAGAATCGACCATCCGGTTTCGACGCTCGACGTGACGCCGACTCTCGCCGCCCTTGCCGGCATAGACATCGCATCGCTGCGCCGATGGACTGATGGCGAAGACCTGACGCCGCTGGCTCTCGGCACCGGAAGCCGCAGCCCCGTGCCGATGGAATATGCGGCGGAAGGCTCCGAAGCGCCGCTCGTGGCCCTGCGCGACAGCCGCTACAAGCTGACGCTTTGCGAGAAGGACCCGCCGATGCTCTTCGACATCGAGGCGGACCCGAAAGAGTTGACCAATCTAGCTAATGATCCAGCCTATGCCGAAACGTTGAAGCGACTGACGGAGCAGGCCATGGAACGCTGGAACCTCGCAAGCTTCGACGCTGCCGTCCGCGAAAGCCAGGCGCGGCGATGGGTGGTCTACGCGGCGCTACGCAACGGCGCCTACTACCCTTGGGACTATCAGCCGCTGCAGAAGGCATCGGAGCGCTACATGCGCAACCATATGGACCTCAACGTGCTGGAAGAGAACCAGCGCTATCCGCGCGGCGAATAGGGCGAACGGGATTCGGGTAGCCCGCCGTCGGTCTGGAAATCTCCGGGCTGCGGCGGCGCGATCGGCTTGAACAGCGTGCGATCCGGCTTCAGGTCCAGCAACGGTGTGCCATCGAGACAATCGAGGCCGCGCACCAGCAGGACGTTCCCTTCGACAGCTTCCAGCTTGACGATGGATGTGCCGATGGGATTGGGCCGCGCCGGCGAGCGCAGCGAGAAGGTGCCGTGCACCTTGCCGCTGCTGGCCGGGCTCTGCAGCACGAGATCCCGCCGGGAACGATCCAGCCAATAGAGAACTTCAAGCCGCTCGAAGGCTTCCACGCCCTGCAGCGCTGCCACCCAGGGCTCGAATATTTCGATCCGGCAGATCGGACCGTCATGCCGGCCTTGCCGCGGCGTTTCCATGCGCGAGGTCCAGGGCGTTGAGATACGGCCGATGAAGGTGAGACCTGCATCCAAGGCTGCGGGCGGTTCGACAGCCACCTCGTTTTCGCGAATTTCGTTTTCCCGGACCATGAGTGCCTTCCTTATCAGGGCGGTTATTTCATGCCCTTCAGCAACGTCGCCAGCTGAGCGTCGGTCAGATCGACCTGGTAGAACAGCTTATAGAACTCCTTCACATCGTCGGAAAAATCGCTGCGGAAGAGCTTTGGGTAGAGCAGCTTCTCCATCCAGCGCACACCGAGCAGCCGGTTGATGCCAGGCGGCGAATCGAACCAGCCGAAGGGTAGCGAAGGCGGTACGAAGATCTTGCCGTCCTTGACGCCCTTGATGCCGGCCCATTGCGGATCGCTCTTCATCGAGGCAGCGAAAGCAGGGTTCTCGGCGATAATGATATCCGGGTTCCAACTAACGACCTGCTGCGGCGTCACCCTAGCAAGGCCACCCTTGCCGGCAGCGGCGGCAACGTTCATCGTGCCGACAGCGTCGAGTATTTCAAGATTGATCGAACCGGAAAGCCCCGTCTCCAGGCCATCGGCACCACGACCATAATAGACGCGCGGACGCGGATCATTCGGCAGCGTCGCCAGCTGGTCGTTCAATTCCTTGATTGCCGAATCGGCATAATCGGCAAGTTTGTTGGCCCGGTCTCCGACGCCGATCAGCGCGCCGACATCGCGCAGCGTAGCGGCGGTGCGGGCGAAGCTGCCATCCACGAGCACATAGGGAATCTGCGTTTCGGACTGCACCTTGTCGGCCAGAGCCTTATAGGTGGGATCGACCGTGCCGACATCGAGAATAATGTCGGGCTTGGCATCCTTGATTGCCTGCGCACCGATCACGCCGTCCTTGCCCGTCAGTCGGCCGATCGTGGGAAGTGCCCGCGCGGACGGCATCAGATAGGCCTTGGCGGCATCATCGGGCGCGTGAACCCAGCCCGCCAGCTTCTCCGGCGACAGCACATAGATCAGCACGGCGGCGGGCGGTCCGGCCACCAAAATGCGGTTGATCTTGTCCGGCACCGACACCGTGCGTCCTGCCGCATCGGTGATGATTCGCGCCTGTGCCGCAACCGGCAGCAAGCCGGCAAGGGCCAGAGCAAGAACCGCAAGGAATTTCATCATGAAAACTGCCCGTCCTGATCGAAGAGATCCTCCGGGCCGGCACTATGGCATAGCGCTATATCGGATGGAACATCGCGAAGGCACTATTCCAAAACGAAACGCATCCGAACCGATCACGCCGCCTTGACGGCATGATACTCCTTGATCGCGGCCATCTTGATAGCGGGGTAACGCTCTGACTCGTAGCGCAGCGAGAAGCCGTCCTGGGCGAGGAAGACCGGATCGCCATCGAGATCTCGGGCGATATCGCCGCGGCGTGCGGTGACGAATTTTTCGAGGTCGGCGGACTGATCGGCCGAGATCCAGCGGCAAACGGAAAAGCGCGACATTTCGAAGGAAACCGGCAGGCCGTATTCGGCCATCAGCCGCTCCTTCAGCACGTCGAGCTGCAGGGCGCCGACCACGCCGACGATGGCGGGCGAGCCATCTTCCGGCGAGAAGAGCTGCACGACGCCTTCTTCGGCCATTTGCTGCAGCGCTTCCTTGAGCTTCTTCGCCTTCATCGCATCTTCAAGGCGAACGCGGCGCAGGATTTCCGGCGAGAAGTTCGGCACACCCTGGAAGACGAGGGATTCGCCTTCGGTCAGCGTATCGCCGATGCGCAGCGTTCCGTGGTTCGGAATGCCGACGACGTCGCCGGCATAGGCGGTGTCCGCGAGTTGGCGCTGCGAGGCGAAGAAGAATTGCGGCGCGGTCAAACCGAGCTGCTTGCCAGTGCGCGACAGCCGCGCCTTCATGCCGCGCTCCAGCTTGCCCGAGCAGATGCGGGCGAACGCGATGCGGTCGCGGTGGTTCGGGTCCATGTTGGCCTGGATCTTGAAGACGAAGGCCGTCATCTTGTCGTCGGTGGCGTGCACCGTTCTGATATCGGCGACCTGGTCACGTGGCGGCGGAGCGAATTCGCCAAGCGCGTTGATAAGATCGCGAACGCCGAAATTGCGTAGCGCCGAGCCGAAGAAGACCGGCGTCATATGGCCTTCGAGGAAGGAGTCCCGATCGAAGGGACGGCAGGCCTCGATCGCCAGTTCCGTCTCGTCGATGAAGGCCTGGCGCTCGTTTTCCGGCAGCCTGTCGGCAACGGCCTGCGGGCCGTTCACGCGCGTCGCCTCGACTTCGGTATCGGAACCACGAACCGTATTGTCGGCAAGGTGATAGGAGCCGCAGAAAGTCTTGGAGCGGCCGATCGGCCAGGTGATAGGAGCCGTATCCAGCGCCAGCTTCTCTTCGACTTCATCGAGGATTTCGAAGGGATCGCGGCTTTCGCGGTCCATCTTGTTGATGAAGGTGATGATCGGGATGTCGCGCATGCGGCAGACTTCGAACAGCTTC
>JBCNPI010000485.1:0-3698 GCA_039593415.1 Rhizobium sp. | reverse complement strand
GCCTCATCCTGGTGCCCGGCAGCATACTCGACACCCGCAGCGTGCCGCATGGCGACCTGCGGCTGGTGACCCTGCATTCCAAGGCACTCGATTCGGAGCGGCAGATGTATGTCTACACGCCGCCCGGCTATACCGATTCCTCCAAGCCGCTACCGGTGCTCTACCTCTATCACGGCTTCGGCGATACTGTGGGGTCCTGGGTCCTCCAGGGCCGCGCGCCGCAGATCCTCGACAATCTCCTTGCCGAAAAGAAGATCGAGCCGATGATCGTCGTCATCCCGGATACGGAAACGGATGTGCCGAACGCGATCGCCGAAAACTTCCCCGCCGCCGACCGCCGCGCGAATTTCTATCCGGCGAATGCGGAGGCAGCCGATCGCGAGCTGACCGAAGACCTTATTCCCTACATAAAGAAGCATTATCGGGTGCGAAACGAGGCGAACGGTCGCGCCGTTGCTGGCCTGTCACAGGGCGGCTATCAGGCTCTCGTATCCGGCCTTTCACATCTGGATACCTTCGGCTGGGTCGCGACCTTCAGCGGCGTCAGCACGACGACCGTACCGAACAAGACCGTCGATGCGGTGCTGAACGAGCCGGAGAAGATCAACAAGGCTCTGCAGAACTTCACGGTGACGGTCGGAAGCAAAGACCAGGTCGTCGGCAAGGACGTCGCGGGCTTGAAGGCGACGCTTGACGAGAAGAAGATCGAACACGAATACCACGAATATCCGGACCTCCAGCATGAGATGGATGTCTGGCGGCCGTCGCTCGTGGCCTTCCTGGAAAAGGTCTTCAAGAAATAGCAGTCGGATCTGGCCGTAGACTACTCACAGTCTTGCTCGCCTAGCCAGCAGCTTTACGAGTCTACGGCGTAGGCGGCTCACTGGAGATTGGAAACATGGCGCTCAAGCGGATGGACAATGTCGGAATTGTCGTCGAAAATCTCGAAGGAACGATTGATTTCTTTCGCGAACTTGGTCTCGAGCTCGAAGGACGGGCCACGATCGAAGGAGAATGGGCCGGGCGCATCACTGGATTGGGCGATCAGCGTGTGGAGATCGCCATGATGCGCACACCGGATGGCCATAGCCGGCTCGAGATCTCCCGCTTCCTCGCGCCGCCTGTCGTCGCGGATCACCGCGACGCCCCTGTCAACGCTCTCGGATACCTCCGCGTCATGTTCGCCGTCGACGACGTCGATGAAACGCTTGAAAGGCTCCGCACGCGCGGCGCGCAGCTTGTAGGCGAAGTGGTCCAATATGAAGATGCGTATCGGCTCTGCTACATCCGTGGGCCTGAAGGGCTTCTCATCGGACTCGCCCAAGAACTCCGCTGAGCGCAATAGGACAGCAATGAGAAGGAACTGGCGGCGATTGCGGCGGAGCTATTCCGCCGCCTCCGCCTGCGTCCGCACGGTATCGTCGCGGCGCAGGATCATGCGATGGGCGGCAAGCACCGCACCGCCCGTTACGAGCAGACAGGCAAGCGCAATGCCCCAGCTCGGTTCCGCAAAGCCGAATAGCGTGAGGATCAGCGTCGACAGCAGCGGCGCGGCGTAGCTTGCCGCGCCAAGTATCTGGATATCGCCATTCTTGACGCCGTAATCCCAGGCATAAAAGGCTGCTCCAACCGGAAAGAGGCCCAATCCGAGCACGGCGATCCACTGAACCGCACTCTCCGGCCAGATGGTTTCCTCCAGGGCGAGATGGCAAAAGAAGGAGAGGACGGCCGTCGCGAGACAGAACAGGGTGACGACGTCGGTAGAAACGGCCTCGAAACGGCGCGTGATCAGCGAATAGCCGGACCAGGTGAAGGCGCAGAGAAAAGCCGCGCCATAGCCGACGGCATAGGTGCCTTCGAAATGAAAGCCATTGCGGCCGACGATCAGAACCGTGCCCGAAAGGCCCATCAAAGCGCCGAGAATATGATACCAGCGCAGCCGCTCGCCGGGCAGCAGCGCCGAACCGACGACGATCAGCAGCGGCCAGAGATAGGCGATCAGACCGGCTTCGACCGCCGGCGCATGACGTAGCGCGGTGAAATAGAGAAAATGATAGCCGAACAGACCGGCAATGCCTGTGATCCAGACCTTGGCAGGCTCGCGCAGCAGTTGCAGCCGTTCGGGCCTCAGCAGAAGAACGACGATGCCCGGAATGCTGCCGATCGCAAAACAGACGGCAAGCAGCTGAAAAGGCGGCATCTTACCGGAGGCGACAGTCAGAAGCGCCAGAAACGACCACATCAGAATGGCTGAAAAGCCTGTCAGCGTCGCGCGAAATTTCATCTCTGCCCCCAGCCTATTGCTGCGGACGTCTGCGGCCCGCTAAAGCAACCCCACAAAATGCACAAATTTTCCGCCGAAAATTGAGTAGAAATAACCGGGAAAATCGTCAAGCGCTTCTGTGAAACGACCCCCGCCTAGCTGCCGTATTTCACCGCCGTAATCGTCACCGTCCCATATTGCGTCGGTATGCGGACATAGACCGGAGCATAGACATTCATGGCATCGGCCTTGGCGAACCAGATCTCCATATTGTCGCTCTTGGCGAGATAGAGATAATCCTTGCGCGTGCTCTTGTAGCCGCTCTTCGGCGTGAAGCGCACCCCGCAGGCGATGGTCTTGCCCTTGAAGCCGTCCGTCGAGAAGGGATGCGATCCCTTCGGCGACAGCTTCAGATCCATGCGCATCTCACCGTCGAAAACAGCCAACGTCTGGTTGCAGAGATTGAGGCTGGGCGTGATCGGAAAGATCATGCCGGATATCGGATCGAGCACGGACTTCAGGTCGCTTTCCGTAACGGGGACCCAAGTATCCGGCCGCTTCGGCTCGGGCGTGATGATGTTCGACGTCACACTGCCATTGGCATAGGCGACATCATAGGTGCGCTCTTTCTTCCCGCTTTTGTAAAAGAGTGTGTAATGGGTCGCCTGCAGCTTGGTGTCGTTTACGACACCGGTCACATCGGTCTTCGCGTCGATTGATGTAACGAGGTCGGCAAGACCGGCCGAGGTGATATCGCCGCGGATGGTGAACTGCTTGCCGGTGACCTCGGTCTTGAAATCGGCTCTTGCGATCGGCAGGCCGGCCAGCGAGACGCGATAGCGCGTTTCATGACGCAGCGCGTCGGCCAATGCCAGCGACGGCATCGACGCAACAATAGCTGAGATGAGAAGCCATTTCCGAATTTGAACCATGATCAAGGCCTTCAACGAGGATCAGGCAGATATATAGTTGCTTTGTTCGCCTGCTGCGAGCCTCAGACAACAGCAGCTTTTTGACGGAATTGCGGGAAAACACAAGGTTTGGCTTGACGCGGCCGGCCTCTCTGACTATAGAACCGCAACTTTCCAATTACGGCCTGTTGGATTGCGCGCGGGGTTTTGCCCGGGATGACTATTCGATGGCCTAGAAAAACAAAAGTAGGTGTACCATGTCCCGCATGTGCGAATTGACCGGCAAGGCCGTCCTCGTGGGCAACAATGTCAGCCACGCCAACAACAAGACCAAGCGTCGGTTCCTGCCGAACCTCTGCCAGGTCACGCTGATCTCCGACGTTCTCGGCCAGCGCTACCGCCTGCGCGTTTCCGCTGCAGCGCTGCGTTCGGTCGAGCATCGCGGTGGTCTGGACGCTTTCCTCCTGAAGGCAAGCGAAAACGAACTCAGCATGCGCGCTCGCCTGCTGCGTCGCCAGATCGTC
>JBCNPI010000484.1:0-3700 GCA_039593415.1 Rhizobium sp. | reverse complement strand
CTTCGAGGTCCAGTTGCCGCTCCGCGAGCGCGCTTCCGACCGCCTCGCGGACGAGTTCCTCCTTGGAGGCGAAGTGGAGATAGAAAGCGCCGTTGGTCAGGCCGGCCGCTCCCATGATCCCGCTGATGCCCGCAGCCGAAACTCCCGCGCGCCGGAAGCTTTTCGAGGCGACCTCGAGGATATGCTGCCGGGTCGCGGCTTTGTGACCTTTTTCGAAACGCATTTTCTCTCCACTCGTTTCCCGCAGCCATTAATTCGCAGCCGCCTCCAACAAGGCTCGGAGGTCGCGATCAAGCTGCTGAGCTACGGCATTGACCTCCTCGCTGCCGAACTGGCCGAAAACGGAGGCTGGCCGATCATACTCAAATCCGACAACATCATCGCCGTCCTCGCGCAACAGCACGCGAATGGGCGCATAGAGGCCCGCGGATAATTGATGACGGGTCATCTTCGACGCGGTGAGCGGATTGCCGATATCGTACTGGATGGATCGGCGCGTCAGTCCAGCAATAGCCAGTAGCGCTCCGTGGTCACGCTGGCCAAAAATAGTGAGTGGCGGACATGCCTCCAACTCTCGAAGCGCGCGGGTGCTGTCGCCATATCGCAGAAGTGTGAAGATCCCGTCATCGATGCGAGGCGCCAGGGCCTCGAGTCTGGCTCGAACATCCTCGAATGGCTTCGACGATTTGATTGTGACGTGGTCAATCGGGATGGTTCGTGTGGTGCACAGGACATTGGCCATTTGTCGATCGTGAGTTCGGTACTGTTCGGGGTTGACCCGTTTGTCAAAAGGGGACGAGAACGTCAGAGCGACGGCGGCTGGACGCCTAAGACTGTCTCTATTCGGCGGGCAAGCTTCAGCAGCGCCTGGTCGCTTGCCAGCGGGGCGTCCAGTTCAAGACCGATCGGGAGGCCGGCGCGGGACACGCCCGCAGGGAGGCTGATACCCGGCAGACCCACGCTGCTCGCTGACAAAGTGTGGTTCGCCAAGGCAAGATTGCTTACTTCCTGGCCCGCGATGCGAAATGCGCCCTGCTCTTCGATCGAAGGCGCCGTGCAGGGCGTCGTCGGCTGCAGAATGGCAAGTGCACCCTGCGTGGCGAACAGCTGGCTCAAGCGGCGGTGGATTTCCGGACGGCTAACGTGGAGCGCAGTCTGATAGGCCTCCAGTGAAGTAGCACCTGCGCCGCCCGGCAGTACGATGTGCGCCCATGCTTCACGAAGCTGCGGCTTGAGGCTTTCATAAATCGCCTCGAAAGTGATCGGAATATTGTGCAGGCGGAGGAATTCAGAGATCGCGCCTTGGGTCTCATGGGCGAAAATCCCCCACGTGGTCGTCTGGATGAGGGCATTGAAATCATCCCCGAGGTCGATCTCAAAGATCTCCGCGCCCGCGTCCCGCAACCGCCGAACTACCTCACGAAAACGATCCTCGACTTCCCGGTCCACTAGACCCAGAAACTGCCGCGGCGCAAAAGCCAGTCGGACTCCTCTCAGATTGGGGTCCCGCTCGACGGGTTCCACGACCCTGTCGCCGGTGACGACCTGATCCATCAGTATGCAGTCTTCAACGTTGCGTGCGAACACGCCGGTCGTGTCGAGAGTGTGGGAGATCGGAGCGACGCCGTGACGTGGCCAGCGTCCCGTGGTCGGCTTGAATCCAACGACGCCGCAGAGCGACGCGGGCACACGGATGGAGCCAACTGTATCGCCGCCCAACGAGGCGGGTACTATCCCGGCAGCCACGGACGCAGCAGAACCGCTAGAGGAGCCTCCCGAGACGTGCTCGTGGGCGCGCGGGTTTTTAACCTGACCATAGCGTTCGTTATGTCCGGTCAGCCCATAGGACATCTCCACGAGATTGTTCTTCCCGAGGATTAGGGCGCCTGCATCCTTGATCGCCCGGACCGCATCGGCATCTTCCGTCGGAATGAAGCGCGCCAGTTGGTCGAGGCCGATGCTCGTGCGCAGCCCCTTCGTCAGGTAGCTGTCCTTCACCCCGATTGGCACACCCAGCAGGGGGGCCTCTGCCCCGGCAGACCGCGCCTTGTCTGCGTTATTCGCCGCCTCAAGCACGCTGTCATCGTCGATGGTGATGAAAGCGCTAAGTTCAGCGCGCGACCGGGCCTGCTGCAGCAGCGCCATGGTGTACGCCTCTGATGTCATTTCACCGGCACGGATCGCGTCAGCGGCCGCGGCGAGCCCCAACGAAGCGAACCTCTGTACTTCTCGCGCAGATGTTTGAGTAGAGCTGCTGAGCGTGTCGTTCATTAGTTTCCTCACAAGAAAGGTGTGACCCGTTACTTCCGAGATGGAAGACAGGTGGTGCTGCATTGAATTACGGTCATAATATAGCATTACGATCATAATTCAATAGCAATCCGATGTCGGACCTTGGTAGGGAAGCGCGGAAGGATTGGATTGATTGGAAGCTTGCTCGCGCCGGGCGGCTGGCAGCGCTTGATGACGATTGTTCGGTCTCGCCCACAGTTGAACGGCATCTGTCGATATCCGTATGCTCCAAACAGGGCTTGGAAGCTAGGGATGGTCGCGAGCCGAACCGAACGAGGACATGGTCGCCGTTAGCCTGTTCCGTTTGGCCTGGAGCGGTGCAAAGGACGCTGCTGGGGCGAAGGCGCCGTTGGTCGACGAATGGCTGCTTGGCCATCGGAAACCGTCGCCCGCTTAGCGGCTCGAGGCTCGTCTGCTTCGGGTCGCGAACCGCCATCCGTTTCCCGTCAGGTGGGAATGGGCACCGGGTCGCTTTCGGTCGACGACATATGGGCAGCACTCGGCCATGAAGCGACTTCGCTCGCGCCGCCACCCCGGCGTTCAGACGGCGGATTCGCCCCGGCCATCGGCCATCGGCCATTCGACTCAGCGAAATATCCGGAATCCGTTCGTCATCAGTGGAACCTGACCAAGTCCTTGAAGATCAGTTGTCCCCAGTTATTTCCGCGCGCGTGCACAAGCAGTCCACCGTCCGAAAGCCCGCCAAGTTTGATTGGCGCGAAACCAAGTTTTTCCGCAAGCTCACCAATCTCTGCTGCGGCGCCTTCATCCTCGCTCGCGAGGAACACGACTCTCCTGCCACTCTGTACGGCCGGGTCCTGGCCGAGAACGGCCGCAACCAGATGATTGAAGCCTTTCACCAGTCTGGCTCCGGTGAACGCGTTCGCGACGAACGCTGAGGACGGGAGACCGTCCAGCTCGTCAGGCGGCGCGAATGCGTTCATCACGTCGACGATGATCTACCTTTTTCCAGCATCGCGCGCTTGCCCTACCTGGCGTCCGTCGGGGGCGTCCAGGCACGTCTGATGCTGTTGGACTTACGCATCGATCTTTTCGCGCAATGTGCCGACGAACGCTTGATTGGTAGCCGCTCATCGATGGCGCTCGTCAACAGTGGAAGAACGCAACACGAAACCAAGCATCGCCTTACTGGCAGTCAGTTTCTTCGCAGCGGATGTGCAGGCAGGCGCTGGTCCCTTCCTCGGCATCTACCTGCAAGAGCACGGATGGACCCCCGATATGATCGGCACCGTGCTGACGTTGGGGGCAATCGTCGGGGTGATCGCAACGACGCCGGCCGGCGCGCTAGTCGATGCCATCTATCATCGGCGTGCAGTCGTCGTTGGCGCCAGCGCCCTGACGGTCGTGGCCGCGTGCGTCATCTGGTTTTCGCGCGGTTACTGGCCGA
>JBCNPI010000483.1:0-3718 GCA_039593415.1 Rhizobium sp. | reverse complement strand
ATCCGTATAGACGCGCTGGAAGCCGAAGCCCTGCGGCGGGTTGAGGCGATGATAGTAGGTCTCCTCCAGGAAGCTCTCGTTCGGGAGATCGTCCTGATCATGTTTGTGAGGAGGGTAGGAAGACGTATGTCCGCCTGGGGTTATCACCTCCACCACCAGCAGCGAATGCGCCGCGCCATCGTCTTCCGGCATGATGTTGTTGACGTAGCGGACATTCGTGCCCTTGCCGCGCGTGAGCGCCGGATGGGTGCCCGGCGGGATGGCGCGGGCTTCATAGGAGCCGCCGCCCGGTGCCGAACAGACGGCAAGTTCCAGATCGGTCTCGGCTGTCACCGACCAGCTCGAGCCCGCCGGAATATAGAGCGCGTGAGGGGCGCCCTCGAAGGGGCTCATGCGTTCGCCGAGCAAGCCGAAATCCTTCGCGCCCGCTTTGGCGCTTCCCTTGCCGCTGACCCATACGAGGCAGACTTCGCGATCGCCGGTCTCGGCCGAGGCGGTTTCGCCTGGCTTCAGGCGGTGGAGATCGAAGCCGACATAGGTCCAGCCGGCGCTTTCTGGCGTGACGTGGGTAATACGGCCATGCGAGCCGTCAGATTTGACCTTTAGATTTGGCATGGGTTCCTTCCTCCATTGCTTGGGAGAATGCCCCTCGCTGCCTTCGATGGGCGAGGGGCGCTCGTCTCTCGAGTAATTCCAGGAAAAGTGCGCAGCGGTTTTCCGTCCGGAATTGCGTAAAAACAAAGAGCTAGAGCGTTTTCGCGATTCGAAGAAAAGCGGAAGCGCTCTAGCTATCCCTTGGGAAAGCCTTCTGTTTCCACCGTATAGCCCGCTGCCGTCATGACGCGCATCAGTTCGGCATGGCCGATCTCGGCCATCTTTTTCGGCGGCGCCTTACGCGGGTCCTGTTCGGCCTCGACCACGAACCAGCCTTCATAGCCGTAATCGGCGAAGCGCTGGACGATGGCGCCGAAGTCGAGCGAGCCATCACCCGGCACCGTGAACGCCCCGAGCGCCACGGCATCGAGGAAGGACTGCCGGCTGCGGTCCAGCCCGTCGACGACGGACCTGCGGATATCCTTGACGTGGACGTGGTTGATACGGGCATGGTGATTGTCGATGGCGCGCAGCACGTCGCCGCCGGCAAAGGCGAGGTGGCCGGCATCGAGCAGCAGCGGAATCCCTTCACCGGAATTGCGCATGAAAGCGTCGAGTTCCGGCTCGGTTTCGACGACCGCGGCCATATGATGGTGATAGGAAAGTGGCATGCCCTGCGCGGCGCACCATTCGCCGAACTCGGTGACGCGGCGGGCATAGGCCTTCATCTCGTCATCCGAAAGGCGCGGCTTGGTGGCGAGCGGCTTGGAGCGGTCTCCCTGGATCGAGCGGCCGACTTCGCCATAGACGATGCAAGGCGCGTTGACGGCCTTGAACAGCTCGATCATCGGCGCGATGCGATCCTTGTTGGCGGCAAGCTCTTCATTGACGAGCGTGCCGGAGAACCAGCCGCCGCAGAGCGTCACGTCGGCAGCACGCAGGATCGGCAGCATCTCGTCAGGAGTGCTGGGAAAGCGCCGGCCTTGTTCCATGCCGGTGAAACCCGCACCGCGCGACTGACGCAGGCATTCTTCCAGGGATACGTCGTCGCTGAGTTCAGGAAGGTCGTCGTTCCACCAGGCGATGGGCGACATGCCGAGTTTGGCCTTCATCGATAGTCTCCTTGAAAACACGCTTGGAGGAGCCGAAAGCTCCTCCAGAAAATGACGGAAGTGGTTCAGCCGATGCGCTGGGCGGCGCGGGCCTGTTCGTAGGCGGCGCGGGCCTTGTTCACCTCGGCGCGCGGGCTGACCTCAGGAACGGCGACATCCCACCAGTGGCCACCTTCTTGCGTTGTGATCAGCGGATCGGTGTCGATAACGATGACCGAGCTGCGGTCATTCTTTTTCGATGCTTCGATGGCTTGTTCCAGCTCGGCGATGGAGGCGACCTTCACGGCAACCGCGCCCATGCTGGCCGCATGCGCCCGGAAGTCGATCTCCGGCATCACCTCATAACGCACATCCTTCAGAAGATTGTTGAAGTTCGCGCCGCCGGTCGCCATCTGCAGCCGGTTGATGCAGCCATAGCCGCGGTTGTCGAGCAGGACCACCGTGATCTTCAGGCCGAGCATGACGGAAGTCGCAAGTTCGGAATTCAGCATCATGTAGGAGCCGTCGCCGACCATGACGACGACATCCTTCTCCGGCCGCGCCATCTTGACGCCAAGCGCACCGGCGATCTCGTAGCCCATGCAGGAGAAGCCGTATTCCATGTGATAGCTGCCGGGTGCCGTCGCCGGCCAGAGCTTGTGCAGCTCGCCCGGCAGGCCGCCCGCTGCGCAAACGAGAATGCTGTCCTTGCCGCCGAGCGTGCGCGTGACGGCGCCGATGACCTGGGCGTCGGACGGCAGGGCGGCATTCGTCGTCGCCATCGCCTTACCGGCAGCTTCCATCCAGACCTGCTTTTCTTTTGTCGCTTTTTCGGCGAGCGAGGCTGGAGCGCGCCAGCCTGTCAGGCCGGCGGAGAGCGCCTTCAGCCCCTCACGCGCGTCTGTCACCAGCGCGTGACCATTGTGCTTGAGCGCGTCATAGGCTGCGATATTGAGGCCGATCATGGCCATCTTCTCATTCTTGAACAGCGCCCAGGACCCGGTCGAGAAGTCCTGGCAGCGTGTTCCCACAGCGATCACCAGATCGGTATCCTCGGCAATGGCGTTGGCTGCAGACGTGCCGGTCACGCCCACCGAGCCGAGCGCGAGGGGATGCGTTTCGTCGATGGCCGACTTGCCGGCCTGCGTGACGACGACGGGAATGTCATGCGCCTCAGCGAAAGCCGTCAGTTCCTTCGTCGCTTGCGAATAAAGCACGCCGCCGCCAGCCAGAATGACCGGCTTTTCCGAACGGCGGATCAGCGAAATGGCGTTGGCGAGTTCGTCGGCATCCGGCTGCGGGCGGCGCTGCGTCCAGACGCGCTCTTCGAAGAAGCTTTCCGGATAATCGAAGGCCTCGGCCTGCACGTCCTGGCAGAGCGACAGCGTCACCGGGCCACAATCGAGCGGATCGGTCAGGACCTGCATGGCGCGCTTCAGTGCTGAAATGATCTGTTCGGGGCGGGTGATGCGGTCGAAATAGCGAGAGACGGGGCGAAAGGCGTCGTTGGCGGAGACGGTGCCGTCGCCGAAATCCTCGATCTGCTGCAGCACCGGATCGGGCGCGCGGTTGGCGAAAACGTCGCCGGGCAGGAACAGGACCGGAATTCGGTTGACATGTGCGACGCCGGCGGCCGTCACCATGTTCAGCGCGCCGGGGCCGATGGAGGTGGTGCAGGCCATGAAACGCTGACGGAAGCTCGCCTTGGCATAGGCGATGGCGGCGTGAGCCATGCCCTGCTCATTGTGGGCACGGAAGGTCGGCAGCTCCTCGCGCACCTGATAGAGCGCCTCGCCGATGCCGGCGACATTGCCGTGACCGAAGATCGCCCAGACACCGCCGAAGATCGGCTGCTTCTGTCCGTCGATGATAGTCATCTGCTTCTTGAGGAAATGCGTGACGGCCTGCGCCATCGTCAATCGGATCGTCTTGCCCATCGGGCGCCTCCCAAATGCTTGATTCTTACAGGCCGCGGGTTTTAAGCCACGCCGCCGTCAATTGCCGGAAGCGGCCGGCCATGTCGGCAATCGCTT
>JBCNPI010000482.1:0-3732 GCA_039593415.1 Rhizobium sp. | reverse complement strand
GGATCGTCATGACCGATGCCGATCGCCCCGGCCGGGATATCCGCACCGTGGTCGACCGTATGGCCAAGCTGCTGAAAAGCCATGCCGAGCTATTTGCGGGCAAGCGACCGACATATGCGTGAGCTCGCGGTTCGGGGGTTGTCCTCATTCATTTTGTCTTTCCCTACCGGTCTCCGACAAACCTGTGAAAGAGGCCAGGGGCATGCTTTCCCCCTTGTCGCCTTCCGATTTCCTTTCTAGTCTGACGGGAAAAAGCAGAGGGTTGGGTATCGCCGGGATGCCCTTGAAAAATAGGAGAGACTATGAAGTCCATGTTCGCACGGCTTGCAGCAACGGCTTTTGCGGTCGTTTCGCTGGCAACGGTCGCTCAGGCGGAAGACAAGGTCGTCAATATCTATAATTGGTCGGATTATATCGATAATTCGATCCTGTCGGATTTCACCAAGGAAACCGGCATCAAGGTCGTCTACGACACCTTCGACCAGAACGAGACGTTGGAAACCAAGCTGCTCGCCGGCAAGACCGGCTATGATGTCGTTGTGCCGACGGCCTATTTCCTGCAGCGCCAGATCAAGGCAGGCGTCTTCCAGAAACTGGACAAATCCAAGCTGCCGAACATCTCCAACATGTGGGATGCGGTGCAGCAGCGCATCGCCACTTACGATCCCGGCAACCAGTATGCCATCGACTATATGTGGGGCACCACTGGCGTTGGCTACAACGTCGATAAGGTGAAGCAGATCCTCGGCACCGACGAGGCGCCTGATATCGACGTGCTCTTCGATCCCAAGCTTGCCGCCAAGTTCAAGGATTGCGGCATCTACATGCTGGATTCGCCGACGGACGTCATTCCGGCCGCCCTGCGCTACCTCGGTCTCGACCCAAATTCAACCAAGCAGGAAGACTTCAAGAAGGCCGAGGATCTCCTAACCGCGATCCGTCCTTTCGTGCGCAAGTTCCACTCCTCTGAATATATCAATGCGCTCGCCAACGGCGATATCTGCCTTGCTTTCGGCTATTCCGGCGACGTGCTGCAGGCCCGCAACCGCGCTGCTGAGGCGAAGAACGGCGTGAATATCAGCTATTCGATCCCCAAAAAGGGTGCGCAGATGTGGTTCGATGTCATGGCGATCCCCGCCGATGCGCCGCATGTCGCAGAGGCGCACATCTTCCTCAATTACATTATGAAGCCTGAGGTCATCGCGAAGGCCAGCAACTTCACCACCTACGCCAACGGCAACAAGGCATCCCAACAGTTCGTAAGCAAGGATGTGCTGGATGATCCGTCCGTCTATCCGACCGACGCGGTGCGCGAGAAACTATTCACCCTGACACCCTGGGACCCGAAGACGCAGCGCGTGGCGACACGCTTGTGGACAAAGGTCACGACCGGCCAATGATTCGAAGCGGCCCGGACGGCAACGTCCGGGCCTTTCCTTATGAGGATAATACAGGA
Organism: Rhizobium sp.; assembly: GCA_039593415.1. Lineage (GTDB taxonomy): Bacteria > Pseudomonadota > Alphaproteobacteria > Rhizobiales > Rhizobiaceae > Rhizobium. The sequence goes on along the minus strand of JBCNPI010000482.1, from coordinate 2,276 downwards.
ATCACGAGCGCGCGGGGATGGGGAAGAGCCTCGCGCCAACGCATCTCCATAGGGAGTGCGGCAATGCTTAGGAAAGCCCGTCCGGGCATCCATTTGGGGATAGATAATGAAGTCACTCGGTAATATCCGGCGTTCTTTTGCTCCTTGGACCGATCCTTCGGCCAAGCCTTATATTTCCTTCAGGAACGTGACGAAGAAGTTCGGTGATTTCACCGCTGTCGATGACCTCTCCCTGAACATCTACAATCGTGAATTCTTCGCCCTTCTGGGTGCCTCCGGCTGCGGCAAATCCACGCTGCTGCGCATGCTGGCGGGCTTCGAGCAGCCGACGACGGGCGAGATCGTGCTCGATGGCCAGAATCTTGCTGGGACGCCTCCCTATCGCCGCCCCGTCAACATGATGTTCCAGTCCTACGCGCTGTTTCCCCACATGACGGTGGAAAAGAACATTGCCTTCGGCCTTCGTCAGGATGGCATGCCGAAGGCGGAGATCGACGACCGCGTCGCGCAGATGCTGAAGCTCGTCAAGCTGGAACAGTTTGCCAAGCGCAAGCCAAATCAGCTCTCCGGCGGCCAGCGCCAGCGTGTCGCCCTGGCCCGCTCGCTTGCCAAACGCCCGAAGGTGCTGCTGCTCGACGAGCCGCTTGGCGCGCTTGACAAGAAGCTGCGCGAGGAAACCCAGTTCGAGCTCATGGATCTGCAGCAGAGCCTGGGGCTGACCTTCGTCGTCGTCACCCATGACCAGGAAGAGGCAATGACGATGGCCGATCGCATCGCGGTCATGAGCCACGGTAAGGTGGTGCAGGTGGCAACGCCGGCCGAGATCTACGAGGCGCCCAATTGCCGCTTCGTCGCCGACTTCATCGGCGATGTGAATATCCTCGACGGCAATGTGACATCGGTGCAATCGGGCATCGTCGAGATAGCGGTCGAATCCGGCTTCACGGTGCGCACGGCTTCCGGAGATACGCCCTCGACGGGAAGTCGCGCCAGCCTCGGCCTCCGTCCGGAGAAGCTTAGGGTGACGCCGCGCCCGCCCGCCAACCCATCCCTCAATGCCGCCGAAGGCGAGATATGGGACATCGCCTACCTCGGCGACATGACGGTTTTCCATGTCAAGCTGAAGAGCGGGCAGGTGGTCAAGGCGTCGTCGCTGAACGCCGTGCGCGCGGTGGAAGAGCCTTTCACCTATGACCAGAACGTCTGGGTCTCCTTCGACGAAAATGCCGGCGTCTTGCTGAAGGATTGACCATGAGAGCGCTCGGTTCCCTAATCTATCAGCGCCTCGTCATCATCGTTCCCTATGCTTGGCTATTGATCTTCTTTCTCGCGCCCTTCCTCATCGTCTTCCGTATCTCTCTGTCGACGAAGGCGCTGTCGGTGCCGCCCTACGATCCTTCCTTCGCCTGGAGCGACAGCTTCGGCGACTGGTGGAACAAGCTGCAGACCATGTCGTTCGACAATTACACATGGCTGGCAGGCGATCCGCTTTATCTGAACGCCTACATTCAGAGCCTTCAGATCGCCGGCATCTCGACCCTGCTGACCCTGATCATCGCCTATCCCATCGCCTACGGCATGGCGCAGGCACCGCGCACGATCCGGCCGACTTTGCTGATGCTGGTCATCCTGCCCTTTTGGACGAGCTTCCTGATCCGCGTCTATTCCTGGATGTCGATCCTGAGCACGACGGGCCTGCTGAACCAGCTTCTGATGGCGCTCGGCATCATCCATGAGCCGCTCGTCATCCTGAATACCAATACCGCCGTCTATATCGGCATGGTCTATTCCTATTTGCCCTTCATGGTGCTGCCGCTCTATTCCTCGCTGGAAAAGATGGACGCCACGCTGATCGAGGCGGCGCAGGATCTCGGCTGCACGCCGATCGGCGCCTTCTGGCGCGTCACCTTTCCGCTCTCCCTTCCCGGCATCGTCGCCGGCTGCATGCTGGTCTTCATTCCAGCCGTCGGCGAGTTCGTGATTCCCGATCTGCTCGGGGGCTCGGAAACCCTGATGATCGGCAAGGTGCTCTGGACCGAATTCTACAGCAACACCGACTGGCCTCTGGCCTCGGCGGTGGCGACTATCCTCCTGCTGGTGCTGGTAGTGCCTATCGTATTCTTCCAGCATTTCCAGGCGAAGGCCGATGAGAAGGGGAGATAACAAATGATCCGCTGGTCCCGCTTCAATATCGTCTCGGTCACGCTCGGTCTGGCCTTCCTCTACCTGCCGATCCTGCTGCTGGTCATCTACTCTTTCAACAGCTCCCGGCTGGT
>JBCNPI010000481.1:0-3755 GCA_039593415.1 Rhizobium sp. | reverse complement strand
GCTCGGCGAGCATATCGGCGCCCTCGGCTATATCGATCTGACGGTCGCGGCCATGCGCGCTTTCGGCGCCAAGGTGGAGCGTGTCAGCCCGGTCGCGTGGCGCGTCCAACCGACCGGCTATCGTGCGGCCGATTTCCTGATCGAGCCGGATGCTTCCGCTGCGACCTATCTCTGGGCAGCCGAAGTTCTGAGCGGCGGCAAGATCGATCTCGGCGCGCCGGCAGAACAGTTCTCGCAGCCGGATGCGAAGGCCTATGATCTGATCTCTAAGTTTCCGCATCTTCCTGCCGTCATCGACGGTTCGCAGATGCAGGATGCCATTCCGACGCTCGCCGTCCTTGCCGCCTTTAATGAAACGCCGGTGCGCTTCGTCGGCATCGAGAACCTCCGCGTCAAGGAATGCGACCGTATCCGTGCGCTGTCGAGCGGCCTATCGCGCATCGTACCGAACCTCGGCACGGAAGAGGGCGACGATCTGATCGTCGCTTCCGATCCGAGCCTTGCCGGCAAAGTGCTGCCTGCGGAGATCGACAGCTTCGCCGATCATCGCATCGCCATGAGCTTTGCGCTCGCCGGCCTGAAGATCGGCGGCATCACCATTCTAGACCCCGATTGCGTCGCCAAGACCTTCCCATCCTATTGGAACGTGCTGGCTTCGCTGGGGGTCGCTTTCGAAGATTGACGCTTCGCATCCCCAGGGGAGGCTGGGCGCGGGCATATTCCTGACGCAAAGCGGCGCCGGCAGCGGCGCGGCGGCCATCCTTTGGGGGAGTGATGACACGGCTTGGCGGATTCTTTCTGGCTCTGTGCCTGCTGCTATGTGCAACGGCGGTCACGGCGGCCGAACTCATCACCAATTTTGACCAGACGATCGCGCTGCGTCGTGACGGCTCCATGCGCGTCGTCGAGACCATCGCCGCGAATGCGGAAGGTCGAAACATCCAACGCGGTATCTTTCGCGATTTCCCGCTGACGATGACCGATGCCAGCGGTCGTGAGATCCAAGTGGATTTCAAGATCGTTTCCGTCGAGCGCGATGGCCAGCCAGAGGATTGGCGAGCCGAGCGCATCAGGGGCGGCGAGCGCATATACATCGGTAACGCCGAGCGTATCCTGAAGCCAGGCCCGCATACATTCCGCATCACCTACGATACCAATCGTCAGATGCGCTATTTCGGCGATCATGACGAGCTCTATTGGAACGTGACAGGCAATGGGTGGCTGTTCCCGATCGCGAATGCCAAGGCAACGGTCACATTGCCTGACGGCGTGCAGCCGCAGCAGCTTGCCTTCTTCACCGGGCCGCTCGGCGCAAACGGTAAGAACGCAAGTGCGAGCGCCGAAGGTAATGTAGCCAACTTCGTTACGACTCGGCCGCTTGATAGTGGCGAGGGCCTGACGATCGCCATCAAGCTTGCAAGGGGGGCGATTGCGCCGCCGAGCAGCGGCCAGCAATGGGGCTGGTTCCTTCGGGATCATCTCGACACGACGATTGCCATCGGCGGCCTGATCCTGCTGTTTGCCTACTACATGCGAAGCTGGATCGCGGTAGGACGCGATCCTGCGCCTGGCGTCATGGTCCCGCGCTGGGACCCGCCCGAAGGCATCTCGCCGGCGCTGGTCAACTATATCGACAATAGGGGTTTCGCCAGCTCAGGATGGACGGCATTTTCGGCAACGGCGATCGATCTTGCCGTGCGCGGCTACGTCATTCTCGACGACCTGAAGGGAAGGGTGGTCATGCGGCCCACCGGCAAGGCAGGCAGCGATCTCGGCGGTGGCGACAAGGTTCTCATGCAGGCTGTCGGACCATTCTCCCCACTGGTCATCGACAGGGAAAACGGCGAGGCGGTGCAGCGGCTGGGCTCGAAGTTCCGTAGTGCGATCGAGCGCAATCATCGCGGTGAATATTACAAGGCCAATTCATTATACGTCATCGCAGGTATAGCCCTGTCGATCCTTATTCTGGCCTCCATCGTCATCTTTGGACGCCTGCACGAGAATGTCCTGCCGCTCATCGTCACGCCGGGATTCCTGTCGATTTTCGTGACGGTCTTCGCAAGTTCGATCGGCCGCAGATTCCGCAGGCACAGTGCCAGTCTCGCCCAGCGCATCTTTTCGGTGCTGATCTTCGCCTTCTTTGGCTTTGTCTTCGTATCGATTGCGGTCAGCGGCTTTGCCGCCGCTGTCGTGCCATTATGGGAAGCAGGCCTGCTGCCGCTGGTGGCGGGCATCGTCGGCATTTTTGCGCTCAACGTCGTCTTTTATTTTCTGATGGGAGCGCCGACGCCGCTTGGGCGCAAGATGATGGATGGCATCGCCGGTCTCAGGCAATATCTGACGCTCGCCGAACGCGACCGGATGAACATGCAGGGTGCACCGCAGATGTCGCCGCAGCATTTCGAAAAGCTGCTGCCTTATGCGGTCGCGCTCGGTGTTGAAAAGCCATGGTCGACCGCTTTCGAGACCTGGCTTGCGACCGCGGCGGGTGCGGCAGCGGCAGCCTACACACCGATCTGGTATTCCGGCGATTTCCGCCCCGGCAATATAGGCGGAACGATCGGCGACTTCTCCTCTTCTATGGCGTCGACCATAGCCTCGACCATTCCCGCACCGGCATCTAGAGCGGCGGACGTTCAAGTGAATCCATAGCCAGCGGCGGTAAAATAATTTCTGCATTCGCCTGGCGAGAACATGGTGCAGATGTCGCCGATGGTTTTCCAAAGGGCATCAATGGTTCTGACGGCCTTTGCTCTTAGATGCGCCTTGAGCTTGGCGAAGGCCATTTCGATCGGATTGAGATCGGGACTATAGGGCGGCAGGAACAGCAGCCACGCGCCCCTGGCGCGGATCATCTGCTCGGCCTTCTGACTCTTATGGGCGGCGAGATTGTCGAGGATGACGACATCGCCATGTTTGAGTGTGGGGGCGAGTTGCGTTTCGACGTAAGTTTCGAAGATGCGCCGGTTCATTGGCCGATCGACGACGAAGGGTGCAGTCAAGCCATCGCAGCGCAGACCGGCAATAAAGGTCTGCGTCTTCCAATGGCCGAACGGTGCCTTGCTCTTCAGGCGGCTGCCCTTGAGACAACGGCCCCGCAGCCGCGTCATCTTCGTCGTTGTGCCGGTTTCGTCAATGAAGACAAGATGATGCGGCTCAAGCGCCATTCTTGTTTGCCGTCCGGTGATCCAGGCTTCTCGCGCCTGCCGGATATCTGGACGATCTTGCTCGCTGGCCAGTAGCGTTTTTTTTGAAGCGATAACCGTTTCGGATGAACCAACGGGAGATCGAAGCCGGATCGACATGCGTGCCCTTGGCGGCCAATTCCGCGGCAAGCTCGGGCATGGTCAGATCGTCTTTCTCGTCGATCCGGCGCAGCAGAAAGCCTCGGTGTGGATCGAGCTTGGAATGGCGCCGGCCGCCGCCGGGTCTGGGATCAAGCCGGCCGGAGCTGCGCCAAACCTTCATCAGGTTGACGACGAAGGAAACCGATACGCCAAAATGGGCGGCCGCCGCATGCCGCGAATGGCCGGCATCAACATAGCGGGAGACACGCTCCCGAAGATCACGTGAATAGGCTTTCGGCATCGCAAATCACCTCCGGCCGAAAGTGAATCACGAAATCAACCCCAACGGAATCTGGAGGGTTATTTGAGGTCGCATGGGCGGTGCGGCGAGTTCGAGCGATCTCATGTAAGCCGGATTGAACTAAGCCGCGGGTTGTTTTGCGCGGTTATGGGGAATTGAGAGCCAAC
>JBCNPI010000480.1:0-3760 GCA_039593415.1 Rhizobium sp. | reverse complement strand
GGGCCGACATGAACCATTTATGGCCCGAGAGCCGGTAGATGCCCTCGCTGACCTTGTCGGCGCTGGTCTTGTTGGCGCGCACATCCGTACCGCCCTGCTTCTCTGTCATGCCCATGCCGATGGTGACGGCGCTCTTCTGCATGGCGGGCTTGTTGGACGAGTCGTACTTGCGCGAGAGAATCTTAGGCGCCCAGTCCTTCTGCACCGCCGGCGAGGCCATCATGGCGGCCACGGAAGCGCTGGTCATCGTCAGCGGGCAGAGATGGCCGCATTCGAGCTGCGCCGTCAGATAGAAGCGGGCGGCGCGCACCTTGTGCGAGTGGCCCTTCGCCTCGGGATCGGCCTGCGCATCCCAGATCGAGGAATGCAGGCCCATCGCCATGGAGCGGCGCATCAGCGCATGCCAGGCCGGATGGAATTCCACGACATCCAGACGCTCGCCGCGCGGCCCATGGGTGCGCAGCTGCGGCGTGCCCTGGTTCGCCATGCGCGCCAGTTCCTGCGCCTCGTGCGAGGTGACGAAACGACCATGCTGCTCCAGCTCTTCCCGGATCGAACGCGGCAGGCCGGAGGTGAGATCGACGATCAGCGGATCGGAACGATAGGCATTGATGCCGGTCCAGAGGCTCGGCTGGTTCAGGTCGGCAAAGGGGTCGTCAGTCCGGGTCGCTTGGGTCATGAATCGCTTGTAGAGCAAGTAGGTTGCAAAGGGAAACTGGAAGTTACGTCTCCCACCGGCATAGCTCCTGTAGCGGGATTCGGGCGAAATTGCATGGGGAACAAACGGCCTCGGCACATACCCCCGCTTGCCCCATCGGCGCTCCGTCTTTATAGACCGCCTGACGAAATCCAGAGGGCAGGTTCATGGTCTTCTTTCCCCACCGCCACCTCATCGGCATCAAGGGCCTCACCGAGCAGGATATCACCTATCTTCTCGACAAGGCCGACGAGGCGGTCAAGATCAGTCGCCAGCGCGAGAAAAAGACGTCGACGCTTCGCGGGCTGACACAGATCAATCTCTTCTTCGAAGCATCGACGCGCACGCAATCCTCCTTCGAACTCGCCGGTAAGCGGCTTGGCGCCGACGTGATGAACATGTCGGTCGGCAACTCCTCCGTCAAAAAGGGCGAGACGCTGATCGATACGGCGATGACGCTGAATGCCATGCGGCCCGACGTGCTGGTCATCCGCCACTCAAGCGCGGGTGCCGCGGCACTCCTGGCTCAGAAAGTCTCCTGCTCCGTGGTCAACGCCGGCGACGGCCAGCATGAGCATCCGACCCAGGCTCTGCTCGACGCGCTGACGATCCGCCGCGCCAAGGGCAAGCTCTCGCGGATCATCGTCGCGATCTGCGGCGATGTGCTGCATTCGCGCGTTGCCCGCTCGAACATCCTGCTGCTGAATGCCATGGGCGCGCGCGTCAGGGTCGTCGCACCCGCCACACTGCTGCCGGCCGGCATTGCCGACATGGGCGTCGAAGTCTTCCATTCGATGAAAGAGGGGCTGAAGGATGCCGATGTCGTGATGATGCTGCGGCTTCAGCGCGAGCGGATGTCCGGCGCCTTCGTGCCTTCGGTACGCGAATATTATCATTTCTACGGGCTCGACGCCGAGACATTGAAGGCGGCCAAGGAAGACGCGCTCGTCATGCATCCCGGGCCGATGAACCGCGGGGTAGAAATCGCCTCCGAAGTGGCGGACGGCCCGCAAAGCGTCATCGCCGAACAGGTGGAGATGGGCGTCGCCGTGCGTATGGCCGTGATGGAAACGCTGCTCATTTCGCAGAACCAGGGGCCTCGCACCGAAGGAGCCGGCGCATGAGCAGCTCGATCGTCCTCCAAAACGTTCGCATCATCGATCCCTCGCGCGATCTCGACGAGATCGGCACGATCGTCGTCGAAGACGGCGTGATCGTTGCTTCCGGCAAGGATGCGAAGGGTCACGGCATTCCCAAAGGCGCGACCGTTCGCGACTGCAATGGCCTCGTCGCCATCCCTGGCCTGGTCGATGCGCGTGTCCATGTCGGCGAACCCGGCGGCGAACATCGCGAAACGATCGCCTCCGCGAGCCGCGCGGCCGCAGCCGGCGGCGTCACCTCCTTTATCATGATGCCGGACACGGACCCGGTCATCGATGATATTGCCCTCGTCGAATTCGTCCGGAAGACGGCGCGCGATACGGCCGTCGTCAATGTCTATCCGGCGGCTGCCCTCACCAAGGGGCTTGCCGGCGAGGAGATGACGGAAATCGGCTTGATGCGCGAAGCAGGAGCCGTGGTGTTCGCCGATGCGCATTCCAGCGTCCACGACAGCCAGGTCCTGCGCCGCATTATGACCTATGCGCGCGAATTCGGCGCTGTCATTTCCTGCGAGACCCGCGACAAACATCTTGGCGCGAACGGCGTCATGCATGAAGGCCTGCTCGCAAGCTGGCTCGGGCTTTCGGGCATTCCGAAGGAAGCCGAGCTGATCCCGCTGGAGCGCGACCTTCGCATCGCGGCGCTGACACGCAGTCATTATCATGCGGCGATGATTTCGGTGCCTGAATCGGCGGAAGCAATTCGCCTCGCCCGCTCGCGCGGCGCCAAGGTTACCTGCGGCATCTCGATCAACAATCTCGCACTCAACGAAAACGACATCGGCGAATACCGGACCTTCTTCAAACTCTACCCGCCGCTGCGCTCGGAGGATGATCGCATGGGCATGATCGAGGCGCTGGCTGACGGCACAATCGACATCATCGTCTCCTCGCATGATCCGCAGGACGTCGATACAAAGCGCCTGCCTTTCGGAGAAGCGGAAGACGGTGCAGTCGGCCTGGAAACGCTGCTTCCGGCAGCACTCCGGCTCTATCACAGCGGTCAAGTCAGTCTAATGCGGCTCGTCGATGCGCTCTCGACGCGGCCGGCGCGGATCTTCGGGCTCCCCGCCGGCACGCTGAAACCCGGTGCCAAAGCGGATATCGCGCTTGTCGATCTTGACGAACCTTGGCTTGTTGCCAAAGACATGCTTCTGTCGCGCTCGAAGAATACGCCTTTCGAGGATGCGAGGATGAGCGGTCGCGCGGTTGCAACCTATGTCGCCGGCAAGCTGGTTCACAGTCTTTAGGGCGCCCCAAGGGTTTACGGAGAATAGGACGTGATGGCGGATTTCTGGACTTGGCAGCTTACCCCGCAGACCACGCTGGCCGCCGTCGTCATCGGCTATCTGCTCGGCTCCATTCCCTTCGGCCTCCTGTTGACCCGAATGGCCGGTCTCGGCGATGTGCGCAACATCGGATCGGGCAATATCGGCGCTACCAACGTGCTGCGCACGGGCAACAAGGGGCTTGCAGCGGCCACGCTTCTGCTCGACGCATTCAAAGGTACCGCCGCCGTCCTCATTACGGCGCATTTCTTCGGTGAAGATGCTGCCGTTCTCGCCGGCTTTGCCGCCTTCATCGGCCATATCTTCCCGGTCTGGATCGGCTTCAAGGGCGGCAAGGGTGTCGCGACCTATCTCGGCATCCTGCTCGGGCTCGCACCGCTGATGGCCCTGATTTTCGCCATCGTGTGGCTGGCTATCGCCTTTACCACCCGTTACTCCTCGCTTTCCGCACTGGTTGCAACACTTGTCATCCCGGTTGTATTGTGGATATTGGGCGTCGACAAGATCGCCGCCGTCATGGCGCTGATGACCGTCATCTCCTGGTACAAGCACAGGGCCAATATCATCAGGCTGACCGCGGGAACGGAAGGCAAGATCGGAGCAAAGGGATAATG
>JBCNPI010000048.1:0-24524 GCA_039593415.1 Rhizobium sp. | reverse complement strand
CCTCGACGTCGTCATCAGACGGGTCGGGGTTGAGTGCATAGCGTATCGCGTCTTCGAGATCCTTGATGTCATCGTCCGAAAGCTCATCGAACAAAGCCCGCCTTCGCTTCGAGATCGAACCATTGTTCTGCATGTAGAAATTGACGAACATTGATGCCCGTCGATCCGGCATGTCGATGACGTCCCTCACGGCCTTATAGGCAGTGTCGTAGACTGCCATGAAATCCAGCTCATCCTTAAAGTCGATCCGAATGGTCTCGGAAATCTTCGCATACAGATACTCGACGAGCTCCGTCGCATCGAAGTACCGATAGAGGTCTGAGGTGTCATTCGTTACGACAACCTGCTGTGCGTTGTTCATTTCCCATTCGATCAGTTCCATTGTTGGCCTGGAAAACGACTCCAACGCCTCATCGTATGATTTCTGATCGCGGATAATCGCAGCTGAGATCGGGAACAGGATGTCGTGCGGGGTGAAACCTTCCCTGGACAAGACATGATGGATCAGGAAACGGTGAATGCGCCCGTTGCCGTCTTCGAACGGATGCAGGAAGACAAAGGAGAAGGCGATGACAGCCGCTGCCGCGACAGCGTCATCACCACCCTGCAGCCGCTGCGACATCGATGCCCAGTCCTTCATCAGAGACGCAAGATCCTGCGGCCGCGGGCAAATGAAGTGAATCTTCTCGCGGTAGCCGATGGTCTCTCCGACAAAATTCTGGAAGTCACGAAACTCCTTCGCAGCATATCGCGGATCGACGATCTGATTTTGAAGCTCGATAAGATCCTTGTCGCTCGACGGATTGAAGGATGCTGTCTGACGCAACGCGTTCACGAAACGCTCCGCCTTCTGTCCCGTCGCACGTTCGCGTTCGATCTCGAAGGAGGACTTCGTTTCCTTCGTATAGAGGTAGTTCACCGCACGGGCCAGGACGGTAGGGTCACAGTCCTGAACCAACTCCCGCGCCTGCTCATCGATGCCTTCCGCTTGAAACGCGCTGATCGATGGGGTCTTACGAACGGTGACGCAAAATCCCGGTACGCCAAGCATGTTGTTTGTCACACGATGGCGCGGCGAGTTGATTCCGGCCGAACCGATATTCAAGTCAGGATCGAGAGCTTTGGTGTACTGCACCACCGGAGCATCTGGGAGGTCTAGTGTTTCCCCCGTGAAGAACTCGTATAAGAACCACGCGCGGCGGGAAAACGCCCCGTTGGGTTCGGCACGAACCATCTCCTCGATCACAAGGGGATCTATCGCCTTCATGGCAGCAGCCATCACGGCGGTATCCACGGGCTCGTTTTTCAAGGCGAATTTCAGATGCCCTGCAATTGTCTCTTCGGGAGCATATGGCGTACTATACTTCTCGATGGTTCGACCGTTTCCCGTGGTTGTCCGCCTCACCCCCGGTCCGCAATATGAGGTCACCGCTGGTAAAGGTACCCGCAATTGCAAGTTCTCGATCAGCCAGAGCTGTCCAACAGGCACATCCGCCATCACAAATCCTCAAAAAATGTTCAGCAACCTTAAAATCCTTTCAGGTTTCGATGCAAGCTTCAAAGAACGTTCAGCGGATTAAAAAAACGTTCAATAATTGCCTATCCTCTCAAAAAACACTCAAACGAACGCACTCTAAAAAATTCTTCAGGAAGCTGGTTGCCCCTCAAAAAGCCTTCAGGAGACGCAAAATTCTTTTAACAAGCTGGCTGAGGCTCAAAAGACGTTCAATGGATCTTCATCTCTTCCATGTATGAGTTTCGTCAAAGACTTGGGGTTTGACGAAACGTCCCTCCCTGTAATCCTAACCGTCATTTGCTCAGATAGGATCCCACTTCATTGTGACTTCGATGACGTCGCGATCAACGCGGTCGTCGGAGAATTAGGAAATCGCTTTCTAGCCTTCAATTCTGCCCGAGACAGGGTTGACCAACATCTCCCGCGCTGCGCCGCCTCGACGGCGGGCAAAAATTCCGCGCTCGGATTCTCATGCACTCGTACCTGTACAGGGTAGCCTGCCGTGAAACGGTTGCGCATGTCCGGGGCGAGAAAGTCCCGCAGATCCATTGGTAGCTATCCTCAGTTGCTGTCATAACAGGGTGCCTTACGTGATCGTAGGCGCAACAATTTCGACGTTGCGATCAGCCTGGTCGCGGCCAGACATCTTCTCGCTCAGCGCGATACGTTTTCAAGGTCATTGACGTAGCTTGAGGAACATTGCCTCATTGTACGAAGCGCTGTGACAGTGACGATTCTACCCCCGAAATCCAGTCCAATATTATGGATGACAGCTGTCACTCGATCCAAATTATGCCTTCCACGATCCAAGAACAGGCGTTTGGACTGGCCGACTTCCGCAATGAATTCAGTGATCTTGAATCCAACATTATGTGGCGACGCTCAGGAATGCGACAGTTGGGCCAGTTAGATGCGACAGTCTCGCCTCTCGACGCCCTGGTCAAAGCCAATGTCGGGAGCAAGGAGACGGATCTTCAGCCTGGTCGAGACCGTAAGTGGTCGGAGTCGTCATGTCCTTCACGATCATCATGTTGCCGAGGGAACTGCATCGCCTTAAACATATTCAGCATTTCTCCGATGCCTTGATTATTGCATCGTTCCCAGGAACAAGGCAGCATGTTCTTCCCTGGCACGGCAGCCGATCGATAGATCTCGTATTCCTCTGAATTTCACTTCACTGCCATGTGACGCGGGGCAAAAGGACTGACACCGCAATGGTGACGCGCGCGCAGCAAATTGGCGTCGTTATCGGCCTGGCCATCGTGACAGCGCTGGCGGTCTTGCGGGCAAGCGATCCTCAGTTGCTAAGGCTGGCCCGCGATCTGACATTCGACCAGTATCAGCGCCTGGTGCCCCGAACCTTTGAGAACCAGCCTGTACGGGTGATCGACATAGACGAAGCGTCGCTGCGCGAATTCGGTCAATGGCCTTGGCCGAGAAACCGAATAGCCGCACTTGTGAACAGGCTTTCCGATATGGGCGCGGCCGCTATCGCCTTCGATGTCCTCTTCGCCGAACCCGACCGCCTGTCGCCGCGCAATGTCGTTCGCGACGTCCCCGGCGTCGATCCTGCGTTGCTCGGCAAGCTACCGGATAACGATGAGATTTTTTCCCAATCGCTCTCCGGCAAACCGGTGGTGCTGGGCTTCGGCCTCTCCAACGAAGGAAACTATCTGCCGCCAGTAAAGGCAGGCTTTGCTTATACCGGCGAAAGTCCCTTCGGTGCGCCACCCGAAATCAAGGCCGCGACGCCGTTGCAGCCGCAATTGGAAGCCAATGCCGCCGGGCTCGGTCACATCAGCCTTAATCCGGGAACGTCATCGGCCGTGGTGCGCGCGGTTCCGCTTTTTCTCAGTGACGGCAAACAGCTTTACCCCAGTCTCGCACTCGAAGCGCTGCGGGTCGCGCAAGGCGCCTCCACCTACATACTCGATGCGGCGCCCGATACGGCTAATACGCTGACCCGGATCAAGATCGGGAATTTCGTGGTGCAGGTCACGGCATCGGGAGAGCTCTGGCTCTATGTCAGCCCTGACACTGCGAAACGGTATATTTCGGCAAGCAAGGTACTCGCAGCCGCAGCCACTTCAGCCGATATAGCAGCCGCCATCGAAGGCAGTATCGTCTTCATTGGAACTTCTGCTTCCGGCCTTCAGGATGTCCGCACGACGGCTCTTGGCGAAAACGTACCTGGCGTTTCCATTCACGCGCAGATCATCGAGCAGATCCTTTCAGGCCGCTTCCTTTCGCGGCCGGATTGGGCCGACGGGTTGGAGATCCTGTCCATCGCCGTGTTGGGCAGCCTTCTTGTGATCGTCACCACCTTCGTCAATCCCGCCGTCGCCCTTGCCTGCGGCTTGCTGATTACCTTTTTTGCCCTTGTGGCCTCCTGGATTGCTTTCCTTTATGGGGGGCTTCTCCTCGACCCGCTGGCACCGATCGTCTCCGGATCGATCACGCATTTCGCTGCGACGGCATTCCGTTTTCTCGTGACCGATCGGGAGCGGCGCGATGTACGGCGTGCTTTCGGCCACTATCTCTCACCATCGCTGCTGCATCGCATCGAGCACACGCGCGACGCCCTGCGCCTTGGCGGAGACGAGCGCGAGCTGACGGTGATGTTTGTCGATGTGCGAAACTTCACCCAGATCAGCGAGGAGATAACCCCAAGCGCAGTCGTAGCGTTCTTAAACACGCTGCTCGATGCGCTGAGTCACCATGTCATCGCCAACGACGGTACGCTCGACAAGTTCATCGGCGATTCGATCATGGCCTTCTGGAATGCTCCGGTTGATGTCTCCGATCACGCCGGCAAGGCCGTGCGCGCAGCTCTGGGCATGCGGGAAACCCTCGCGCGCCTTAACAGCAGCGATGCGTTCGGTTTCGGAGACGAGCGGCGGGTCGCGATAGGGATCGGCATTCACACAGGACTTGCATGCGTTGGCAATATGGGCGCGGAAACCCGCTTCAATTATACTGCGGTCGGCGATGCCGTGAACATTGCCGCACGCATCGAATCCGCCTGCAAGGACGTCGATTTCGACATTCTCGTATCCGAGCCGACGGCGGGCTTGCTGCCTGGCTATGCTCTTCTCGAGGCGGGAGCGTTGACGCTGAAGGGTAAAAGTATGCGCACCAAGCTCTTTGCCGTGGCCGGCGATAGCCACCTGGCAAAATCTGCTGATTTTGTCGAACTTTTGATCCTGCACAGGCAGCTTGTCGCTGCCCTAAGGATACGGTCGACGAGCAGCCGCAAGCTTATCGGCGCGACAAGGCTTAAAGCCCAGATAGCCGCGGCAGGACTGCTGCAGGGATTTTACAGCCAAATTTCGCGCCGGGCGGCACATTTTGTCGACGAGCCTGGGGACAAGACGATCGACATCTAGCTCATTTTGCGGGTGTCGCACATCACTCCTTTTGCGCTAACGATTTTGATGCCCCCTGCCCTGATCGCCTTTGTCGTCATCATGGCCTTGGTTGTCATGGTCTCGGTCGTCATGATCACCTCTGTCATGATGATGATCATTATCTTTCGGCGTGGCGGGCGTTGCGGGCGTGCTCGGCATAGCTGCCTGGGTGTGTGGCGCTTCCGGCGCGGTATGTGTGCTCGGTATGCTTGGTGTGCTCGGCGTATTGGGCTGTGCTGGGGCATTATTTGCCGGAGCACTACGGGGAGATATTCCTTTTGGCGGATCTTTCGCCGCCAGCGACAGACCGCATCCACCACCGCCGACAAAGCCCATTCGTCCCGAAAGCTGCTGATCTCCGGACAGAAACGGCAGGGCTCGCTGGTTGCCGAGTCTTTTGAGAACATCGCGATTGACCCGGCGGGGATCGCTGATTGCACCATTGCGTCTGGCAATCACACAGTCGCATTGCGCCTTCAATTGCCTGCAGCCGCCCGCACCGCAAAATTGGGCAGCGCCATTCAGCAGAACGACCGCCGTCATGCCATTGGCGCCAACGTAAAAATCGAACGCGGTCCCGCGCACGCCGATCGTTCCGGCCGGCGTCACGATCTGATAGGCCGAATGATCCGAGTTTCCGCTCATCCAGCGAAAAGTACCCTTCGCCGCATTTATGGTGAGCTTTTTCACCGAGCCTGAGTCATCGAAGACGAATTTGTCGACGGTAACGGACGAGCCGGCTCCCACTGCCAATCTCGTGCCATCCCGAAATATGAATTGTCCAAGGCCCGAAAGGGAGGTGCGAATTTGCTCGTCTCGATGGACGGGATCATCGACTGCGAGCGGGCCGCCCGCGCCCCTAACTTCGGTCCTGATCAGCACCGCCTGGCCAACCTTCTCCGCGGCGTTCGAAGGCAGTGGCGCGAGCAGCATGACGCTCAGCGCAACGGTCGCGGCGTGACGTACATACATCCCACCCTCCAAATATTATCCGCATATTATCGCAGATTATCGTTGTCGTCCACCATCAATCTCCGAGTATAATTATGGAAGATATCCATGACTCCATCTTCTCAATTTGATAAATCGACGATTTATACAATCAAATTTCAAAAAGTATCCTCAAACATATCGACGTATACAACCAAAGAGCAAAAAATATGCATGAGACCGCTCTGCGCCATTCACTGACGTTGTTCAGGGCACCATAGGCTTCAGTCTGCGGGGAAGGATCTGACTTGATGTCCAGACACCGCCACTGGTCCGGCATTGCTGCGCATCGATTTGGATGGATGGAGTCAGGTCAAAACCTGCCTCAATGTCCGTCGCGCGCGACCGCATCTTTCGGGATCGTGTCGATCAGGCTCTTCCGATGGAAGATGAAAAGACCCGCCAGCACGATGATCGCTGATCCCATGATGATCTGGATGTCGGGAATATCACCAAAGAATACGAAGCCGAGCACGATTGCCCAGAGAAGCAGGCTATATTGCAGCGGCGCCAGCAGCGATGCCGGCGCCAGTTTCAGCGATCGGGTGATCAGCATATGCGCACTGCCGGCGACCACGCCGAGCCCAAGCATGGCACCCACATCCAGCGCCGATGCGGAGCGCCAGTTGCCGATGCTGAGAACCAAGCCAACGATAAGGGCACCAACCGTCTGCCACGCAACGAGAGTCGCATCGCTCGTCTGCCGAAGACGGCGCCCGAGCACCAGCGTCAACGCGAAAGCAAGGCTGCCGCCAAGACCGAAAAGCGATGGCCACGAGAACATTGCCGCCGAAGGCCTGAGCGCGATCAATACGCCAATAAAGCCGACGAAAACAGCCAACCAGCGCCGCCAGCCGATCTTTTCGTCGAGGAAGAAATGCGAGATCGCGGCGACATAGATGGGACCCGCCATATAGAACGTCATGACGTCGGCAAGCGGCAGATAGGCGACGGCGGCATAAAAGAGCGCAACATCGGTGGTGGTCATGATCACCCGCACAAGCTGTAGCGAGGGTCGCTCCACGCGCAAGAGCGCAGCGCTCCCCTGCCGCATGATCATGGGTGTGAGAATAAGGAAAGAACCGAAAGAGCGGACGACCAGAATCTGGCCGACGGAGAAGCTCGCGACTAGCCACTTGCCCATGGCATCGTTCATCGAAAACAGGAAATCGCCGAGAAGCATCAAAAGCATGCCGGCAAGCGCAAGGTTGCCGTTCGCTACGATCCTGCGAACACCCATGTTGGCTTATCCTTGCGAATCCCGTTTCATCATCCGCGCTTTAGCTTGTTTTGCCTTCAGGGCGCAAGACATCCCGCTACCCTCGCCCTTCACGGCGGGAGCAGTCCTCTCCTAAAACTTGAGCAGATATTCACACATTATGTTATATGAGAACATCTATATGAGCAGACATGGCTGTGGCTGCCAATAGTCAGATAACAATGCTGCGCCTTGGTCGCCGGCCACCGAAATCTTTGTATGTTTTTCACGATTGCATAATTGCCTATCGATATTATCCGCTTGCCGAGTGAGAGAGCATTGGATGACACAGCAGCCGGATAGTTCGTCAAAGTCAGCGCGCGATAAGCAGGAGACCGACAGCCGGCGGCATGGGGACGCGCTGGAAGCGCTTCAGACCCGATATCAATCTCTCGCCGAACGCTACGAACGGCTCGAGGCAATGATCAACTACGTGCCCGACTTCATCTATGCCAAGGATCAAGACGGCCGTTTTCTTTTTGCGAACCGAGCCATCGTTGTCAACAACGGGTTCACGCATGTCGATGAAATGATCGGCCTGACCGACGCCGAAATCCATCCCATGACCGACGCCCGCAAGATCGAGGAAGTCGAGCGACGGGTGATGGAAACCGGCCAAGCTGACCTCGGCGTGGAAGAGCGACGCCTAAAGGGTGAAGGCTGGCTCACGATGTCACGCGTGCCGTTGCGGGATAGAGAGGGCAAGATTATCGGCGTTGTCGGCGCCTCCCGCGATATCTCCGCCCGCAAGCGCGCGGAAGAATTGATGAGCGCTCAAACAAAGCTCCTGGAGGATGTCGCAAGAGGTGTCGATCTTGATTTGCTGCTCAAGAAAGCCCGCGCCCTGCTGCAGCGATTGCTCGACGGGAGACAGGTCAGCTTCATTCTTGGCGACGAAGACTCCAGGCCCATCGCCAGCGAGTTTTGGGAATTTCCCATCAACTCGCGCGATGGCGGCAGACATGGGACACTGGCGGTGGCAAGGGCAGGAGACGGCAAGACCGAGCCCATGGAGTTCCTCGCAGGCATAGCGCAAACGGTCGGAATCGCCATCGACCGCCACCGGGACATTGCCCGCATCGCCTATCTTGCCGAACACGATGTGCTGACAGGCCTGCCAAATCGCATGCTGCTCAACCGTAAGCTCGGGCGTCTCCTGGAAGCAGCCGATCAGGAACGGAAATCCGTGACTGTGGCGTTTCTCGATCTCGATAATTTCAAGTTGGTGAATGACAATCTCGGGCATGTCGCCGGAGACGAATTATTGACCGTCGTTGCGAGGCGCATATTGGCCCATGTCGGGGATGCCGGTATCGTGTCACGGGTTGGCGGCGACGAGTTCGTCATCGTGTTGGAAGAGGCTGCCGAACCCGCATACAGGCGGCTCACCGCCATACATGCGGACATATGCCAACCTTTGACCATCGACGGTGCTGAGATCCGTACGACTTGCAGCATGGGTGTCGCCTGCGCGAATGCGCATGGTGGCACCGCCTCGGAGCTGTTCGCGAATGCCGATATGGCGCTATACCGCGCCAAGGAATCCGGACGCAATGCCATTCAGATGTTCACGCCGGCAATGGCTGAGCACGCCCGCAACAAGCTGATCCGCATCGAGGAATTACGCCGCGCAGTGGAGCGTGATGAATTTGTGGTCCATTATCAGCCGCAAAAGGATATACCCAGCGGCAAGGTCATCGGTGTCGAAGCCCTTGTGCGATGGCAGCATCCGACCGAAGGCCTTTTACCTCCCGGGGCGTTCATATCCCTGGCCGAGGAAACGGGGCTCATCGTCCCGATCGGTGAAATCGTTCTCAGGAAGGCATGTAGGCAGGCCCGAACATGGCAGGAGCGCGGCCTGCCGGCGCTGCGTATCGCGGTGAATGTTTCCGCCCGGCAGTTTCTGGAAGGCTCCTTGACGCATCAAGTCGCGTCGGCACTACAGTCCGCGGGCCTCGATCCCGAATGGCTTGAACTCGAAGTGACGGAAAGCCTGATCATGCGTGACGTCGAGGGCGCCATAGAACGCATGCATGAGCTGAGGCATCTGGGCGTCAGCCTTGCGATCGACGATTTCGGCACGGGATATTCAAATCTGAGCACCCTTCGGCGCTTCCCTCTGTCTCGGCTGAAAATCGACCGGTCGTTCATCGCCGATATTCCGGAAAAGGCCGGCGATATGGCAATCACTTCAGCCATCGTCTCGCTTGGAAGGATGCTCGCTTTGGAAGTCGTCGCCGAAGGCGTGGAGACCGAGGCACAAGTCAACTTTCTCGAAGGTGCCGGATGCGAGCTGTTTCAGGGCTATCTGTTCGCCAGGCCTCTTCCCGCCTCGGAAATCGAAGAACTGATTGCGGGAATGACGGTAGAGGCTGGCTAGAGCCGGATGATTTTAGCTCGGGTCGACCTAAAATCTGAATCCGCTCTGGAATCAAAGAAGTAGAGCGTGATGTCGTCCGAAAACGGCATACACTTTTCGGCATCACGCTCTAAGAGCGGTATCGGGGAAATATTCTTCGCCGCAAAATGGGGCGGAAAGCGGATGGCAGGCGTCATCGCCCACTTCTATCTCGTTGCCTGCTGCAGCCGCCGTCTCCGTCATGAGAGATGGTTGAGCGAGCGTTATTGCGGCTGCAGTTCGGCCAGCAGACGGTAACGGCGCTGGCTCGCCATCAGGTGGGCACGCATCGCCTGCCGTGCACGCTCGGGCTCCTGATCTGCGATCGCGGCAAGTATTTGGGCATGTTCGGCATGAACCTTTTCCAAATAGGCGCGATCGTTGGCTTCCGGCAATGTCGGAAACTGCCCACGCGGAATGGTGCGCGAGCCGAAATGCCGGAGTACGTCGACATAGAAACGATTGTTGGTGGCGACCGCGATGGCCAGGTGGAACTCATAATCCGCTTCGACCGTCGACATCCCCTGCTCTATCAACAGTGCCATTTTGCGGTTGGCGGCCGTAATTGCCGCTTCCTGCTCGGCCGTCCTGCGATAAGCTGCGATCGCTGCCGCCTCTCCTTCCGTCGCCATCCGAAACTCCAGCAGCTCCAAGGTCTCGGGGATGCTCTTGATCTCGATCGGTGTCAGCAAGAAGCCGGATCGCGCCGTCGCTTCGGAAACGAAGACCCCTTTGCCCTGAACCGGCTGGACCAGGCCGGCGGCACGCAAATCGGCGATCGCCTCACGTACGACAGTTCGGCTGACATCGAACTCGGCTTCAAGCTGCGGTTCTGTTGGAAGCTGATCGCCCGCCCGAAGCTTGCCGGTCTCGATCTGTAAACGCAGCTGGTCGATAACCCTTTGCGCCAACCTTTGCCGCGTCCGGGCATGTGTGGTCATCCCCGATCCCCATCCTGTTGCCAAGAGCCAACCATAGTACCTCCATCGACAACGCCAAGTCATGATACGACACAGCTTTAACATCGCGGGGTCCGAATGCAATCGAGAGGGGCGCCGGGATCAGATTTCCCAGTCGGACGCATATGTTCTGGAACTCAGCCTCGACGAGAGCTCCAGTTTGACTTCGATCGTTTTTCGCAGTCTTGCTGCGAGAGCATCGGAAAGGGTGCCGCCATCGATCCAATCGCGCTCCGTGGCGTAAACGGCATAGGGATTTATTACACACTTGAAATCAAGCATCAGCGACATGGCGAGGCTGCCATATGCCATATAGCTGTGCGGAAGCCCGCCGGAGCAAACGAAGGTGACGATTTGATCGAACCAGGCGGACTTTCCTCCCCCCGCACCTGTCGCTCCAGTGAGTTCGATCAGGCTCTTTGCGGCGGCGCCGACAGACCAGTTGTAAATGGGTACGGCAAGCAGCACACCATCGGCATGGCGAATTGCATTATAAAGCCTGTCATATGAGGAGTGCTCGTAGCAATTCAGGTTATCAAATGTGGGCAATTCCAGGTCTTGGAGGTCGATAAACTCGACATTGGACCGCCTCTCCAGCAACAGCCTCTCCGCCTCGCGGGCGATCCTACGGCTCCGGCTTTCTGGGTCTAGGCTGCACGACAGAATGGTGAATTTCGATGACTGCATCTTCGTCTCGCTCGGGGGCCGATAATATCGGTAGAAGCTGCACCGCACGCTGTAATTAAGCAGATTTCCCGCGCTCAACCAGCTTTTTTTCCGCACGATCGCTTCGCTCCCTGCACACGGTTTACACCATTGCGTTGTCAAAGCATGCTTTCATGCCCACCAATTTGCAGCGATCACCAAGGAATACATTCAGCCATGAGTGATATATTTCAATAGTTTACGAACATCTCCTTAGAGCCACAAATAACGTTTTCCCACCGGCGACGGCGATCTGCGGAATCGTAATCATATGAATTCAACATGGCTTATTGACATTTGTCGATATCGATCCGAATATTGTCAATGTCGGCATCGAGGGACGATTGACAGGGTTGTCGGAACTTGAGCCGACATCGGGAGTGCGGAGGAGAAAGTGGAATTCCTGCTTGAAGTAGACGGGCTGAAAAAGTCCTTTGGCGGCGTCGCTGCATTGCGCGACGGGCGCTTTCAGCTGCGGTCCGGCTCCGTCCATGCCTTGTGCGGAGGCAACGGTGCTGGGAAGTCGACTTTCCTCAAGATCCTGATGGGCATTCACAAGCGCGACGCCGGGTTCATTCGCCGCCGCGGCAAGGACGTGGATTATGCAAGCCCAGCCGAAGCGCTTGCTGCGGGCATCGCCATTATCGAACAGGAACTCAGCCCAATCCCGCACATGACCGTTGCGGAGAATATCTATCTCGGTCGCGAGCCTTCCGCCCGCTTTGGCGGCATCGACTTCAAGACGATGAATCGCAATGCGCAGGCACTGCTCGACCGGCTGCAGTTCAACATCCGGGCCACCCAATTCATGATGAACCTCTCGGTCGCGCAGGTTCAACTGGTGGAGATCGCCAAGGCGCTCAGCCACGATGCCGAAGTGATCTTCATGGACGAGCCCACCTCGGCGATCGGCGAGAAGGAAGCGCAGCAGCTGTTTGCGACCATCGAGCGGTTGAAAGCCGAAGGCAAAGGCATTGTCTACGTCTCACACCGCCTGTCCGAAATTTTCCAGATTGCCGATTCCTATACAGCCCTCCGCGATGGCTCCTATGTCGGCAGCGGCGCGCTGGTCGATATCGACCGGCCTGGCCTCATCCGCATGATCGTCGGTCGCGAGCTCGGCGAGGAATACATCAAAACGAATGTGCCGACGGCCGTTCCCGGACTGGAAATCGCGGGTCTCACCGCAGAAGGCAAGATCAACGATATCTCGTTTACCGCTCACAAGGGCGAGATTTTCGGCATCTACGGCCTGATGGGATCGGGCCGGACAGAGATATTTAACTGCATCTTCGGCGTTGACACCGTTAGCAGCGGCCAGATCAAGCTTGCCGGAGCACCCATCACCGTTCGCAAGCCGGTCGAGGCCATGCAGCACGGCATTGCCTTCGTGACTGAAGACCGCAAGCTGACGGGGCTCAATCTCATCGACAGCGTGCGCAACAATATCTGTCTCGCGAGCTTGCCCGAGATGAGTCCGCATTTCTCGATGGATCGCCGGGCCGAGGCCAGCGCCAGCCGGGACATGATCCAGCGCTTCGGGATCAAGGCGGCACGCGACAGCATGCCCGTCTCCGGCCTGTCCGGAGGCAACCAGCAGAAGGTCGTGCTCGGCAAGTGGTTCCTGCGCGAGCCGAAAGTGCTGTTGCTCGACGAACCGACGCGCGGCGTCGATGTCGGCGCAAAGCGCGAAATCTACCGCATCATCTGCGACTTCGCCGCCGAGGGCGGCACCGTGATCATGATCTCATCCGAAATAGACGAGGTTCTCGGCATGTCCGACCGCATTCTGGTGATGCGGCAGGGACGTTCCGCCGGAATTCTCAAGAGGGAGGAGGCCGATGCGCAGTCGCTCGTGCATCTGTCGACCTGAATGCGGCAGACCACGAAGCTCAAAAGAACGCGTTCGGCAATAAGAGGTATTTGCAATGTCCGCCACTGACAACAATCCGTCGAATTCCTGGTTCGGCTCGGACCGGCGCAGGCTGATCATTCAGGAATATGGGATCTTTCTCGCCTTCCTGCTGCTCGCTGTCGTCCTCTCTTTCTCGAATGAGTATTTCCTGACGGCCGGCAACATTTCGAACGTGCTGCTGCAGACGTCGATTAATGGCGTGCTGGCGATCGGGATGACATTCGTCATCCTGACACGCGGCATCGATCTCTCTGTCGGCTCCGTGGTCGCGCTCACCGGGATCGTCAGCGCAAGCTTCGCCACCACGTCGGCAACGGCCGGCATCGTCGGCGCGCCCTATCCTCCCTATGTCGCGCTTGCGGTCGGTCTGCTCGTCGGCATCGCCTGCGGCGCCGTGGTCGGCCTCATCGTCTCGCGTTTCGCCGTTCCCGCTTTCGTCGCGACGCTGGGCATGCTCTCTGCCGCCCGCGGCCTGACGCTGATCTATGGCGGCGGCAAGCCGGTTCCGGCTCTCACGCCTGACTTCCGCGGGATTGGCACCGGCAGCGTCCTGTCGATCCCGATGCCGGTCATCCTGCTTGCCATCGTCTTCATCGTCGCATGGTGGGTGCTGAACCGTACGCGCTTTGGCCGCTACATCTACGCCGTCGGCGGCAACCCGCATGCAGCCATCACCTCGGGAATCAATGTCAGCAAGCTGCGCTTCCTCGTCTACGTGATTTCCGGCGGCCTTTCCGGGCTCGCTGGCATGATCCTTGCTGCCCGCACCGGCTCAGCCCTGCCGCAGGCAGGCATTGCCTATGAGCTCGACGCAATCGCAGCTGTCGTCATTGGCGGTACCAGCCTTTCCGGCGGCGTCGGCCGCATCACCGGCACGCTGATCGGCGCTTTGATCATAGGCGTAATGAACAACGGGCTCGATCTCATGGGCATCCAGTCCTACTACCAGCAGGTCCTAAAGGGCGCGCTCATCGTCGGCGCCGTCATGCTCGACCAAAAGAGAAATCTGGGCGGCTGAGCCCAAAGAAATTCCAGTGTTTGCACTCGGAAAACCAAACGGCGCGCCAGGACGGCTGCCGGACTTCCAAAGGAGGAGACTTATAATGAGGAAATTACTGATTGCTCTTGCCGCAGCGACCGCAATTCTGGCGTCACCTGCTCTCGCCCAGGATAAGAAACTGAAGATCGGCGCAGCGCCCTACGGCCTCAACGCCGAGTTCATGCAGATCTGGTCGGCAGCACTGAAAGAACATCCCGCCGTCAAGAACGGCGACGTCGACCTCACCATCTTCGACGGCCGCTATGATGCGCTCGTGCAGCAGGAGCAGGTCAATACGATGATCACGCAGAAATTCGACGCGATCATCTTCGTGCCGATCGATATCGAAGCGGCCGCGACTGCCGTTCAGGCAGCTCACGACGCCGGCATCCCGGTCGTCGGCTCAAATACCCGCGTCAACTCCGATCTCCTGACCTCCTATGTCGGCTCCGACGACACGATCTCCGGCTACATGGAAGCCAAGACCGTTCTCGACAAGATCGGCTGCAAGGGCAACGTCGTCATCCTCGAAGGCCCGATCGGCCAGTCGGCGCAGATTTCGCGGCTGGAAGGCAACAAGAAGGCACTTGCCGAGTGCCCGAATGTGAAGGTTCTGGAAGACCAGACGGCCAATTGGTCGCGTGCCGAAGCCCAGACGCTGATGGAAAACTGGCTGACCTCGCATCCGGGTCAGATCAATGGCGTAATCGGCCAGAACGACGAAATGGCGCTCGGCGCGATCGAGGCGATCAAGGCCGCCAAGCTCAATGTGAAGGATTTCGCCATCGCCGGTATCGACGGCATCACCGATGCGCTCCACGCCGTCAAGGAAGGTACGATGACTTCAATCCTGCAGGACGCCAGCGCGCAGGCTCGGGGCGCCCTCGATCTCGCGATCTTCGCCGCCAAGAAGGGCAACTACAAGCCGGAATCGAAGATCTGGGAACAGTATCCGACTATGCCGTTCAACGGCGGCAAGGACAAGAACTACAACGTTCCGTGGACCCCGGTAACGGCTGAAAACGTCGACAAGCTGCTTGAGAGCCGCAAGTAATTTCAATGAGGCGGGGCGACAAGGTCGCCCCGCCTTACCCCCGAAGACAGAGGCTTGAAATAGATGACCGAGACATCCCCAGACATTGACTTGAACTTCCCGCTCTCAGGCAAGATAGCGCTTGTGACTGGCGGCGGCTCCGGCATCGGCGCTGCGATCGCCTCGGCATTCGCGTCTAAGGGAGCAAAGGTTGCCGTTCTCGATATCAATGTCGATATGGCGAAAGCCAAGGCATCCGAAATCGGCGGCGGTGCTACAGCATTCGTCTGCGATGTGTCCGATCCTGCCTCGGTCAATAAGGCCGTCAGCGACGTCGTCGCGCAGTTCGGCGGCATCGATATCGCCGTCAACAGCGCCGGCGTCGTCTTCCTCGCCCCTGCCGAGGATCTGCCACTCGATTACTGGGACAAGACGATCAACATCAATCTCAAGGGCACGTTCCTGGTCACGCAGGCCGTCGGTCGCGCCATGATCGCCGCCGGCAAGGGCGGCAAGATCGTCAACCTCGCTTCGCAGGCAGGCACCGTCGCCATCGAAGAACATGTCGCCTATTGCGCCTCCAAGTTCGGCGTGATCGGCATGTCCAAGACCTTCGCCGCTGAATGGGGCAAGCACGGCATCAATGTCAACACCATCTCACCGACCATCGTTCTGACCGAACTCGGCAAGAAGGCGTGGGCCGGTGAAAAGGGCGAAGCCGCCAAGAGGCGCATCCCTACCGGCCGTTTTGCTTTCCCGCAGGAGATCGCAGCCGCGGCTGTTTTCCTCTCCTCGTCCGGCGCGGACATGATCAACGGCGCCGATCTGCTGATCGACGGCGGCTACACCATTCTTTGAGCGCAAATGCTCGACAATTCGACAGGAGAGACCATGCAGCGGTTCATCAACAATCCCGATGAAGTCGTTGAAGATACTGTAAAAGGCTTCATCAAGGCGCATTCGGATATCGTCCGTCTGGCGGAAAATCCACGCGTCGTCGTTGCTAAGGATGCCCCGCATGCCGGCAAGGTCGGCGTGGTCACCGGCGGAGGTTCGGGCCATGAGCCGGCCTTCATCGGCTATACGGGCAAGAACATGCTGGATGCGGTCGCGGTCGGCGAACTCTTTTCGTCTCCGACGGCCAAGAGCTTCCACGATGCCATGCGCGAGGCCAATGGCGGCCGCGGCGTCATCTGCCTCTACGGCAATTATGCCGGCGACAACATGAACGTGAAGATGGCAACGAAGCTTGCTGCAAAGGATGGGATCGAAGTCGCGACCGTGGTTGCTAATGATGACGTGTGCTCCGCGCCGCCTGAGGAGCGCGAGAAGCGCCGCGGCGTTGCAGGCGAAATCTTCATGTGGAAGATCGGCGGCGCCAAGGCTTCCGGAGGCGCAAGCCTGGAGGAAGTCCGAGTGGCCGCACAGAAGGCGATCGACAACTGCCGCTCTGTCGGTATCGGTCTTGGTCCTTGCACCCTACCCGCCGTCGGCCATCCGAATTTCCAGATAGAGCCCGGTACCATGGAAGTCGGCATCGGCCATCACGGCGAGCCCGGCGTTCGCGTCGAGCCGCTGAAGACGGCAGCGGAAATTGCCGGGGACATGTGCCAGATCGTGCTCGACGATCATGATCTGGCTGCCGGAACGGAAGTGGCTGTCCTCGTATCGGGTCTCGGCGCGACACCGGTCAACGAGCTCTACATCCTGAACGACACGATCGAGACGAAGATCTCCGAACGCGGGCTGAAGATCTACAAGACCTATATCGGCAACTACTTCACCTCGCTCGAAATGGTCGGCGCGACACTGACCGTGATGGCGCTCGATGAAGAGCTGAAAGAGCTGCTCGACGTCGAGGTCGAGTGCACGACGCTGCTCTGAGGGGGATGCACGCATGCAGACATTCAACAATGCGACATCGGGCGACATCGTCCTCGCGATCGCCGATCGCATCGTCGAGAACCGTGCCTATCTCAGCGAGATCGACGGCAAGATCGGCGACGGCGACCATGGCGTCAACATGGCCAAGGGCTTTGGCATGGCATCGGAGCGCCTGAAAGGAAAGAACCAATCGCTGTCGGCATCGCTCGACACGCTGGGCACCGTGCTGATGACCGAGATCGGCGGCTCCATGGGTCCGCTCTACGGTGTGATGTTCACCGAGATTGCCGAAAAGCTCGAAGGCATCGAGGCGATCGACGCTGACGCCTACAGCAAGGCGCTGCATGCCGGGCTCGAAGGCATTCAGTCGATCGGATCGGCCAAGGTCGGCGACAAGACGCTGCTCGACACGCTCGTTCCCGCGATTGAAGCTTTCGATGCCGCGAATGCAGCCGACAAATCTTTCGCGGAAGCGCTCGAAGCATTGGTCAAAGCCGCGGAGGCCGGTCGGGACTCGACGCTCACTCTCGTGGCCAAGATCGGCCGCGCCAGCCGGCTGGGCGAGCGCTCGCTCGGTGTCCTGGATGCCGGCGCAACCTCCTGCGCGATCATCCTGAAGGAGCTTTCCCTCGGCGCTAGCGCTCGATTGCAATAGCAAGGCTCTCCCAAGGCTGCGCGATCCCGTGCTCCACCACGGGGTCGCGCGCCGCCCTCGCCTGAAGAAGCATTTGCAAACATGCGCCATTGCTTCCATGTTCGGGCAGAAAAAGGGATTTGTGAATCGTTATGACGGGCAAAGCATCTTCGGTCGGCAAAAATAGTGCAAGCAAGGCGGGCGTGCCCGATGCGACCGATGCCATGCCGCTACGCTATGGCGACGATCCCTATGTCTGGGCCTGCTGGCTCTATTATGAAGATGGCAAGACGCAGGGCGATATTGCCGAGATCATGGGCATTTCGCGGGCAACCGTGAACAGCTATCTCGCCGATGCCCGCAGCCGCGGCATCGTCAATATCTCGCTTGAGCCGTCGCGGCTGAGCTCGCTTTCCATCGCCCAGGAACTGAAGCGCCACTTCGGTCTGCACGACTGTCTTGTCGTGCCCAGCGACGATGGCTCGCGGCCGCTGATCGATCGCCTTGGAACTGCTGGCGCGCAAGCCATCGCCAGGCTCCTGAAATCCGGTGACACGCTTGCCGTCGCCTGGGGCCGAACGGTTCTTGCCGTCGCCGAACAAGCGAATGTCCCCAATCTGCAGGATGTCACCATCGTTCAGGCAACCGGCGGCACCCGGGCGCGCTTTGCCTATACGCCGGAACTTTGTGCCGCCGCCTTCGCGAACGCAACGGTTGGCAAGCTTATCAACATCACGGCGCCTGCGATCGTCTCCGCCCCGGAGGTTCGCGAAATCCTGCTGCGCGAGCCGCTGGTCCAAGACCAGTTCGCCATATTGTCCAAAGCCAACAAGGCCATCTTCGGCGTCGCTTCGCTGCGACCGAATTCGACGATCCATAGCAGCGGATTCTTCGAATCTGTCTCATTGCAGGATTATCTCGCCAAGAATGCCGTCGGTGTTCTCTCCGGGCGCTTCATCGATGCGAAGGGGCAGCCGATTGCCGGGCAGCTTGACGACCGCACTATCGGCATATCCCTCGACATGCTGAAATCCATCGGCCTGCGGATCGCCGTTGCCGGCGGCTTTGACAAGGTGCCGGCAATCCTTGCCGCCTTGCGCGGCGGTTATATCAACGTGCTGATTACCGATGCAGCGACCGGACGTGGCATTTTGAATGCCGATGGCGTCACCGAGTTCGATCAAAAGCCCGGTCAGCGGCCGAAAACGGACAACAGCGCTGCCCTGCCCAGCAGCTATCGAACCCATATCAAGAAATTTCTCAACAACCCGGATGACGTTGTCGATGAGATGCTTGAGGGCATCGTCAAGGCGAATGCATCGCATATTGTGCCGATCAAGGGTTCGAACCGGGCGCTGGTGGCACGCAATGGCCCGAGAGCTGGCAAGGTCGGCCTGGTTATCGGCGGCGGCACGGGGCACGAGCCCTGCTTCCTCGGCTATGTCGGCAAGGGGCTCGCCGACGCCGTCGCCGTCGGCAACATCTTTTCCTCGCCGCCACCGACGCCGATCCTCGAATGCGCGAAGGCCTCCTCTGGTGGCGAAGGAGTGCTCTTCGTCTATGGCAACTATGCCGGTGACGTTATGAACTTCGAGATGGCCGCCGAAATGGCGCAGGAGCAGCAGATCGAAGTCCGCACCGTGCTGACGACGGACGATATCTCCTCCTCGCCGATCGAAGATCGAGAGGGACGGCGCGGCGTTGCTGGCAATTTCTTCATTTTCAAGATCGCGGGCGCTGCCTGCGACAGGGGACTGTCGCTCGACGCTTGCGAGGCGGTGACGCGCAAGGCCAATGACCGCACCTTCACCATGGGGGTCGCTCTGGAGCCCTGCTCGCTGCCGCAGACGCGGCGCCACAACTTCGAGATCGGTCCTGATGACATCGAATTCGGCATGGGGATTCACGGCGAACGTGGCGTGACGCGCGAGAAGATGATGGCTGCCGATGAGATCACCGACCGGGTGATGGACCGGATCTTCTCCGAAATGAAGCCTGTAGCTGGCGATCGCGTCGCCGTATTGATCAACTCCTTCGGCGCGACGCCGCTGATGGAGCTTTATATTCTGTTCCGCCGCGTCGAACAGAGGCTGAGCGCCAAGGATATTCGGATCGGGGCGAATTGGGTGGGGCACTATTGCACATCGCTCGACATGGTCGGCGCATCCATATCCATCCTGCATCTCGATCAGGAATTGACGGAACTATTGTACCATCCATGCGACGCCTTCGCCTTGAAGGTCGGATGAACCTATAAAAAGGGCCTGGCGAGAATAGAAATTGGCCGGGACCGGGAGGAAGACAATGTCGGAAAATGCGGCGCGATGCCTGGGCGCCATGTTTCAGCGCATATCGATCGCGATCAATGCCGAAAAGGACCGGCTCTCCGAACTGGATGGGGCGATCGGCGACGCCGATCACGGCATTACCATGGCGCTTGGTTTCATGGCGGTGAATGCCGAACTGGCAAAGCTCGATCCCTCCCAGGCATTGCCGTCGGAAATCTTCTCCGTCGCAGCCACCGCCTTTCTGGACGCGGTCGGCGCATCGACCGGCCCACTTTATGCCACGGCCTTTCGCCGCGCCTCGCAGGCATTGAAGACGGAAGAGTCCCTCTCCCCTGCCTGCCAGGCGATGATCGTCGACGAGATGCGGGCCGGCATCCAGCTGCGCGGCAAGGGACAGCGCGGTGACAAGACCATGCTCGATGCGTGGATTCCCGCCGCCGAAGCCGCTATCAATGCAAAAGCGCAATCGCGCGATGTTACCTCAATGTGGAACGCCGTCGTCGAAGCCGCCGAAAGCGGAGCAAACTCCACAGGCTCGATGGTCGCCGCCCGCGGCCGCGCGGCGAGGTTGGGCGAGCGCTCCCTGGGACATATCGATCCCGGCGCGGCTTCGGCCGTCATCATCCTGCGCGCGATGCGGGATACGTTTGAAGAATTCGTAGAAACGCCAGAACAAAAGGGCTCGGATATATAAAAGGCAAATTGGATCGAGAATGAGACTGCCCGAAAGCCGGTTTCGTCTTTAGCAGGCTAGTTCACCCAGCGGTCGCTTGTCATGCAGGTTTACTGCTTTAAGATGAACAAAGACAGGCGGAGAAATAGGATCTCCCGATCATGAATTGTTAACGCTGTTACCATTGCATTGTCGACCTTAACCAGTATTTAATGGCTGACTGTGCAGCCTCACTCATATATGATAAATTACTCATAACTTTTAAGGCATCGGACCCCAATGCGTCTTCTCGCCTCCATAGCCTTTGCAGTTCTCGCTGCATTCGTCGCGCCCGCCCTGGCACAGGACGTGCCATCGGTGACTGTTACCAGTTCGTCGGGCTCGGTGACGTTCTCTCGCAATCAGCTTGAGGCTATGGGCCTGGTATCGATCAAGACCTCGACACCCTGGAATGTCGGCGTCGTCAATTTCGAAGGTGTGCCGATGACGCTGCTGCTCGAAAAGGCCAAGGCGCAAGGAGCGACGGCCACAGTCATTGCTCTCAATGATTATAGTGTTGATATCCCGACCAGCGATTTCGCCAAGTTCGGAACGATCCTTGCGGTCAAGCGCAATGGCAAATACATGCCGGTTGATGATCAGGGACCGTTCTTCGTGATGTATCCATTCGACAGCAATCCTGTCCTGCAGGGCCAGCCCTATCACGGCCGAGCTGTCTGGCAGGTCAAGGCAATCTCCGTCAAGTAACTCCATTGGATCGCATACGCTTCCTCCGAACAGCGCTTACAATTGTGATCCTGGGTTTCATCGCCTCGGCAATCTATATTTCCGCTTTGGTTTTTCAGCGCCAGACCGCGCTTGAGGATGTCGGTTTGGGCAATATCACTTGGACGATAGCCCAAGCTCCAAGTGAGTTTGCCAGGCTCGAGCAGCGCGTCAGCGCCGCGGGCATGATCGATGGTCATGTCGATGCGAACGAGGTCAGGTTGCGCTTCGATATCGTCGTTAATCGGCTCAAGACCCTTAGGTCCAATGGGGTCGAGAACTTCGTACAATCCGATCCGCACAACGGCCAGATTCTCGACGACTTCGAAGCGGCGCTCAACCAGACCCGACCTCTGCTCGACCAGCTTTCCGTACCCGGTACACCGGCGCGCATACTCACGATCCTGGAGCCGATCTACCCCAAGCTGACGCGGCTTTCCGGCAACGGCAACATGTGGTACTCGGCGCACAATGCCGCCGATCGGCGCGGTCTCCTGCGTCTGCAATGGGCCTTGACCTGGGTCACCGTCGGTATGATTGTCGGCGGTTGCCTGCTGATCCTGCTACTGCTCATTCACAACGGACTTTTGGCTCGGGCCCGGGCCACCTTACAGGCCAAGGAACGAACCCTTGCAGTGCAGAATGAACGGTTTGATGCGGCGATAGAGGCGATGTCGCTCGGCCTGTGCCTGCTCGACGATCAATACCGCGTTATCGTTCACAACTCGCGTTTCCTGACCCTGTTCAGACTGGACGAATATCAGTGCAAGCCAGGCACTCCTTTGGCCGATCTCATAGCACCCGAATTGCTGCCCCCCAAGCCCTCCCCCGGCATGGAGCGTGGCCCTGCCGGAAACGGCCCTTATGACCGGAACGATATCGCAGTGCTAAGCGGCAATGTCCATCGTCTCGCTAACGGCATGGTGCTGGCGGTATCGCACGAACCGATGGGTGAAGGCGGGTGGGTCTGTACGTTTGAGGATGTTACCGAGCGTCACCGAGCGCAGGATCGGGTGGTGCATATGGCTCACCACGACGCGTTGACCGACATGCCCAATCGGTTGCTATTCTGGGAGAGCATCAGCCAAGCTTTGCGAGCATTGGCAGCCGGCGGCCGGCTCTTCGCCATACTCTATCTCGATCTCGACCGCTTCAAGGAAGTCAACGATACGCTTGGTCACCCGGTCGGCGACGCGCTGCTGCGCAAGGTTGCGGGGCGCCTGCGCAAGATCGCCTCTCCGGATGATATCGTAGCGCGACTAGGTGGCGATGAATTCGCCGTGTTGCATATGTGCGTCGGTTCTACGCTCGACAGCGCCCGCGACCTCTCGGAGCGCCTCATTGCCAATATCAGCCAGCCTTACCGTATCGATGGTAACGAGATCGTTGTCAGCACCAGTATCGGCATTGCCGTGGCGCCGCGTGATGGTGGTGACACCGACCGCCTGATGAAGAACGCCGACCTGGCCCTCTATCAGGCCAAGGCCGACGGCAAGGCAGTTTACCGTATCTTCTCCCCGCTGATGGAACAGCAGCTTCAGAACCGGCGCAAAATGGAAGCAGATATGCGCCTCGGCATCAATCTTGGACAATTCGAGGTCTATTACCAGCCTCAGATTTCGCTCAAGACCCGCAAGATCGTCGCCTGCGAGGCACTGGTGCGCTGGCGACATCCGGAACGGGGGCTGATCCAGCCGGCCGAATTCATCCCGCTGGCCGAGGAGACCGGCTTCATTGACGCACTCGGCGAATGGGTATTGCGGCAAGCCTGCAGCGATGCTCTTAACTGGCCCGGAGACGTGCGCGTTTCTGTCAATCTTTCCCCTGTACAGTTCCGTCAGGCGGACCTTGTCGATACCGTCAAGGGGGTGCTTGCTCTTACCGAATTCGACGCGCGGCGGCTCGAGCTGGAAATCACCGAGACGGTATTCCTGCAGGACAATGCCGCCAATCTCGCGGTGCTGAACCGGCTGCGTTCGCTTGGCTTAACCATCGCGCTCGACGATTTCGGCACGGGCTATTCGTCGCTGAGCTATCTGCAGCGCTTCCCTTTCGACAAGCTCAAGATCGATCGCAGCTTCGTGCGCGACCTGGAGAGCCGGCCCGACAGCATTGCCATCGTCCTATCCATCGCCTCGCTTGCGCGCAATCTCAATATGCTGACCATTGCGGAAGGCGTCGAGACGCCGACCCAGCTCGACATGATCATCAAGGCCGGCTGCTCACTGAGCCAGGGCAACTACTTCAGCCCGGCCATCCCGGAAGCGGAATTCCGCGCCCTGATCAACCGGCAGAACGACGACATCATCCCTGCCAGCGCAGTCTCAAACGTTCCACGGGAATTCTGAGCAAACAAAAGTTGGGCGGATGCCGCGGAAGCAAGTGGGCAGGCGGCGTTAACGCGCGTTCTCGATATCGCACAACGAGGCCGGGTGCGACCTGAACCGCGCCGGGTTTGCCGGAGGCTGTTTGGTTTAAGTCAATGCACTCCCTAATGGTGGGCTCAATTTGCTTTTTCCGGTTCATAAGCGGC
Organism: Rhizobium sp.; assembly: GCA_039593415.1. Lineage (GTDB taxonomy): Bacteria > Pseudomonadota > Alphaproteobacteria > Rhizobiales > Rhizobiaceae > Rhizobium. The sequence continues at coordinate 527 of JBCNPI010000048.1, read as the reverse complement.
TCACTTTATAGGTGGTAGATATCCTCGTGCATATTTTGTTACGTGAGCTCCCCACTGCAGAGCTGTTGTGAACTCGAACCAATAGCGTCTGCCGGTAACGACCAAGTCTGCTCCGAAGTAGAACCCCAGTGGCAGATTCCAAATTTCGGTAGGCTCAATGCCATAGCACTCAAAAGATTGAAGGTCTGGCCAAGTTAGCCCAGTCCACGTCCCTAATTGTCTTCCATTGCTATGGAGGTCCAATTGTCGAAAAGATCCCAGAACTCCATGTTCGTCATGGGCTCATCATCATCAACCCAGAGAAGCAATCCCTCCGGGTCATCAACGACGGTGCTGTGAAGGCTGATATAGCCCTGCCCCTTTCCACCGCTGTTGAATATGTGAAAATAGTCCTTTGATTGTAAGCGATGTCCGGCTTACACATTGCCTGGACGACATGGCCAAGAATTTGGGATACATCTTACGGTGTGAATCCATGCGAGGCTGAGGAATGTCTCAAAAGATTTGGCGTCAGCCGACCAATCGTG
>JBCNPI010000479.1:0-3769 GCA_039593415.1 Rhizobium sp. | reverse complement strand
CGTCGGCGTTGCCGGCGCAGGCCAGGAGATCTCGACGCGTCCGTTCCAGCTGGTGACGGGCCGCTCGTGGATGGGCACGGCCTTCGGCGGGGCGCGCGGCCGCACCGATGTTCCCAAGATCGTCGACTGGTACATGGAAGGCAAGATCGAGATCGATCCGATGATCACCCACACCATGCCGCTCGAAGACATCAACAAGGGCTTCGACCTCATGCACTCCGGAAAAAGCGTCAGGGGCGTCGTCATCTACTGACGGCGATGGCGAGCTCGCGGGAAGTTTTTTAGCGATCCAAGCGACGGATATGCCGGCGACCATCGTTCAAGAAGGACGCCGACCTCGTGATGATGTCGGCGGCTTGAACATGAATGGCCTTCAGGCAAAAGGATATGCCCCATGACCAGCAAGCTGCTAACTGCGACCGCCGCCGCTCTCTTTGCCCTATCTTCCGCAACCGTGGTCTTCGCGCAAACGACGGCACCTGCGACGACCGCAACGCCAGCTCCCGCCGCAACTCCTTCCGCTTCGACGCCGTCTTCGGCCATGCCGACGAAGGATGAAATCAAGACGGCGCGACAAGCCTGCCGGCAGGACGCAACAGGGCAGGGCCTCAAGGGGCAGGCACGCAAGGATGCGGTCAAAAGCTGCCTGCAGCAGAAATACCCGGTTCTAGCAAAGCGCAAGACCTGCCATGATGAAGGCACGGCCAAGGGCTTGCAGAAGAAGGCATTGCGCGACTACGTCAAGCAGTGCGTCACCGCGAGCTAGGCTGCGGATCGGCTGGATTTTCTGCACACTTGTAGTCCGCTCCGCGGGGCGGACTATGCCTTTCAATATGTCACCCCATCGCCATGGAACTCATGGTCCGCCCTTTTTCTGAAACGCAAACGTTCTTATCTCCTCGCCGGAGCAACAGATTTCAGGGCGTAACGTGCTTTTCCATCCAGTTCGGCTTTCATTCGGCATCGTCTTGCCGGCACAGACGAGAACAGCAGCCGACATTCAGTTCGATACACAGCTCGGCGTCGCAACCCAAGCCGATAAATTGGGCTTCGATGCCCTATGGGTGAGGGATGTTCCCCTCAACAGCCAAGGCTATCCCGACCCGGTCGGACATGCCGATCCTTGGGTTTTCCTCGGGGCTTTGGCGGGTTCCACGTCCAAGATCGCGTTGGCGACGGGTGCGATCGTGCTGCCTTTGCGGCATCCCCTTCATATCGCTAAAGCCGCCCTTTCGACGGCCTCCCTGTCGAAAGGGCGCTTTGTCCTCGGCCTCGGCTCTGGAGACCGACCAAGCGAATACGAAATGTTCGGAGAGGATGTTGAAAACCGCAAGGCACTCTTTCAGTCACATTGGGAACGCCTCGCTGCCGCCCTTCGCTCCAATCAGGAGGTTATCGACGAAAGCGGCCGCGTGCGAAACGAGTTCGCCATAAGACCAGGCCCGCAGCAAGGGTCCGTTCCGATGGTGGCGGTGGGGTCGTCGTCGCAATCCCTCGAATGGATCGCCCGGCATGCGACGGCATGGATGACTTACTACCGGCCACTATCCGTCCAGAAGGATCGATTGGCGCTTTGGCATAATGCCCAGACAAAAGTTACGGCCGATTTCCGCGGTTTCGGCCAGTCCATGGTTTTGGAGCTGCTCGATAATTCCCAAGCAGCCTATGAGGAGCTTAATCTCGGCGCCAGGAGCGGCAGGCGAGGGCTGATCGCCGCCCTGTCGGCGATGCGTGAAGCCGGCATCCATCATGTTGCCTTCAATCTCATCACGCAGGGCAGGCCGCCCGGCGAGGTCATGGAGGAGATCGCCGCGGATATTCTGCCGGCCATGCGTTAGCTTCGCCTTATGCAGATCGGCATTACGCTCATCGGCAATCTGCCCGGCGCTTTTCAGGCGCCACACTCGGCGCTCGCCTGTCCTGTTAGCTTGCCGAGCAACGTCTTTTGTTGCTGCGGCCGACACTATCGGCGCCGGTTTCATCCCTGCGGCTCAGCCTCATCCTCGCAAATTCAATCAATGCGAAATCACTATAACCGCAACCTGCCGCGAACGAAATTGCGAGGCCGTTCGGTTTGCCCGCGCAAGCGCGTCGAACAACCACCAAGTCGCTGCACTTTACAAAACGAACTAGTTCGTACATTATTTAGTTAGAGGAGTGACGAGTGCTGCCATGAGCAGTGCCGGTGACCGCCAAGGTACGCTTGGATGTCATGCGAAGGGGTGCTGACGGAGGTTCGGCACCCACGGATGCAGCATTTCTTTGTAATTGAGATGCTTTGGGGAGGAACAATGATGAAAATGCCGACAGACCATAAGACGCCTAAGCGCGCCGCTCTTGCGAGCTGGCTAGGAAGTGCCGTCGAATATTATGACTTCTTTGTCTACGGGACGGCAGCGGCGCTGATCTTCCCCAAAATATTCTTTTCAGCGGAAGATCCACAAACCGCGGCTATCGCTTCTTTTGCCACCTTTGGCGTCGCCTACATCATGCGGCCACTGGGTGCGGTAATCCTGGGACATATCGGCGACAGGTTCGGTCGCAAGAAAGTGCTGACTTTCACGCTGCTTCTCATGGGATTTTCGACCTTCATCATCGGTTGCCTGCCGACCTATGGCCAGGCTGGCGTCCTGGCGCCGATTCTTCTGGTTCTGGCGCGTTTGCTGCAGGGCGTTTCGGCTGCCGGCGAGCAGGCCGGAGCAAGCTCGATGACGCTCGAGCATGCGCCTGAAAATCGGCGTGCCTTTTTCACCAGCTTTACGCTGAGCGGAACTCAGGCTGGCCTCATCCTTGCGACCCTGGTCTTCATTCCGTTGGGAGCGCTCAACGAGGCGGCATTGCTGTCGTGGGGCTGGCGCATTCCCTTTTTCCTGAGTTTCGTGGTCGTTGTCATCGGTTTCTGGGTTCGGCGCACGCTGGCGGAAACGCCAGCCTTCCTTGAGGAGACAAAGAAAGGCGAAGTGGCGAAGCTGCCTTTGATCTCGCTGCTGACCAACTATTGGACCGATGTCCTGCGCATTATCTTTGCTGCACTGATTTCCGTCGTCAGCACGATCTTCAGCGTCTTTACGCTATCCTATGCCGTCAACACGATGCATATCGATCGCTCGACGATGCTGACCGTCCTGGTGCTTGCCAATATCGCGGCGCTTGGCGCAATTCCCGCTTGGGCCATTCTGGCAGATCGCATTGGCCGCAAGCCTGTGTTTATCTTCGGCGCTGTCAGCTGCGCGGTACTGATCTGGCCTTACATCTGGGCAATCAGCCAGAATAACCTCACGCTCGTCTTCGTTCTCGGCATCCTGCTTTCGGGTGTTGTCTACAGCGCATCCAATGGCATCTGGCCGGCGCTCTATGCGGAAATGTTCGACACTCGCGTGCGACTTTCCGGCATGGCCGTCGGAACCCAGATCGGCTTTGCACTTGGTGGTTTTGCCCCGACGATCAGCGCCGCGCTGATGGGCGACGGTCCCATGGGATGGGTGCCGGTTGCCGTGTTTACGTCGATAACGGCCTTGATTGCCGCTGTTTCCGCGGCAACCGCAACGGAGACCTACCGAACGCCGATCGACCGACTCGGCAAGGATGCACGGCGCTTTGCGGCTACGGTCGGGCACGCCGACCGGACGGTCTAGCCGTGAGCCCCTGATCGGGACGGTCATGGCGGCGATCGCGAATGGCTTTGTTGAAATCGCCAGGTAAACGGGATGACACAATGAAAACCTCGATTGCGACCGTTTCGATCAGCGGTGACCTGAAGGAAAAGCTT
>JBCNPI010000478.1:0-3789 GCA_039593415.1 Rhizobium sp. | reverse complement strand
TATCGGCTATCAGTCGGAACTTCTGACCGACACGCGCGGCACGGCCGTCATGAACCGTCTGTTCCATGACTACCAGCCGTACAAGGGCGAAATCGGCGGCCGTGTGAACGGCGTGCTGCTCGCCAACGAAGCCGGCGAAGCCGTGGCCTACGCCCTGTTCAACCTGGAAGACCGCGGCCCGATGATCATCGATGCCGGCGAGAAGGTCTATGCCGGCATGATCATCGGCATTCACTCGCGCGACAACGACCTCGAAGTCAACGTGCTGAAGGGCAAGAAGCTCACCAACATCCGCGCCGCCGGCAAGGACGAAGCCGTGAAGCTGACGCCGCCGATCCGCATGACGCTCGACCGTGCGCTGTCCTGGATCCAGGACGATGAGCTGGTGGAAGTAACCCCGAAGTCGATCCGCCTGCGCAAGATGTATCTCGATCCGAACGAGCGCAAGCGCTTCGAGAAGGCCCGTCTGGCCTGATAGCCGTATCGCTACGGACCATTCGACCCCGGCCATCGTGCCGGGGTTTTTATTTGTGCGTTCGGTTTTTGAGCCCTTGTCCTAAAGGTTAAAAAGTCGTTAATTTTTTTTGATCGTCCACGGATAAAGCCTGTGGGCAAATCTGCCATCTTTATGAATGAGGATGGTTAATTCGCGTTGGCGAGACCAGAGTAGACGTTATGAAGACGTTGTCGATTGATGTTCGGCGGGCAGAACCCCATGATGCCCGGGCCATTTCGGAGGTGCACCGCCAGTCGTGGCAGTATACCTATGCCGGCATCATTCCGCATCGCGCGCTCGGCCAGATGATCGAGCGCCGCGGCGAAGCTTGGTGGCGCAAGGCGACCAGCGGGCCGGCGACGCTTCTGGTTCTGGACGTTGCCGGGGAGGTTGCCGGCTATGCCACACTCGGCCTCAATCGTGCTCGCGCGCTGCCGCAGGAAGGCGAAATCTACGAACTCTATCTGCGCCCGCAATATCAGGGCCTGGGTCTCGGGCGCATGCTGTTCGGCGAGGCGCGGAGGCTGTTGAAGTCGCTCGGCTGCAAGGGTCTGGTCGTCTGGTGCCTCGAGGAAAACGAGAATGCCTACCGCTTCTACCGAGGCCAGGGCGGCGCGGACTTCTGCGAGGGCATCGAAACTTTCGATCACCGGCAGCTGCGCAAGATCGGCTTCGTCTGGCCGTGAGCGGCAACTAAATCCACCCCGTTTCCCGATGCGTTGTTGCGTTGCGGCATGAAACCTATTATTTGGCTGGCGGCAACCATCCTTATTTAGGGGACAAGCATGCGTATCGACGCGATTTCCATTGGCAAGAACCCGCCCGAAGACGTCAACGTCATCGTTGAAGTGCCGGTCGGCGGTCATCCGATCAAGTACGAAATGGACAAGGAGGCCGGCACGCTGGTCGTCGACCGTTTCCTCTACACGCCGATGACCTACCCGGGCAATTACGGCTTCGTTCCGCACACGCTCTCCGAAGACGGTGACCCGATCGATGTTCTGATTGCCAGCACCCGTCCGCTGGTCCCGGGCTGCGTCATCAATGTCCGCCCGATCGGCGTGCTGAAGATGGAAGACAATTCTGGCAAGGACGAGAAGATCATTGCCGTTCCCTCGCCGAAGCTGACGCTGCGCTACGAAAAGGTCAAGGAATATACCGACCTGCCGGAGATCACGCTGAAGCAGATCGAGCACTTCTTCGAGCACTACAAGGATCTCGAGCCCGGCAAGTGGGTGAAGATCTTTGGTTGGGGCGGCTCCAAGGAAGCCGGCGAACTGATCATCGAAGCCATCGCCCGCGCCAAGAAGGAAAAGGCCTGATCAGCCCTTCGCAATAAGCTTTAATTTCTCCATCAAATCCTCCGGTTCGCCCTCGATCCGGAGGATTTTTTTGCGCGCCGTGTCGCCGCTCACCAAGGTAAACGTGGATTTGGGAATGCCGAGGTTCTTTGAAAGCAGGGCGATCAGCGCCTTGTTGGCCTTGCCCTTTTCCGGCGCCACTGAAACGCGCGCCTTCAGATAGCATTCGCCGTCGCTATCGGCTTCGAGGCCATCGATCGCGTCACGCCCGCCATTGGGCGTGAGCCGCACGGAAAGCCTGACATGATCCGGAAAGGCTTGCCAGGCCTTGTTCACCGCAGGAACATGGGGACGATCGAATTCCACATCAGCGAGCGGATGAAGAAGATAATCAAGAGCAGGATGACCGGCGAAATGTCGATTCCACCGAGGTCAGGCAGAATGCGGCGGATCGGCCGAAGAGCCGGCTCGGTGACCGCATAAAGGAAGTTGCCGACGGAACTGACGAATTGATTGCTCGAATTGATGACGTTGAATGCATAAAGCCAGGAAAAGATGGCGCTGGCGATCAATATCCAGGTATAAAGATTCAAAGCCAGATCAATGGTTTGAAATAAGGCGAGCATGTCCGTCTCCAATTCGCGGTTGACAGACATGTAGACACTGGCGACTAAACGGGCAAGTCCCATGCTCCGAAGCATGTTGAATCATGTTTAAAAGGCCCGTTTTGCACTTGCGCCGACTGCCGCGTCGTAAGTGCCGTTCCGCGTTGTTCCCGAAGCCAAGGTGTTTGCCGCAGCGTTGCTCGATCGGCAGCCTGAATGCGCCCAAGGGCGGGCAGCAGCCGGTTGAGGAGTGCGAGTGACAAGGCAGCCGGACCGATACAGTTCGTTTTCGGCGCTTCGCAAGCATGAAGCCGAGGGCGCCGCTATGCGGGGGGCAGTTCGCGACGCCTCACTGAATTCGATCGCGCGCTTTCGTAGAGGCCGTCCGGCTTGTTTCAGGCCGCCATCGCCTGCTTGCCCTCGAAGATGAGATCGAGGAATTCCGACAGCCAGGCCTTGAGTGCGGCGTCGAAGATCATGCGGCCTTCCAGATGCTCGCGGCCCTGCTGGGCATTCGGCATGCAGAAGCGATGTTCGCCATGCACCACCCAGCGCTGCATCATGGCGCGGGTAAGCTCGGCATGGAACTGCAGGCCCCAGGCATTGGCGCCGTAGCGATAGGCCTGGTTGGGATAGGTCTCGGCCGTTGCCAGCAGATCCGCACCGTGCGGCAGCTCGAAGCCCTCGCGGTGGAAATGATAGACCATCTGCGGCCAGCGCATCAGCAGCCGGCCTTTTTCCGTCGGCTGCAGCGCATACCAGCCGATTTCGGTCTTGCCGTCATCGCGTGCCTTCACCTTGGCGCCGAGATGGCGGGCGAGCAGCTGCGCACCAAGGCAGATGCCGAGATAGGGCCGGTTTTCTTTCAGCGGAACCTTCAGCCATTCGGTCTCCATCCGGACGAACTCGTCCGGATCGTTGGCGCTCATCGGGCCGCCGAAGATGACTGCGCCCGCATGCGCTTCGAGCGTCGAAGGCAGGCGGTCGCCAAGCACCGGGCGACGAATGTCGAGATCGAAGCCTTTATCCAGCAGCATCTGGCCCACGCGACCCGGGCTGGAGCGCTCCTGGTGGAGCACGATCAAAATGGGTCTGCCTGCGCTTTTCGGCGCTTCAATCATCATTGCCGGTCTCCAGCCTGAAACCCGGTGCGCGGGCGGCTGCTTCCTGACGCTTCATGATGCGCTCACGATCGGAAATACCCATGAGGTCGGCGATGCGCCAGATGGCGTGGTCCTCCATCTCGCTGCGCTCGCCATCGGCATAGACGATATCCCAGAGGATACCCAGCAGTTCGAGCCGCTGGGCGCCGTCGAGATGACGCTTCAGATCCGAAGTAAAGCGATAGTAGTCGACCGCTTCGCTTTCGGCCTCCTCACCGGCCGCG
>JBCNPI010000477.1:0-3790 GCA_039593415.1 Rhizobium sp. | reverse complement strand
CGCATGGCCGCTATGACGGAAGGGGCAGGCCCAAAACCGTTTTCATTGGCGCCGATACGGGCTCGGACCGTCAACCCGCGCTGACGCTCCAGCGCTTCGGGGCCGACGAAGGGCACGGTGGAGGGAAGGGCGCTGATCAGCGGGGTGAAGCGCGAGAAGGCGGACATGCTGGCTTTGTTTCCCGAATTCGGTTGCAGGGTGCCGCAGAATAGGCGCTCGGCAGGTGGTTGCAAGGGTGGAAGGGCACCGCCTTCGTATTGCATCATTTGCAGTCATTGAAAATCTTGGCCAATTATCATTAAAGAGAGGCTCGGTTGTCGCGATAGCATCGATTGACGAGGTCTCTTATGGATAAGCTCGCAATAGCGTTCCTTGCATCAAACAACGGAACCTCATTTCGGGCGGTCAATGAGGCCATCCGAGCGAACACACTGAACGCTGCGGCCGTTGTGCTGATCAGCAATAAGGCTTCGTCCGCGGCGTTAGCCTACGCTGAGACATACGGTATCCCCTCGCTTCATATTCCGACGAAGGATAGAGAGGCTGACGCCGACAAACAGCTTCGAGACACGTTAGTCGCCCATGGCGCTGAAATCGTCGTCTTATCTGGCTATCTCAAGAAACTTGGCCCGCTTACGCTGGCCGCATTTGATAGGCGAATATTGAATGTTCATCCGGGGTTGCTGCCCAAATACGGCGGATCGGGAATGTACGGGCGAAAAGTTCACCAAGCCGTGCTCGGCAATCGAGAGACAGAAACAGGCGCAACGATCCACCTTGTCGATGGAGAGTATGACCACGGACGAACGGTGGTTACAATGACCGTCCAAATCTATCCTGACGATGACGTACTTTCGTTGGAACAACGAGTCATGGTTGTGGAATGCAACCTTTTCACCGATCTCATACGTCAGATCTCAACAGGCAAGCTGCGCTTGCCCTTATAAAAGGAGACGCTGGCAACAGGCCGGCCGCAGCCGTCCGCCGCACTTCCAGGTCTCACTGAATTTATACCGGCTGCCTCCTGCCGCGCGCAGCCAGCGCTTCGACATTGCCGATCATGAAATCTGCGCGCACGACGCGGCGCAGCGTCTCCGGTTCGATCAGATTGATGAAGCGGACGTGGACACGGTTGTCGATGCGGCTGACCTCGGCGCAGGCGATGCGATAGGCAAGGCCGAGGATGTTCAGGTAATAGTGGCTCGGCAGGCCGACGGTCGTGCCGACGATGAAACTGGCGCCGCCGCGCGAAATGTCGATGATCTCGGCGCTGCGTACGGAGATGCCGGTGAGACAGGGACGGACTGCCACGAGGCGCGCCGGCCTCTGGACGTAAAAGCGTTCCCAGCTGCGTTCGTAGACTTCGGATTTGACTTTCGCCAGATGGGTTGCGCGAAGCATTGTCATTCCCTGTGAAGAACAGACCGAATTCATCTCGGTTACAGCATGAACCTTGCACGGAGATTTTGCGGAAGCGTCAATTCCATAGATAGAATTTTAACGGGTTGGTCTTTTGTGCCGATTTGAGCGCATCTTGACACTGGGATCAGCTTCGATCATACGGATGCTCGGTTCGAGGCGCCTGCCGCTCGCGGATGGAAATCCAAGGTGAAGTCCTCGCTGCTCCTGGTCACAGCCATATAGGGCATGCTGACTGACGGTAATGCGAGCTCCGTTTTACGGTCGTAAGTGCGTGCCTTAGCAAAGGCTGATCCTATGACGACGTATCCGTCCATAGATGAACTGAAGACTCAGGCCCGGCGTCTGCGCCAGGCCATGGCCGAGCGCGGCGACGACATGAGCCATAGCACGGCACTGGAGCTGATCGCCAAACAACATGGGCTACGCGACTGGAACACGCTGTCGGCGCTGGCGGCAAAACCGAATGACGGGCCGGATGCGCCCTTTAATGTCGGCTCCGCTGTGCGCGGGCGTTATCTGAACAAGCCGTTCACCGGCAAGGTTCTTGCGATGTCGGCGCAATCCGGCGGGCTCTACCGGATCACCATTCATTTTGACGAACCGGTCGATGTGGTGGAATTCGAGAGCTTCTCGGCGTTCCGCCAGCGCATCAATGCGCAGGTCGATGCCGACGGCATTTCGCCGCGCAGAACGTCGAACGGCGTGCCCCATCTGGTTCTCGACATCTGACTTCATCTTTCATCGTCAGGCCGCTATCTTTGCCGATGGCCAGCATTCTCTTCCGGATTCCCCATGACGCACACTCTCGAAAACAATATGTTCCTCACCGGCTGGCTGCCCGGCGTCTTTGCCAAAACCGCCGCGCCGATTGTCGTCATAACGACAGTCAACGGCCTCTTTGCCGTTATCGACGCCTATTTCCTTGGCGCTTACGTCGGGGCCGATGCGCTGTCGGCGGTCAGCCTCATCTTTCCGGCGCTCATGCTTCTGATTGCGCTCCAGACGCTGGTTTCGAACGGTATGGCGAGCATTCTCGCACGCCGCCTCGGGGCTGGAGATCGTATCGGGGCACGAGCGGTATTCACCGGCGCACATGGGCTGGCGATCGCCGTCGTACTTGTCATCAATCTCGTCTATTGGCTCGCAGGGCGGCGGCTTATCGCCGTTGCCGCGGGCGGAAACGCCGATGTCGCCCAAAGCGCCGAAGCCTTCCTGGGCATCATGGTCGCCTTCGCGCCGGTCAGCTTTTTGCTCTCGCTGCATGTCGATGGGCTGCGCTGCGACGGCAAGCTCGGCTTCATGACACTCGTGACGATTGCCTCCACGCTGCTCAATATGCTTGCAAACTGGCTGCTGATGGCTGTTGCCCATTGGGGCGTGGTCGGCTCCGCCGGAGGCTCGATCCTGGCCCAATTCATCTGCCTGGCGGTCATCTTCTCATATCGCCTGCGTCGCTTCGGCGCGCTGTCGGTCGATATGGGGCTGCATCTTCGCGAGTGGCGCGGCATCTTTGCGTTCGGCGCGCCGATGAGTCTCGGTTTCATCGGGGTTTCGCTGAGCTCGGCCGCGATCCTCTTCAACCTGTCGATCTGGCATGAGGGGAACTATGTCGCAACCGTCGGCGCTTATGGCATCGTCACACGGGTGATGACCTTGGCCTATCTGCCGCTTCTCGGCTTGAGCATCGCTCTGCAAACCATATCGGGTCACAATCACGGTGCTGCGCTTCCCGCCCGCGTCGGCCATAGCGTTGTTATCGCCATGATCTCGGCCCTGATCTACTGCGCGTCCGTCGAGCTCGTCGTCGAACTGCTGGCGGCACATCTGGGCGGAATCTTCGTCGCCGATCCCGTGATTGTCGATGAAGTCGGCCGTATCCTGCCCTGGACGATCGGCGCCTATTTCCTCTTCGGGCAGGCGGTCATCCTGTCGTCCTATTTCCAGTCGATCGGCGATGCGACGCGCGGCGCGATTTTCGGTCTGTCCCGGACCTATCTGTTCACCGTGCCGCTGACATTCATCTTGCCGTTCATCTTCGGTGAACGCGGAATCTGGATGACGCCCATCTTCTCGGAAGCGGCGATGATCCTGCTCACCTGGCTGGTGCTGTCGCGCAACGCCAGGGATCGGAAATGGCGCTACGGCCTGCTGCCCGCATGAAGTGGAAAAGGCCGTGCTTTCGGGCGCGGCCTTTTCGTTGAGTGCTTATCTCAGCCCTTGAGCAGCCATTCATGCTCCACGGCATTGTGGAATTTCCAGATGCGTTTCGGGCCGGCCATGACATTGAGATAGTAGAGATCGTAGCCGTGGCAGGCGGCGCAGGGGTGGTACCCCTTGGGCACCAGCGTTACGTCGCCATCCTCCAGTA
>JBCNPI010000476.1:0-3814 GCA_039593415.1 Rhizobium sp. | reverse complement strand
TCGTAACCGTCGATCCCGAGCGTGACACGCCTGCGATCATGGACCAATATGTTTCCAACGTATCCAAGCGTATCACGGGCATTTCCGGCGATCCTGTCAAGGTGATGGACATGGTCAAGGGATTCCGTGTTTTTGCCAAGAAGGTGCCGGTGGACGAAAAGCAGCCGAACGGCGACTACACGATGGACCACACGGCTTCCGTCTTCCTGCTGGATTCGGCAGGTCGTTTCGCCGGGACCATCGCGTATGAAGAGAATCCGGACGTCGCGGTGAAGAAGCTGGAGAACCTGATCAAGAAGGGGTAGGGGCTGTATGAGCGACAGGATTGGCGGACAGGGAAAATCCAGATCCATTCTGATCGCGGGGGCTGGGCCGGTTGGTCTTACCGCTGCTATCGAGCTCGCCCGTCGCGGCTTCTCGCCACGTATCATCGATGAGGGTACTGGACCGACACCGATGGAAGAGAGTCGCGCGCTGGGCGTCAACGCCCGCACGCTGACGCTGCTTTCTCCTTCCGGCGTTGCAAACCACATCCTCGCTGCTGCCCAGCCGATCGAGCGCTTTCGCGTCCGCGCGGATAAGAAAATTCTGCTCCAGCTGGATACTCGAGAGGTGAAGGGCCGCTTCAGCGCTATTTGCGCCCTGCCGCAGGGGAGTACCGAGCGTCTGCTGATGGAGGCGCTTTCGGCCTATGGCATCTCGCCTGAATGGCAGACGGCCGTGGTTGCGGAAGCCATGTCGGACGCTCGAAAGCCGGAGGTCACGCTGCGCCGGGCTGACGGTACGTCGGAAACAGTGCGGCCGGACATATTGATCGGTGCCGATGGCGCTCATTCTGCGGTGCGCAAGGCACTCGGCGCCGGCTTCCCGGGTGAGGTACTGGAGGCTTATTTCTATCTTGCCGATTTCCGCTATGCGGAGCCGGTCGATACGCATTTCGGCGAGATATCGCTCTTCGATCCCGGCATGGTTGGGCGCCTGCCTGTCACGGCCGACGTCATTCGCTATATTTCGACGCTGGAGGATTTCGAAAGCCGGATCGTTCATCCGGCCGCCATTGCCGAAAAGACCTGGGCCTCGCAGTTCCGCATCAATTTCCGGCATGTCGAGCCCATGGCCAAGGGCAATGTCTTTCTTGCGGGCGATGCTGCGCATATTCACTCGCCGGCCGGCGCGCGCGGCATGAATCTCGGCATCGAAGATGCCTGCTGGCTTGCCTGGCTCATTGCGGAAGGCCGCGAACAGGAGTATTCGGCCTTGAGAATTCCCGCCGTAAAGCAGGTTTTGAAGCAGACCTACGGCTTGACACGATTGATAACGATGCAAAACCCGCTGGCAGTTGCGGCGCGTAATTTCCTTGCGCCTCTATTGCTGCGCTTCGGTCCGTTCCGCCGGCAATTGCTTCGGGGTGTGTCCGGCTACGACACGCCGAAACCGCCTTGGATCGACTGGGCCGAGTAAGAACGAGAAAGAGCGACGAGTTGAGTGAAATCCGCCTTTATGTGACGACGACCGAGAATAAGGCCGGGCAGGTTCTGGACCTGATGACGCCGGTTTTCGAAGACGAAGAATTACCGATCGCAACAACTGAGATCGACGAGAAGAACGATGTCTGGGAAGCGTCGATCTATCTCTATGCTGTGGATGAGGACGAGGTTCGCGGTCGCTTCGAAGCGCTCCTGAAGCCCGTCTTCGCCGATCTCGTCATTCAGAAGGAAGTTCTTCCCGATATCGATTGGATCGCCAAGTCGCTGGAAGGGTTGAAGCCGGTGCGTGCAGGCCGTTTCCTCGTGCACGGCTCGCATGACCGCGACAAGGTTGGTCCCAGCGACATCGCCATCGAAATCGAAGCCGGGCAGGCCTTCGGCACCGGTCACCATGGGACGACTGCGGGCTGCCTGGAGACGATCGAGAAGGTTGTCGCGAGCCGCCGCGTGCGCAATGCGCTCGATCTGGGTACGGGCAGCGGCGTGCTGGCGATCGCCGTGCGCAAGCTGCGCAATATTCCGGTTCTGGCAACCGACATCGATCCGATCGCGGTACGTGTCGCCCGGGAGAATGTCCGCAGCAACGGCATCGCCTCGGGTGTCACGCTGGAGACGGCTCCGGGGTTCCATTCCAGGGCCTTTTCCCGTCATGGACCGTTCGATCTCATCATCGCCAATATTCTGGCGCGCCCGCTCATTAAGATGGCGCCGCAGCTTGTGGCACATCTGGCACCGGGCGGTTCGGTCATTCTTTCGGGTATCCTCGCCGAGCAGCGCTGGAAGGTTCTGGCCGCCTATAACGGCGCGCACTTGCGGCATGTGCGCACGATCTGGCGTAACGGCTGGGTCACTATCCATCTCGACCGGCCCTGAAGCTGGTCACTTCCTGCATTTATGATTGCAAAAATAAAAAAGGCGGTGCCGAAGCACCGCCTTCAGATCGGTTTTCGCCGATCTTGCCCGCGAGCGTGTGGAGGAGGAGGGCTCAAGCGGGCTCTAAGCGTTCCGATCGCAATCCGAGAGGGAGGAGGAGAACCGGATTGCAGTCGATTTGGAACGCGTAGATCGTAAACTTCTTAGCGGCGGCCGCCGCGGCTGGCACCGATTGCCTTTGCGGTTTCGACTTCGAGCTGACGAAGCGAGCCGACGGAATGGCGTACGGTGCGACGCTCGCCAGCCAGCGCCGGGCTAACATATGCGGAGCGAGAGATAGGCATTGTCTTAAGTCCTTGGTTTTGAGCTGGTTCTTCGTGAACCCGTTTGATGCGGCGGATATAGCGACTCGCCGGCCGGCGTGGCAGGGGGGCAGCTTCATGGGAGCTATGCATGAGATGCATGCTTTGTGCCGTGAAGTTGTCATATTCGGACCGCGTGCTCACGAAATGGGCGGATTCGTTAACAGCCAAAGAGGAATAGGCTGCTCTCCTGTGGCGAGATGTTGGAGTAATCACGCATATCGTCTCAGGGATTGAAAATCACGTCGCACTTCCGACCGCGATGCTCTAACATACTGGCAATATTCAGTTTCACGAATTCTCCACTACTACCGGATCAGCTCATGTTTCAGTCTTTCGACGTCACTTCCACCCCGCAATTCGGTCGCGAGCGTGTTGCCGGTTTGCGTGCTGCCTTCGGCGATCTCGGCGTTGACGGCTTCCTCGTGCCGCGGGCTGACGAGTATCAAGGCGAGTACGTGCCCACGTGCTCGGAGCGTCTCGCATGGCTCACGGGCTTCACGGGATCGGCAGGTGTTGCGCTTATCACACACTCCCAGGCCGTGGTTTTTGTGGACGGCCGTTATGTGACCCAGCTTGCAGAGCAGGTGGACCGAAGCGTCTTCACCGGAGGCGATCTGGTGAACGAGCCGCCGCATGTCTGGCTGCCGCGTCACGCGAAGAAAGGTTTCCGGCTCGGCATCGATCCCTGGCTGCATACGGGCGCCGAAGTACGCCGTCTGGAGAAGGCGTTGGCTGAGATCGACGGCAAGCTCGTCTTCCTGCCCCACAATCCGCTCGACAGGCTCTGGACGGACCGCCCGCCCGAGCCGCTGGGCAGCGTTATCATTCAGGATATCGCCCAGGCCGGCGTCCTCGCCAAGGACAAGCTTGCGACGATTGCAAACGGCCTCAGGGAGAAGGATTTCAAGGCGGCGCTGATTACCGATCCATCTTCGGTCGCCTGGATCTTCAATATCCGCGGCAGCGACGTGCCGCACACGCCGCACCCCTTGGCCCGCGCCATCATTTATGCGGAAGGAGAAGCGGCGCTCTTCCTCGACAAGCGCAAGACCAAGGTCGAGGCCGAAGCCTATCTCGCGCAGATATGCA
>JBCNPI010000475.1:0-3821 GCA_039593415.1 Rhizobium sp. | reverse complement strand
ATCAAAGTCAGAGGCCCGGTCTCGTCCCCTGATTTCTGTCCAGGCCGGTGCCTCTGAGCCGTTCCCACTGTCCCGGGAACGGCTCTTTCTCGTTGTGCGGCCATCCCTTGGGCAAGAAGGGGAAACCTCCTGAGAATTATGTGTGCGGTTAGCATGGGTTGCGATGCATATTTAACCGTCGATTAACCATCGCGGCGCCAATCATCATTTCCAGCAAGACTCAAAAAGTCAGATGCCGCGCGAATTCGCCATTGACGATGGCGACCGGAGCGGAAGGAAATGAAGGCAAGAGTATGGCTCCTCATCTGTCATCCGCCGCGATCATCGAGGAAAAACCGCTGATATCGAGCGGCTTTGTCTATCGGCTTACCGCTGACGTTGCCGTGCTGGCAGCCCTCACCGTCGCCATATCCATCGGCGGCCATTGGCTTGGCGATAAGATTTCGCTGGCGGGCCACACGACCGATACCAAGCCCATTTCCGTCACGATTGGCGAAGACACGATGCGTCTAGCCGCAAACACCATCCGCTTTCCCAGCGAGCGCATGGATGGCACGGCTGAGCGCGTGGATCTCTATCTGACCTGGCCCCAGATGCAGGGCTATAGCGAGGCAGATCGGATGCGTTTCGACGATATCTCGCAATCATCCTCGCTGATCTTCCTTCAAATCAGTCAGAGCACGATGTCCCGCGATATGTCCGGCCGGCTTGAACCGATCTATTCGCAATTGATGGATGGGGCCGCCTATGCTGGTCCGTTCGGCCTGACAGCGCATCGGCTGCGCGCGGATGCCGGCTATAACGACGAAATTCTCCTGACGGCGCAACGGCCGGGCGAGCCGGATTACGTGGTGCGCTGCCTCCTTCCCTCTTCGCCGGCAGCGGCAACCAGCGGCGATTGTCAGAGGGACGTCAAGGCCGGCAAGGATTTGAGCGTTCTCTACCGCTTTTCCAGCAACCAACTGGGAGATTGGCGCGCCATGGATGCCGCCGTCCAGAATTTCGTAGAGACGCGCCTTGCGGACAATGCCGGGCCGGCGCCGACGGCTGCGGGCGGCCGCTAAAATGACGCAGAAACCTGAAACCAACTGTTCATCATAAACCGATTGGTAACGCTAAGCCTCTACTGTCGAACGGAATGGCCGTTCATGGAGGCGGCGGCCCGATAATCGAGAATGTAAATGCAAGCAGAGAGTGATTTAGTGTCCAGATCCATTCTTTCCGTTTCGTCGTCTCAAACCGGTAAGATTCTGGCGAGAGCGATTATTGGTTTTTCGATCGCGACGGCGACGGTCGCAGTGACCGTCATCGATGCGAACGCTGCCGGCCCGAAATATGCCGGCATCGTCATCGATGCCAACACGGGCAATGTCCTCTACAGCGAAAATGCCGACACGCTGCACTACCCCGCCTCGCTGACCAAGATGATGACGGTCTATCTGACCTTCGAGGCGCTTGAGGCCGGACGCATCACTCTCGATACGCCCGTCGTGTTTTCCAGGAATGCCGCCGCTCAGGCGCCGACGAAACTCGGTATCGGTGCCGGACGTTCCGTGACCGTTCGCGAGGCGATCCTCGGTATTGTCACCAAGTCCGCCAACGATGCCGCAATGGCGCTTGGCGAAATGCT
Source organism: Rhizobium sp. (assembly GCA_039593415.1). Lineage (GTDB taxonomy): Bacteria > Pseudomonadota > Alphaproteobacteria > Rhizobiales > Rhizobiaceae > Rhizobium. The sequence goes on along the minus strand of JBCNPI010000475.1, from coordinate 2,191 downwards.
CGGCGGCTCGGAAGAGGATTTTGCCCGTATGATGAACGACAAGGCGCGAGCACTCGGCATGACGCGCACGACCTACCGCAATCCCAACGGCCTGCCGAACACGGCGCAAATGACGACGGCGCGCGACCAGGCTCGCCTCGGTATCGCCCTGCGTGAGCATTTCCCACAATATTACGGCTTCTTTTCCGAGACGAGCTTCAAACTCGGCAATCGCATCATACCGGGCCATAACCATCTGCTCGGTTCGGTACGCGGTGTCGATGGCATCAAGACAGGTTATACGCGTGCTGCCGGCTATAATCTGGCGACCTCGGTTAAAATCGATGGTCGCTCCATCGTGGGTGTCGTCCTTGGCGGTGCTTCGACGCCGGCTCGTGACAATCAGATGCGCAAGCTGATCGCCGAATATTTGCCCAAGGCATCGACGAAGCATATTCCTTCCGATGTGATTGCACAGGCGCCATCCGCATCGCCCAATGTGCAGGCAGCCAGCGCGCGCATGGTGGATATCAGCCGTGCAAAGATCAAGAATAATGGGGCAACCGAAGTCGCTGATTTCAGCCCTTCCAGCGCGGCAGCCTTCGCAGCAGTGACGCCGCAATCCTCTTCGTCCAATCCATTGCTTTCGGCAAAGCCGGAACCCGTGAAGCGGCCCGCATATGACGAAACCGCATCGGCTGCCTCTTCCGATGATGCCGATGAGGACGAAGTTGACACCCTAACGACGGCATCGACGACCAAGAGCGATGCGAAACTCGTCAAGCTGGAGCGGGCTGGGAAGTCCGAAAAAGCCGAGAAGGCTGGGCGCGAGCCGGCTGGCTGGATTGTTCAGATCGGTGTTGCCTCCAGCAAGGATGGCGCAACTGATCTGCTCGATACGGCCAAGAACAAGGGCGGCAGAGCCCTGCGTTCGGCCAAGCCCTATGCAGTCGCCTTCGATGGCGGTTATCGCGCCCGTTTCGGCGGCTTCGAAGATCAAAGTGAGGCGATCAATGCCTGCAAGGCGCTCAAGCGAGCCGGCGTGAAATGCTGGGCGAGCATGGAATAGAATGCAGCCAAGCTATTCGGCGAGGCTTAATCTGAGTACCGGTCGCGCCTTGCTCGAAGGCGCCCGGCTTTCCGGCACCGAATGTCAAACGGGCCGGCCCTGAGTTTGTAACGTGTACGGGGTTTTGAAATGGCAATGAACGAGAACTTTCCCGGTTTCTCGCTCGATGGCGGGGGCAAGATGAAACCGAAGAGCTTCGCTCTTCATCCGCTGCATGAAGCAGCAATGCGGCTGGCGGACCTGGGCCTCAGCCGTTCGCGCGCGCGCCACAAGACAAAAGATCTGATCGGCATACTGCTTTGCCATGGTGCGCGTGCATGGCGTTATTCGCAGCCCGAAGCGCACATTCATCTGCATATCACGGCCCCGACAGGCCGTGCGCCGATAATGATGCGGCTGCGTTGATGCGATCGAGAGAAAATCGCGCAGTGGTTTTCCCTCTGAAATTGGGTGAAAATACTATGATAAGCTGCTCAGATGTTTCGCAAAAGCTAAATTGCTTTATGCTGCCACTCTAAAGCAAACCGAGTTCGGAAAGTTCCCGCCGCAGATCGGCGGGCAACTCCGCCGCGGCACCCAGGCTGTCGAGGTCGCGCGGCACGTCGTCCTGCGGCAGGTATCGCCAGCCCTGAAACGGCCGCTTCGGCTGCCCTGTCGTCTCGACAACGCTCGGGTCGAGAATAAGCCGGCAGCGGTGAATGCCGTCCGCGTCGGTGAAGGTCTCGATGCCAAGTAATTTTTGCCTTGCCTGCACCTGCCCCTTGATCACCCAATAGAGCGAGCCGCCGTCCAGCAGTTCTTCCACCCGTTTTGGCACCATGCGCGTCGTATGGGTCGTATGTGGCTCCAACCCGGCGGCGATGGCGTTCATCGCCCGCTCGGACACCCATTCGCGCAGATCCTCGATCGAATCCGCGCCGACGCACAATTTGATGAGATGCAAAGCCATAGGTGCCGTTGAAGTCCTTTTGGCCGGCAGCGTCAAGCTTTTAGATCAGGCGTCCACACTCAGCATTCAACGACATTCACCGCGAGGCCGCCGGTCGAGGTTTCCTTGTATTTCTCGCTCATGTCGTGACCGGTCTGGCGCATGGTTTCGATGCAGGCGTCGAGCGGCACGAAATGCCGGCCGTCACCCTTGAT
>JBCNPI010000474.1:0-3854 GCA_039593415.1 Rhizobium sp. | reverse complement strand
GACCTGCTCGGCGCGCTGCAGCGGCTCTATGTCGTGGCGGGCCTCGCCTTCCTGGCCGGCCTGGTTCTGTTCTATGTCAGGCATGGCGGCCCCGTGCTTGCCGTTCTCGGCCTTGCAGCCGGCTTCTTCCTGATCTTCGGCGCTTTGGCCGATCTCTGGTATCGCGCCGGTATCGGCAAGGTGGCTGCGAACATAGCCTTGCGCCGCCTGAGCGGCCTGCCGCGCTCCGCGTTCGGTACGGCGCTTGCGCATGCCGGTCTCGGCGTCACCGTGCTCGGCATTATCGCGGTGACGACATTCCAAGGCGAGAACATCACCAGCATGAAGCCGGGCGAGACGGCAGAGCTCGGCGGCTACAGCCTGCGCTTCGACGGCATGCAGCCCGGCGCCGGTCCCAATTTTACGGAGGATCGCGCCCGTTTCACGGTCAGCCGCGGCGGCGTCGCCGTTGCCGAAGTGTCGTCTTCCAAGCGCGTCTTCACCGCAAGCCGTGCCGCGACCACCGAAGCCGGCATTCTCACGCTCGGACTCAGCCAGCTCTATGTTTCGATCGGCGAGGCCGGCAAGGATGGCGCCATGGTCGTGCGCATCTGGTGGAAGCCGTTCATCATCTGCATCTGGATGGGAGCGATCGTCATGGCGATCGGCGGCTTCGTGTCGCTGAGCGACCGTCGCCTGCGCGTCGGCGCGCCGAGCCGCAAGGCGAAGCCGGTTCACCCGGCAGTGGAACCGGCAGAATGAGCGGGCGGATCAAATCTCCTTTCGCCTGGGTAGAGCGGCTGTCGGCCCCGATCCGGCTGTTCCTCTGCCTTGCAGCGCTCATGGCCCCGCTGCCGGCCTTTGCGGTCAATCCGGACGAGGTTCTGTCCGATCCGGCCCTCGAGGCGCGGGCGCGCACGATTTCGGCCGAATTGCGCTGCATGGTCTGCCAGAACCAGTCCATCGATGACTCCAATGCCGATCTTGCCCGTGACCTGCGCCTGCTCGTGCGCAAGCGCCTGACCGATGGCGACACCGATCGGCAGGTGCTCGACTATATCGTCTCCCGCTACGGCGAATTCGTGCTGCTCAAGCCCCGCTTCAGTGAAAAGACCTTCATCCTCTGGGGAGCGCCGGTGGCGCTGTTCGTGGCAGGTGCAGTGGCTCTTGCCGTCTACGCGCGCCGCCGCGCCGGAAAGCCTACAGGTCAGCCTCTGAATGCAGAAGAGGAAGCCGAGCTGAATGAGATCTTGGGAAAGTGACGTGGGTGTCGTCTCCCTTCACGTGGTTGCGATCATTTCCTTACATTACGAATTTTTCATGGGGCGGACAGTTCGCTGTAAGGTGCCGCGCCCTATATCATTATCATGATGCACATAGCCGGTTCCCTCCGGTGGAAATCTGACGAGAGAAGAGAAGGTAACTCGCATATGTTCAGGAATATCAAGGACACTTTGTCCCGTAGCACCGCTATGAAGGCTTCTGTCGTCGCCGGCCTCGCTGTTGCTGCTCTGGCCACGGGGGTCCCCGCCGAAGTCAGCCGTTCCTATGCTGATGCCGTCAACGTCCAGGCTCCCCAGGTCCCGAGCTTCGCAAACGTGGTAGACGCCGTATCGCCGGCCGTCGTTTCGGTTCGCGTCGAATCCCGCATCAATCCGGTTGCCGAGGAAGACGATTCCTTCGGTCTCGGCCGTGGTTTCGACGACCTTCCGGACGATCATCCGCTGAAGAAGTTCTTCCGCCAGTTCGAACAGCAGCAGGGCCACGGCCAGCAGAAGGGCCAGAACCAGCAGAAGAATTCCGAGGACAACAAGGGCCATCTGCGTCCGGTCGCTCAGGGGTCCGGCTTCTTCGTCTCCGAGGACGGCTACATCGTCACCAACAATCACGTCGTTTCCGACGGTGCGGCCTTCGTCGTTGTCCTCAATGACGGCACCGAACTCGATGCCAAGCTGGTCGGCAAGGATTCCCGCACCGATCTCGCCGTGCTGAAGGTCGATCCCAAGGGCAAGAAATTCACCTATGTCGGTTGGGCCGATGACTCCAAGGTCCGTGTGGGCGATTGGGTGGTGGCTGTCGGCAACCCGTTCGGTCTCGGTGGCACCGTGACCGCAGGTATCGTTTCGGCCCGTGGCCGTGATATCCATTCCGGCCCTTATGACGATTACATTCAGATCGACGCGCCGGTGAACAAGGGCAATTCCGGCGGCCCGACCTTCAACCTGAACGGCCAGGTGGTCGGCATCAACACCGCCATCTTCTCGCAGTCTGGTGGTAGCGTCGGCATCGCCTTCGCAATTCCGGCAACGACCGCCAAGGATGTCGTCACCGACCTGATTAAGACCGGCACGGTCTCGCGCGGATGGCTCGGCGTACAGATCCAGCCCGTCACCAAGGATATCGCCGAATCGCTCGGTCTTTCCGAAGCGAGCGGCGCGCTGGTCGTCTCTCCGCAGGATGGCTCGCCCGGCCAGAAGGCAGGCATCAAGAACGGCGACGTCGTCACCGCCGTCAATGGCGATCCGGTGAAGGATCCGCGTGATCTGGCTCGTCGCATCGGTGCCATGCAGCCGGGCAGTAAGGTTGAAGTCACCCTTTGGCGCGGCGGCAAGTCGCAGTCGGTTACCGTCGAGCTCGGAACCCTGCCCGCCGATCAGAACCAGGCCTCGAACGACGACTCGCAGCCGAGCCAGCCGCAGCAGCCATCCTCCGAGAAGGCTTTGGCTGACCTCGGTCTCACCGTCGGCCCCTCCGACGATGGCAAGGGCGTTGCGATCACCGCTGTCGATCCCGACTCCGATGCCGCCGACAAGGGCGTAAAGGAAGGCGAGAAGATCACTTCGGTCAACAACCAGCAGGTCTCGAGCGCCGGCGACATCGCCAAGGTCATCGAACAGGCGAAGAAGGATGGCCGCACGCGCGCGCTGTTCCAGATTCAGTCCGGTGACGGCAGTCGCTTCGTCGCTCTGCCGATCAATGCAGGCTGATCCCCTCAGCCGACAGAATATATCGGGAAGCCGCGCAGGCCACGGCTTGCGCGGCTTCCTTTTTTAAAGATGTCAACGATGACTGGCTCCAAGGCAGGTAAAAGATGACAACCGCTGGCCAACACGCCGTGAACTCCTCCGATTCTGGTTGTGCCGAGGCGCCCTCGGCAGGTAATGTCGCCCACATGAAGATTCTGATCATCGAAGACGATCTTGAGGCGGCGGCTTATCTCACCAAGGCGTTTCGGGAGGCAGGCATTATTGCCGATCACGCAAGCGACGGCGAGAGCGGGCTCTTCATGGCCACCGAGAACAGCTACGATGTCGCCATCATCGATCGCATGCTGCCCCGCCGCGACGGGCTCTCCGTCATCAGCGAGCTGCGCCGCAAGGGCGTGCATACGCCGGTTCTGATCCTCTCCGCTCTCGGCCAGGTCGATGATCGCGTGACCGGCCTGCGCGCCGGCGGCGACGATTACCTGCCGAAGCCCTATGCTTTCAGCGAGCTTCTGGCGCGCGTCGAAGTGCTCGGCCGCCGCAAGGGTACGCCGGAGCAGGATGTCCTCTATCGCGTCGGCGATCTGGAGCTGGACCGCCTCTCGCATGAGGTGCGTCGCGGCGGCAAGGAAATCCTGCTGCAGCCGCGCGAGTTCCGCCTGCTGGAATATCTGATGAAGAATGCCGGCCAGGTCGTGACCCGCACCATGCTGCTCGAGAACGTCTGGGATTATCACTTCGATCCGCAGACAAACGTCATCGACGTTCACGTTTCGCGCCTGCGCTCCAAGATCGAGAAGGATTTCAGCCAGCCGCTGCTGAAGACGATTCGTGGTGCCGGATACATGATCAAGGACGAGGGATGAGTCGCTTCCGCGTCCTCTTCAAGTC
>JBCNPI010000473.1:0-3867 GCA_039593415.1 Rhizobium sp. | reverse complement strand
GATCATCCCCTTGACGCTTGCTTCGGCGGCGGCGACGGCATTCAGCTTTTTCGGCTATTCGCGCTTCGTCTTCCGCCACCGGCAAAATTCCTGAAGCAATTCCGGAAAAACGCGGGCAATTTTCCGGCCGGAATTGCCTGGAGAATAAGGAAGCCGGTCAGACCGGCTCCCAGCCATCCTTTTCGCTGGCCTGGTAAATCGCATCGATGACCTTCTGGTTGAGCTTCGAGCTTTCCAGGGACACGACCTCCGCACCTTGACCAAGCGCCGCGGCTGCAAAGGCTTCCGCCTCGCGTCTGTACTGCCGGCTGTCGGGGAAACGGAAGATCTGCGATTCGGAATGGTTGCGATTGGTCAGTTCCAGTTCTTCGGCACCATAACGGTCGGCGTTGAAGGGCGACTTCACCTCGATGAAGCCTTCCGTACCGTGAAAAACCATGACCTGGCGATTGGCCATCTGCGTGGAGATATAGAAGGTTAGTTCGAAGTCGCCGAAATCGGCCTTGACGCTGGAATAGATGTCGGTGCCGAATTCGGGATCGCGCTCCGTCACCGCCTGAATGCGCCGGGGCTCACGGCCGGTGACGAAACGGGTGCTGATGGTCGGGTAGACGCCGATATCGGGCAGGCCGCCGCCGCCGAGCGCCGGGATGTTGCGCATGTTGCCGGCATCGCGGTTGAAATAGGTGAAGGCGCCCTGGATATGGCGCAGGCGGCCGATGGCGCCATCGGCGAGCAGCGAGCGAACCTTGCGCCAGACCGGCGCATAGGTGACCATGTAGGCCTCCGTCACCAAAACCTTGTTGCGGTCGCGGGCGGCGATCAGGCTGTCGATTTCCTCCGCCTTGAGCGCAATCGGCTTTTCGCACAGCACATGCTTTCCGGCATCGGCTGCTTTGATCGTCCATTCGACATGCTGCGAGGTCGGCAGAGGAATATAGACGGCGTCGATGGTGTCGGAGGCGAGCATCTCCTCATAGGAGCCGAAAGCGTGAGGCACGGAGAAGCGATCGGCCATCTGGCGGGCGCGATCGAGGTCGCGGCTGGCGATAGCCGTCACAACGCAATTTTCCGCATCCTGAATGGCAGGCACCACCAGATCGCGACCGATCTTCGCCGTCGACAGAATTCCGAAACGCAGCATGATCTCTCTCCTGAAACACGCTCCCAAAGCAGATGGCCGCATGTCGATGATCGCGACATGGCCCTTCTTCCGCGGGACCTTTTTGAACACGGTGGGTAGAGCGAAACGGACATTCCGCTCTGGATGAAACCGACGCCAACCTTATTCGGCCGCTGTCGAAGGCGCAACGCCGGAGATGACCCATGCGCCAATGCGCGGGCACGGCGGCCATCGCATCGTGTCCATATTTGTCCTCTTTCTGTCCGCCCGATGGCTTTCGAAGCTTTCAACCGGGGCCTAGTCTCGGCTATCCTTCAAGCACAGGAGATACGAAAATGTCCCATGCCGATACCGCACTGCTCGTCATCGACGTTCAAGAGTCCTTTCGCCAGCGCCCCTATTGGCGGACGGACGACCTGCCCGTCTTTACCAACCGACTGCAGGCGCTGATCGACGGAGCCAAGGCGAAAGGCATTCCCGTCGTCCAGATTTTCCATGTCGAGGATGACGACGCACACTTCAGCCTGAAGAGCGGATTCGTGCGCAAGCTCGACGAAATTTCGCTGGAGGCCGATGCGGTCTTCCACAAGCGCCGCCATTCGGCGCTCGTCGGCTCCGGCCTCGATGTCTGGCTGGTGGCAAACGGCATCCGCAAGGTGATCGTCTCAGGCATCCGCACCGAACAGTGCTGCGAAACAACCACCCGGCACGCCTCCGATCTTGGCTATAATGTCGACTACGTCACCGAGGCGACTCTGACTTTTCCGATGACGCATGCCTCGGGCACCGTTTTCAGCGTCGATGATATCAAGAAGCGCAGCGAGCTGGTGCTTTCGGGCCGCTTCGCCCGTATCGCAACGGTCGAAGAGGCGCTAGCCGACGCATCGATCCGGAGTGCCGCATGACCCAAGGCGACCGGCGCCGTCAGCGGCGGATCATTCCCGTCTACGTCCTTCTACCGCCCTATACGCTGCTGATGGACGTGGCCGGGCCGGTGGAGGTATTGCGCCGCGCCAATATCGAACAGGGCGACGTCCTGTTCGATTATCAGTTCATCGCCGCCCAGCCTTCGCAGACGACCTCGGTCGGGCTGATGCTTGCCGATCTCAAGCCGCTGCCGGAGCATATTCCCGACAGCGCCTATGTCATCCTGTCCGGCAGCGTCACGCCGCCCGACGGTGCCGAGGATATCGAGCCGGAACTGACAATACTCGCGACTTGGCTGAGGGGCGCGATACGTCCGGGCATCACCCTCGTCACCATCTGCTCTGGAGCGGTGCTTGCCGCCCGCGCTGGCCTGATGGACGGCTATGCCTGCACAACGCATGCCGCCTGCCTCGATGAAGTCCGGGAATATGCGCCGACGGCAAAGGTTCTCGACAATCGGCTCTATGTCGAGGACCGGGACCGCTATTCGAGCGCCGGCATCACCACAGGCACCGATCTGATGCTGCATCTCGCCTCCAAGCTGACTTCGCCGGTGACGGCACTGACCATTGCTCGGCACATGGTGGTCTACATGCGAAGGACCGGCGCTGAGCCGCAGCTCTCGCCCTGGCTCAGCGGCCGCAACCATGTCCACCCCGCCATCCATCGCGTTCAGGATGCGATCATGGCCGATCCTGCCCATGGCTGGTCGCTTTCCGAACTTGCCGGCATCGGCGCAATGAGCGCACGGCATATTTCGCGGCTGTTTCAGGACCATGCCGGCCTGTCCGTGACGGCCTATGTCAATCTGATGCGCGTCACATTGGCGCGCGACGTGCTTGCCAACTCACGGCTGGACATGGAGCGCGTGGCGGAAAAATCCGGCTTCGCCTCGCCGCGGCACATGCGGCGCGTCTGGTCGAAATACAATGCTCTGCCACCGAGCCACTATCGGCGTTCGACGGCCGAATAAAGAAATCGTTAGTAGTCTTAACCGAAAAAGGCCGATAGCCTTACCTTGTCCCTTCGCGCCGGCGCTCGCTCGCTGGCCTGCCCCTCAAGTGATTTGGAGAGATATCATGGACATGCGCAAGCTTGGACGAACCGATCTATTTGTCGCACCGATCGTTTTCGGCGGCAATGTCTTCGGCTGGACGGCCGATGAGAAAACCTCCTATGCACTGCTCGACGCCTTCTTCGACGCCGGCTTCAACACGATCGACACGGCCGATGTCTATTCCCGCTGGGTTCCCGGCAACAAGGGCGGCGATTCCGAGGAAATCATCGGCAAGTGGCTGAAGCAGGGCCGCGTTTCGCGCGACAAGGCGATCATCATCACCAAGGTCGGATCGGAGATGGGGCCGGGCAAGAAGGGCCTCAAGGCCGATTATATCATCGAGGCCGCCGAAGCCTCGCTGAAGCGGCTGCAGACCGATCACATCGACCTTTATCTGTCGCACTGGCCGGACCCCGAGACGCCGCATGAGGAGTCGCTCGCTGCCTATGCCAAGCTGAAGGAACAGGGCAAGATCCGCCATGTCGGCTGCTCGAACCTCGATGCGACGCAGCTCCAGGCTTCGCTCGATGCCGCCGCCAAGGCCGGCCTGCCGCGCTACGACGTGCTGCAGCCCGAATATAACCTCTACGCCCGCGACAGCTTCGAGGGACCGCTGGCGGATCTCTGCGTCAGGGAAGAGATCGGCGTCATCACCTATTTCAGCCTGGCGGCAGGCTTCCTGACCGGCAAATACCGCACCAAGGCCGATACCGAGGGACGGGCGCGCGAGAACCGGGTTGCCGCCTATCTCGATGACAAG
>JBCNPI010000472.1:0-3875 GCA_039593415.1 Rhizobium sp. | reverse complement strand
ATCCCTTCAAAGTAATTGAGGCCCTGTTTTCCGGCATAGGTGCTGCCGGGCCGCACGACACGGCAGGTGGGCTTCGATGAGACACTCATGGCATTGCTCCCCTCGGTCCGGCAGCCAAAAGGCGTCCTCGCCTCTTCCGACTGCGGCAATGCCAAACAGAATAACACGCAATCCGCCCCAACCATGCGGCGAAAACAGGACTGGTAGGTGTTAATGACGTCATCCGCTTCCTCCGTCGTCTCCGCGCGGAATCTCTGTCTCACCTACAATACGAACGACGGGCCGGTGCATGCACTGAGCAATGTCGATCTCGACGTGCGCAAGGGTGATTTCGTCTCCTTCATCGGCCCTTCGGGCTGCGGCAAGACCACCTTCCTGCGCGTTATCGCCGATCTCGAGCGCAAGACATCGGGTGATATCAGCGTCAACGGCATGTCGCCGGAAGATGCCCGCAAAGCTCGTGCCTATGGCTATGTCTTCCAGGCCGCAGCCCTCTACCCCTGGCGCACCATCGAGAAGAACATCGCCCTGCCGCTTGAGATCATGGGCCATGACAGGCAAGAGCGGGCCAAGCGCATCGCCCGGACTCTGGAGCTCGTCAATCTCAACGGCTTCGAACATAAGTTTCCCTGGCAGCTTTCCGGCGGCATGCAGCAGCGCGCCTCGATCGCCCGCGCGCTGGCCTTCGATGCCGATCTGCTGCTGATGGACGAGCCCTTCGGCGCGCTTGACGAAATCGTCCGCGACCACCTGAACGAACAGCTTCTGAAGCTGTGGAAGCAGACGAACAAGACCATTTGCTTCGTCACCCACTCCATACCGGAGGCTGTCTATCTGTCGACCAAGATCGTGGTCATGTCGCCGCGGCCAGGCCGCGTCACCGATGTCATCGAATCGACGCTTCCGGCGGAGCGGCCGCTCGGCATTCGCGAGACGCCGGAATTCCTGGAAATTGCCCACCGCGTCCGGGAAGGCTTGCGGGCCGGACATAGCTACGAGGAATAGGACCAAGCGATGAACCCGCGATTCCTCCTTTGGCTTGTCGGCGCGATGGCGATCTTCATCGGCGGTGCCACAGCCTCGCGCGCCTATATCGCCAACAACAACATGCTGGTGCTGATCCTGTCGCTGGCGCTCTACTGCGTCGGCAATCTCATGATGGTGCGGCTGATGCGCGAGGGCGGGCTTGGTCTTGCGATCTCTGCCTCCTCCATCGCCCAGCTTGTCGTCGTCAATGTCATCGCCTTCATCGTCTTTGGAGAACGGCTGAGCCTGCAGCAGCTTGCCGGCGTGGGTCTTGGCATCGTCGCCATGATCCTCATGCTGCTTCCCGCGCAAGGAAGGGCATGAAGATGGAGAAGGAACAGTTCTTCAAGCACAAGTTCCTGCCGGTCGCAACGATCGTGCTGGCGATCATCCTGCTCTGGTACATCTTTGCCATCATCCTCAACGCACCGTTCCAACGCGATATGGACCGGCGCGGCAATGCCAGCCCGACGGCGATGGAATTCATCGGCAAGACGCTGTCGCAGCCGAAGCCCACCCTGCCCGCACCGCATCAGGTGGCGCAAAATGTCTTCGAAAACACCTTCCTGCAGGTTCCAACAAGCAACCGCAGCCTTGTCTACAACGCATGGGTGACGCTGGCGCCGACGGCGGTCGGCTTTGCCTTCGGCACGATCCTCGGCGTCCTTTTCGCAGTCGGCATCGTTCATCTTGTCGCGCTCGACCGCAGCCTCATGCCCTGGATCATCGCATCGCAGACGATACCGATCCTGGCCATTGCGCCGACGATCATCGTCGTCTTCAGTGCTCTGGGCATAGACGGGCTGATCCCCAAGGCCCTGATTTCCACCTATCTGTCGTTCTTCCCGGTCACCGTCGGCATGACGAAGGGCCTGCGCTCGCCGGAAATCATGCATCTCGATCTGATGCGCACCTATAATGCCAGCAGCTGGCAGACCTTCTGGAAACTGCGCGTGCCAGCCTCGATACCCTTCCTCTTCACGTCGATGAAGGTCGCGATCGCCGCAAGCCTTGTCGGAACGATTGTCGGCGAGCTTCCGACGGGCGCCGTCGCCGGCATCGGCGCAAAGCTCTTGGCAGGCTCCTATTACAGCCAGACGATCGACATATGGGCGGCGCTGGTCGCAGGCTCGGTCCTTGCGGCTATCCTCGTCGGCATCGTCAGCATCGCTGCCCGCATCGTCGAGCGCTCGATGGGAGGCAGAACGACATGAGATCCTTTCATTTCTCCTGGCAGGGCGTGCTTGCCATTCTTCTCTGCCTTGCCGCGATCCCGGCATTGCCGCTGCTTGGGGCGGATGCCACAGCACCCGTCAGCAGCGGAACGACGTTCGTTATCTTCATTCTCATCGCCGCGGCCGCCGCCCTCTCCTTCATGCATCTTTCCGAGGACTTGAACGCGGCGATCCTCTTCTTCGGCGCGCATGCGTCGGCGTGGCTGTTGCTCGCGGGAATTTCCGGCAATGAAGGCAAGGCGCAAGCGTCCTTTTTCATTCTGATTGCCGCCGCCTGGCTGTTGGCCTGGCGCTGCGTTTCCGTCCTGTCATCAATGCGCTCACAATCGGCCGCCGGCAGCTATACGCTACGGCTGCTGATCCCGGCGATCTTCGGCATATGGATACTGATCATCTGGGAAGCCGTCACCCGCGGCGGCGGTGTTTCACTGGTGCTGCTGCCGCCGCCAAGCGCCATCGGCGCCCGGATCGCCGGCTCGCTTCCGACGCTCTGGATCGATGTGCGCCAGACGATCCTCACTTCCGTCCTCATCGGCTATATCATCGGCTGCGCCAGCGGCTTCATCGTCGCCATTCTGGCTGACCGTTTCGCCTTCCTGCGTCGCGGTCTGCTGCCGATCGGCAATTTCGTCTCGGCCCTGCCGATCATCGGCGTCGCGCCGATCATGGTCATGTGGTTCGGCTTTGACTGGCAATCCAAGGCCGCAGTCGTCGTCATCATGACCTTCTTCCCGATGCTGGTGAACACGGTGACGGGCCTTGCCGCAGCCGGTAACATGGAACGCGACCTGATGCGCACGTATGCATCGAGCTATTGGCAGACGCTATTCAAACTGCGCCTGCCGGCTGCTGCTCCCTTTATTTTCAATGCGCTGAAGATCAACTCGACCCTGGCGATGATTGGTGCCATCGTGGCGGAATTCTTCGGCACGCCCATGTCGGGCATGGGCTTTCGCATTTCAACCGAAAACGGCCGGTTGAACCTCGATATGGTCTGGGCCGAGATCGCGGTTGCCGCGATCGCCGGCTCGGTCTTCTACGGTATCGTCGCCATCGTCGAACGAATGGTGACGTTCTGGCATCCGTCTATCCGTGGTGGGCAGACGTAATCCAGGATCCCTTTCGGGGGATCAAGGCATAACTTCAGAGGGAAAGGGTGAAGACATGAAAAAAATAATGTTTGCATTGATGGCGAGTGCCATGACGCTTGCCGCCACCCAGGGCGCGATGGCAGCGGATAAATTGACCCTGCAGCTGAAATGGGTGGCCCAGGCTCAGTTCGGCGGCTATTTCGTCGCCAAGGACAAGGGCTTCTACAAGGAGGAAGGTCTCGATGTCGATATCAAGGCGGGCGGCCCCGATATCGCTCCGGAACAAGTGATCGCCGGCGGTGGCGCCGATGTCATCGTCGACTGGATGGGCGGTGCGCTGGTTGCCCGCGAAAAGGGCGTGCCGCTCATCAATATCGCCCAGCCCTTCGAAAAATCCGGTTTGGAACTGATCTGCCCGAAGGATGGCCCGGTCAAGACGGAGAAGGATTTCAAGGGTCATACCCTCGGCGTCTGGTTCTATGGCAACGAATATCCCTTCTTCGCCTGGATGCACAAGCTCGGC
>JBCNPI010000471.1:0-3904 GCA_039593415.1 Rhizobium sp. | reverse complement strand
CGCACCTGACCGAACCGTTCAGCGAATGCGATCTTGCCGAATTGACCGGCCAAAGCCCCAGCGCCTTTTCGCGCAGCTTCCGCCGCCATACGGGCATGGCGCTGGTGCAATATGTCAATCGGCTGCGCATCAACTTCGCCTGCCATCTGCTGATGAGCAAGGCTGAGATGACGATCACCGACATCTGTTTTGCGGCAGGCTTCAACAACATCTCGAACTTCAATCGGCGTTTTCTGGATCAGAAGGGCATGGCGCCCTCCCGGTTCAGATCGCTCTTGGCACAGCACGCACGCGCGGTGGAGGCCGCCTAACAAAAAGGAGGGCAGGGAGGAGAGACAAATTCAGGGCAAGCAAGCGGGCAGGCACCTTTGCCGCCCGAAGGAGAAGGCTTGTCCGAAATCACCGCCGCGTCGGTCTGAGATCGCCTTCGGCGACGCATCAACAAGAGCATCGCGTGCGGACAGCCGTGATGATCGAGGGAAACTAATACCATTTGGAACGGAGAAATTCCAATGCACCATTTCGCACTGAAAATCGCAGGTGCCGCCGCGCTTGCCGCCGGTCTTCTGGCCGGCACCTCCGCCTTTGCGCAATCCGCCAAGGTGACCGACGCGACCGTCGCCTTCCTCATGCCCGACCAGAGTTCGACGCGCTATGAAGAGCACGATTTCCCCGGCTTCCAAGCGGAGATGAAGAAGCTCTGCGCCGGCTGCAAGGTCATCTACCAGAACGCCAATGGCGACGCCTCGCGTCAGCAGCAGCAGTTCAATTCGGCAATCTCGCAGGGCGCGAAGGCCATCGTGCTTGACCCTGTGGACTCGACGGCAGCCGCCTCGCTGGTGAAATTGGCGCAAAGCCAGGGCGTGAAGGTCATCGCCTATGACCGTCCGATCCCGTCGGCCGCTGCCGACTACTATGTCTCGTTCAACAATGAAGAGATCGGCAAGATGATCGCCAAATCGCTGGTCGATCACCTGAAGGCAAAGGGTGTGAAGGCGGGCGACGGTGGTCTGCTCGAGATCAACGGTTCGCCCACCGACGCGGCCGCGGGCCTGATCAAGAAGGGCATCCATGCCGGCCTCGCCGATGGCGGTTATCCGGTGCTGGCGGAATTCGACACCCCGGAATGGGCGCCGCCGAAGGCGCAGCAATGGGCAAGCGGCCAGATCACCCGCTTCGGCAAGAAGATCGTCGGCGTGGTTGCCGCGAATGATGGCACGGGTGGCGCGGCTGTTGCTGCCTTCAAGGCAGCCGGCTTCGATCCGGTGCCGCCGGTTACCGGCAACGATGCGACCATCGCCGGCCTGCAGCTCATCATTTCGGGCGATCAGTACAACACGATCTCCAAGCCGAGCGAGATCGTTGCCGCTGCTGCCGCCAATGTCGCGATCGAAC
Source organism: Rhizobium sp. (assembly GCA_039593415.1). GTDB lineage: Bacteria > Pseudomonadota > Alphaproteobacteria > Rhizobiales > Rhizobiaceae > Rhizobium. The sequence continues at coordinate 2,509 of JBCNPI010000471.1, read as the reverse complement.
TGCTCTCGGGCGGGACGCCAAAAGCCGACACGAAGCTTTTCGATACGCCGACCAAGCTCTTCACGCCGGCCCTGGTTACCTCGGAGAACCTGAAAGCCGAGATCATCGACAAGGCCGTCAACGGCAAGCCGATCCAGACGCCCGCACAGCTCTGCATCGACCGCTATGCCGATGGCTGCAAGAAGCTCGGAATCGGCAGTTGAGTTTTGCCTCCCAAGCTCCGGCTGCTTTGGCGGCCGGAGGCCACAGCATTTCAACCCGAGAAGGTGGCTGGTCATGAGTGACGCTTCCGATCATAGAGTCCCGTCGGGCGAGCTTGTGCTCAGCCTCAAAGGGATCTCCAAACACTTCGGCGCCGTCTCGGCACTGACGGATATCAACCTCGATGTGCATGCCGGTGAAGTCGTGGCGCTTGTTGGCGACAATGGCGCCGGCAAATCGACGCTCGTCAAGGTTCTGGCCGGTGTTCATCAGCCGAGTTCAGGCACCATCGCGTTTCGCGGCAAGCAGGTGACCCTCAGCGATCCCGCAACGGCGCTCGATCTCGGCATTGCCACCGTGTTTCAGGACCTGGCGCTTTGCGAGAACCTCGATGTCGTTGCGAACATCTTTCTGGGTCGGGAAATGAGCCCGTTGAAACTCGACGAAACAGCGATGGAGGTTCGTGCGTGGACGCTGCTCAACGAGCTTGCGGCGCGTATCCCGAGCGTGCGCATCCCGATCGCCTCGCTCTCCGGCGGTCAGCGGCAGACGGTGGCGATCGCTCGGTCGCTGCTGCTTGAGCCGAAACTCATCATGCTTGACGAGCCGACCGCAGCACTTGGCGTGGCGCAAACCGCCGAAGTGCTGAACCTCATCGAGCGCGTCCGCGACAAGGGGCTCGGCGTCATCATGATCAGCCACAATATGGAGGACGTGCGCGCCGTCGCCGATCGCATCGTCGTGCTGCGCCTCGGCCGCAACAACGGGATCTTTTATCCAGACGCCTCAAACCAGGAACTCGTCTGCGCTATCACCGGCGCGACCGAAAACGCCGTGTCGCGACGTGCCGTGCGGCGCCAGGCCCGACAGGATCTCAGAGAAGGGGGCCAGCCATGAGCGAGAATGGCAAGCAATCGACCCTGCTGCTCGACCGCAGCGACGTTCGCGTCAACCATGATACCGGCCTTGGCGCAACCATTCGCTCCTCCATCGACAAGGTGCGCTCCGGCGATTTGGGCTCGCTGCCTGTCGTCGTCGGCCTCTGCATCATCTGGACGGTCTTCGGCACGCTCAACCCGACATTCCTGTCCAGCAACAACCTCGCCAACCTGCTGTTCGATGCCTCGACCGTCGGCATCATCTCGCTTGGCATCGTCTGCGTGCTGATGGTCGGTGAAATCGATCTTTCCGTCGGTTCGATCAGCGGCTTCGCCTCGGCCATGGTCGGTATGCTCTGGGTGAACGAAGGTTGGCCGGTGGCCTTGGCGATCCTGGCCGCGCTTGTCGTCGGTGGCGTGATCGGCGCCATCTATGCCGTGCTGTTCAACCGGCTGGGCATGCCGAGCTTCGTTGCCACATTGGCGGGTCTTCTCGCTGTTCTTGGCATGCAGCTCTATCTGCTCGGCGCGACGGGCTCGATCAACCTGCCCTATGGCTCGGCCATCGTGAATTTCGGCCAGTTGCTGGTTATTCCACGCCCGCTCGCCTATGGCCTCGCGCTCATTCCGGGTGCGGTCCTGCTGGTGACCGGCTTGAGTGCGGTGCGGCGGCGCAGACAGGCAAATCTCTCGGCACCTTCCGTCGGCAGTCTGCTGGTCAAGGCTGTTGTAATCACCGTCGCCCTGGAGTTCGTGGCCTTCTATCTCAATCAGGATCGCGGCATCCCCTGGATGTTTGCCCTGTTCGTAGTGCTTGTCATCGTCATGGACTATGCGCTGACGCGCACGCAATGGGGCCGGTCGATGTCGGCCGTCGGCGGCAACCGTGAGGCCGCACGCCGCGCTGGCATCAATGTGCGGCGGATCTATACCAGCGCCTTCGTTCTCTGCGCCATGTTCGCAGCGCTCGGCGGCGTGCTGGCGGCAGCGCGCCTGGCCTCGGCCAGCCAGCAGGCGGGTACTGGCGATGTCAATCTGAACGCGATTGCGGCGGCCGTCATCGGCGGCACCAGCCTTTTCGGCGGCCGGGGCAGCGCCTATTCGGCCCTGCTGGGCATCATCGTCATCCAGTCGATCGCCAGCGGCCTCACCATGCTCGATCTGTCGTCGGCGCTTCGCTACATGATCACTGGCGCAGTTCTTGCCATTGCCGTCATCGTCGACTCGCTCGCCCGTCGTTCCCGCGCGTCGCATGGACGCGGCTGATCTCTTCAAGAAGGTAAGGATTGTCATGAGACAGGATTTTGTCGGCAAGGTCGCCGCCATCACCGGGGCTGCGTCTGGAATTGGCCTGGAATGCGCCAAATCGCTATTGAACGAGGGCGCCAGCGTCGCCCTCGTCGACAGGGCCGAAGACAGCCTGAAAAGCC
>JBCNPI010000470.1:0-3919 GCA_039593415.1 Rhizobium sp. | reverse complement strand
TATGAAGGCAATGGCAGCGTCGTGCTGCGGATTCGGGATACCGGCGTCGGCATGACGCGCTCGGAGCTGGAGCAGGCGATGAAACCCTTCCGGCAGGTCTCGACCAATTCCCGCAAGCGCGGCGACGGCACCGGCCTCGGTCTGCCGCTCACCAAGGCCATGGTCGACGCCAACCGGGCGATCTTTTCGATCAACTCGGCCCCGAACGAGGGCACGCTGGTCGAGATCACCTTCCCATCACAGAGAGTGCTGGCGAACTGAGAGATCTCAGCCTGCCGTCAAAACCAAAGATCGCGCACGCATCGCCCGTCGAAAGGAAGGTCTTCAAACGTGTCGAGCCCATCGAAATGATCGATCGGCAGATCGGCGACGAGATCGGGCGGCGCCAGCCGAATATTGACGGCCATGCGCCGGCGGCCATTCTTTTGCAGTCTTAGGCCCCGCCAGCTCACGACACAGGCGCAGGACGGGCAGAACAGTATTTCGAGAGACGGCTTGTCCTTGCCAGCGCGGGTATAGGAGGCAGTCTGGCCGGTGACGGAGACCCGCTCTCCTTCGTAGTCGTAGGCCCACAGCGTGCCGTAACGCCGGCAGAGTGTGCAGTTGCAGGCAGTGATCGATCCTGGATCGCCTTCGAGCGTCCAGCCTGCGCTGCCGCAATGACATGAACCGATCAGCATCAGCGCCCTCCTCCATTTCGCTGCTTACGAGAACTGCATTCTGCCTCGGTCACGCACGGCCTGCAAATGCACGGGAGGACATGCATCTCCACTCCGGGCGCACCGACGCGGCACACGCCCCGCCGTCAGGAAACGAAAACAGTCCAGCCAACGCCCAAAGCTGCAGATGCCAACAAGGTCGATATCACCGACATCTTCAGGCGAAATATGGCGATGGCGGCAAGCAATGTCAGCACCAGCGAGGGCAATGAAAGCGAGGTCAGAACGGGCACATCCATCATCCACGAACCATAGGTGAAGCTTGTGGTTTGACGGAACAGCACATGCAGCCCGAACCAAATCGCGAGATTGAGGATAACACCCACCACGGCCGCCGTTATCGCGGACATGGCGCCGGTCAGGGCGACATTCCCGCGCATCTTCTCGATGAAGGGCGCGCCTGCGAAAATCCAAAGGAAGCTCGGCAAGAAGGTGACCCATGTTGTCAGCACGGCGGCAAAGGTCGCTGCCGCAAGAGGGTTGAGGGTGCCGGGATTACGATGGCCTGCCAGGAAGCCGACGAACTGCGTTACCATGATCAGCGGTCCAGGGGTCGTTTCCGCCATCCCCAAACCGTCCAGCATCTCGCCGGGCCGCAGCCAGCCCAACTGCTGCACCGCCTCCTGTGCGACATATGCCAGCACGGCATAGGCACCTCCAAAGGTGACGATTGCCATCTCGCTGAAGAATATCCCGATTTTGGAAAAAACGTTGTCGGGGCCGAGCGTAATGAAGATGGCCGTAACCGGAATGAGCCATGCTGCCGCTAACGCACCTGATGTCTTCAGAGACCAGGCGAGATTTGGTTGCGCGTGTAAAGGAATCTCTTCTCCAAGAACAGAGTCCTTGTCTTCCAGAATTGCCCCGGAGCCTGATTTGTGCCCGCCGCCTGCCTTGAAGGCTGCAGTCCCTCCACGGGAAGCAAGATAGCCTATAAGGCCGGCCGCGACGATGATGAGCGGAAACGGAACGTGCAGGAAGAAGATGGCGACGAAAGCGGCGGCAGCCAAGGCAACCATAGCCCTGTTTTTAAGGGCTCGGCTGCCGATACGGAAGACGGCCTGAACGACGACCGCCAGCACGGCGCATTTGAGCCCGAAGAACATTCCTTCGATAAGAGTCAGGTTTCCGAACAAGACGTAGACATAACTGAGCGCCAGGATTGCAATGAAGCCTGGCAGAACGAACAGGGTGCCCGCAATCATGCCGCCGAGCGTCCTGTTCAGTAGCCAGCCGATATAGATGGCAAGCTGATGCGCTTCCGGGCCGGGCAGCAGCATGCAGTAGTTCAGGGCGTGAAGGAACCTATGCTCTCCGACCCATTTCTTCTCGTCGACGATGATGCGGTGCATGACCGCGATCTGTCCCGCCGGTCCGCCGAAGCTCAAGGCGGCAACGCGAATCCAGACCCTAAAGGCCTCGCCGAGGGGCACGACATCCCGTTCAGCCGCATTCGGTCGCGCGGCCACATTCTTTGCGAGGTTGGTCATGTTCTCTCATACCTTCCTCGGGTTTGGCCAGTTATGCGTCTCTTCCGTCGCGTCACGACACCAACGATAGAAGGCATCATACAACGTCATGCCGGCTTCCAGTTGCGCCAGGTCGTCGTTGAACATCCGCGAAAGCCCAAGCGACGCCGCAAGGAGCCCTGAGGCTTCCGGTGCCAGGTCGGGGCGAGCAGTATCGGCGCCGCGAACGATGGCCGCAAGGTGTAGAAGCGGTTCGCTGCCGAGGCCGAACTCCTCGACCATAAAATCGAAGGTGCACAGCTCGCCGCGATGACTCCAGAAGACATCCTCGATATCGAATGGTGTCGCGTTAAAACGATCGCCGACGGCCAAAACTTCGGTTGCTGGAACGAACAGGAAGATTGCTGACGGATCGACAAAGCGCCGGATCAGCCATGGGCAAGCGATACGATCGATCTTCGGCCGCGCCCTTGTTACCCATACCGTCCGGCCAGCGGCATCTCGCGGAGGCAGCTTTTCCTCGGCGACCAGCATGTACTTCGCGCTGCGCCATGCCTCGAACCCGCCTTCAAGAACCTCCGCCTCCTTTCCGGCCACACGCAGATGGGCAGCCACTCCGTGAGCGAGTTTCTGTCCTTTCTGACAGAGAATGATGGCAGGTTCCGCCAGCTCGCTCGCCCAGTCGGCGACCGTTCGATAATCGCGTCGGATCGAACCGGGAACAAGGCGGGGATCGGCAGCGAAATCCTCATCGTTGCGGACATCGATGATCGTCGGCGAGTTGGGCGTACCGATGATACGGTTGAGCTTGTCGGGTGTGATTTCCAGAAATGACGGCATAGCGCGTCCTACGTTGGCTCGGGTTCAAGGACGCGATTCTTCAGCCGTAGCCTCATGGGGTGATCGCAACCCCATAATCAATTTTCTGCCCGACGCGCTCCAAATGTCAAGCCGAATAACCATGTGCTGCGCCAGGCAGGCATTTTCCCGAATTCCGCAGTCACTTACAGGTTGGCCGCGATGTCGCGGTTGTCGTGAAGTTCTGCCGCGAGATGGGAGGCCGCGCTGACTTCGGCCGCGCCGCCTGTCAAGAATATCTGATGTATCACTTTAGTATTAGCGATGAAAAACTTAAACTCGGTCACCTTTTGTGAGATAGTCCATCGTTGCGACCGACTATTCCGGTCGGTCATTGGACATATAAAGGGGGATCCAATGTCATCGACGGCAGTAGAAGCAGGCGTAGGCGAAGTTTCGCCTAATCTAGTGGTCGATGCGATGTTTGCGTGCCGAAAGACGGCCGCCATTGTAGCCGCCATAGAACTGGATCTTTTTACCTTGATTGGTGACGGCAGCAATGCAGCATCCTTGGCAGCCACAGCAAATGCAGCCGAACGAGGCGTGCGCATTCTGTGCGACTATCTCGTTGTGAACGGCTTTCTCACGAAAGCAGGCGATCGATATGCTCTGACCCCATCCAGCCGAGTCTTCCTCGACCGACATTCGCCAGCCTATATGGGCGCGGCCATCGAATTCCTGGCCGCACCGGAAATCCTCAAGCAGATCCTGGACGATCCGACTTCCTATGTCCGCAACGGCGGGTCCATTGGATTGGCAAACATGTCTCCGGACAATCCGGTTTGGGTAAAATTTGCTCGCGGCATGGGCGCGTTCACAGGCGGGAGCGCGATCAGCCTCGCCAGAGAAATGTCCAACCTGCCCATGCAGCCA
>JBCNPI010000047.1:0-24663 GCA_039593415.1 Rhizobium sp. | reverse complement strand
TCGCGCAGCTTGTGGGTGATGAGGATGATCGTCTTGCCCTGATCGCGAAGGACGCGAAGGATGCGAAAGAGATTGTCGGCTTCGGCCGGCGTCAGAACGCCGGTGGGCTCGTCGAGAATGAGGATCTCGGCGCCGCGATACATGGCCTTCAGGATCTCGACGCGCTGCTGCTGGCCGACGGGAAGCTCTTCGATCAACGCATCCGGATCGACTTCCAGGCCGTAATCCTTCTCCAGCCGGTTGAGCTCGGCGCGCGCGGCGGCGACGCCCTTAGCGAGAAGCGCACCGCCTTCGGCGCCCAGCATGACGTTTTCAAGGACGGTGAAATTATCGACCAGCATGAAGTGCTGGTGCACCATTCCGATGCCGGCCGATATCGCCGTTTGGCTGTCGCGGATGGCGATAGGACTGCCGTTGATGCGGATCTCGCCGCTATCGGCCTGATAGAATCCGTAGATGATCGACATGAGGGTCGATTTCCCGGCACCGTTTTCGCCGATGATCCCGTGGATCGAGCCCTTGGCGACGATCAGGTTGATATCTTTATTGGCGTGGACGGCACCGAACTTCTTGTCGATGCCCACGAGTTCGATGGCAAAGGTTTGGTTCACTATGGGGGCTCCAGAAACCAGATTCCGGATAAGAAAAGGGCGTATGACGTTTTTGCTTCGTCATACGCCCTTGTTTCATATCAGTTCTTCGGGCAGGCGTTGTCGGTCAGATAGTCGTGGACCTTGATGGTGCCACCAACGATATCGGCCCGCGCCTTGTCGACGGCAGCCTTCATTTCCGGAGTGACGAGCGGCTTGTTGTTGTCGTCCATGGCAACGGCAACGCCGTCTTCCTTCAGGCCGAGCTCCTGGGTGCCGGGTGTGAACTTGCCGTTCTTGGCATCGCTGAAGGCATTGTAGACTGCGAGGTCGACGCGCTTAACGACGGAGGTGAGCACCGAACCCGGATGCAGATAGTTCTGGTTGGAGTCCACACCGATCGACAGCTTCTTGTTGTCGGCGGCCGTCTGCAGCACGCCGAGGCCGGTCGCGCCGGCAGCGGCGTAAACGACGTCCGCGCCCTGGTCGATCTGGTTCTTGGTGAGCTCGCCGCCGCGAACCGGGTCGTTCCAGGCAGCACCCGTCGTGCCGGTCATGTTCTGAAGGACTTCGATCTTCGGATTGGTGGCGCGCGCACCCAGCTCGTAACCGCATTCGAACTTGCGGATGAGCGGGATGTCCATGCCGCCGACGAAGCCGACCTTGCCGGTCTTCGATGCGATGGCGGCCATGACGCCGGCGAGATAGGAGCCTTCATTTTCCTTGAACTTGACCGAGCGAACGTTCGGCAGGTCGAGGCTGTCGTCGATCAGCACGAATTCGGTCTTCGGATATTCGGCGGCGACCTTCTGGAGAGCGGAGGTCCAGGCAAAGGAGACGGCAATGACCGGATTGAAGCCCTTGCTGGCGAAGTTGCGCAGCGCCTGTTCGCCCTGGGTGTCGCCCGTCGGCTCGAAATCGCGATAGGCGATGCCGGTTTCCTTCTTGAACTTTTCGGCGCCATTATAGGCTGCTTCGTTGAAAGACTTGTCGAACTTGCCGCCGGTTCCGTAGACGATCGCCGGCTTGATGTCGGCCGCAAGCGCCGTCGCCGACATGGCAGCCAAGGCAAAAAGGGTCAGAAGGGATTTTTTCATGTGGTGCAGCCCTGTTGTTGCTATCTTGTTGGGTCCTCCCGCAAGCCCGTTGACCGGGCATGTCTGCGGAACCGCCGGCCTCCCCCGAGGCCAAGCTGGCGCGCATCCTTGCATGGCTGCACGAAAAATTCACGAGAAATTTTTCAGTTGGTAAAGATTTGTGGGAATTGGTGAAAACCCGTCCAGACGACCCGTTTTTTAAACAATTTCGGCCTCAAACTGCAATTTTATTGATCAGCTAGATGACCGATCGGCACCTCGCAATCGCTGACTTTACCCCCTGCGGCGGCAGAGGAAGCCCGCCTTCAGCTCCTGCCCACCAGCGCCGAATTCCCTGAATGGCACAGGCGGAAAGGCGCTTCCATCCCGCCTCACGCGCTGAAGCGGCCAGCTGCGGGCCGGCGCTTATAGGCGATCATCCAAAGGAGCAGCGAAATCGCCAGAAAGACAGCGAAAGCCGGCTGAAACAGCAGCCATTGCATCGCCATGTCATAGAAGCGGGGATGGACGTAATAGGCAATCGCCGTGCGGACGCTTGTCAGCGACGAAGGGCTGACATCGTTCCAAGCGTCCCCCATCGGGGTCATCACCACCGCCGAAGCAGCAACGGACTGGATGGAATCGATGGTGCCGGCGATCACAGCCACCACCAGCGCGACAAGACTGGCAAAACGCAATAGGAAACGCATAAACTCCTCCGGATACACACTACGTCAGGCCTTTGCAGGCCGACCGGTCTTATGCCGCCTCATCCATCCCTTTAAATAAGTTGCGCTGGAAACAAGCGCAATGGGGAGCAGATTCGGAGTTTTGCGCCGACAAGTCAAAAATCTGTCAGATTCGGGTTGATTGCCAGGAATTCATCGGTATATATCGCGGCCGTTCCGACGATTTGCTTCCTGACCGGGTGCGAAACGCCAAAGGACAGGTGGCCGAGTGGTTTAAGGCGCACGCCTGGAACGCGTGTGTACGTGAAAGCGTACCGAGGGTTCGAATCCCTCCCTGTCCGCCATTTTCGATTTGTCCGACCCGGACACATAGGTAACAATCCGTACCTAAGACATAGGTAACGGCTTGCCTAAGGCGTGGCTGGCAGCAAGCATGCTTCTCCTCTTCACCGCCTGCCTTTTCCATCTGCGTCATCGGCTGCTCCCCGCTTCGTAGCATCCATGCTGAGCGACTTTGGGAGTAGGGCCAGCCGCGCCAAGCGCTAATTGGACGCCGAGGCACCTTTTAGATGCAGCGCAAAGCCCGATGCCTCCGGATCGCTCAGCTCCGCACGGAGCTGCATAGCCGGGATGTGGTAATCCCCGCCATTTTGACGCCGGTAGGGAATGGGCTGCGTTGTTTCGAGCGTTCGCATCCGGTCGCGCAGACTTCCGGCAGCAGCTTCGAAGCCGGCATCGTCGAAGCGATCGGTGCTGTACGTTACGAAGGGCGGCAGTACATCATAGCCGGGATAGTAGAGAATCCCGTGATTGATTGGAAACAGAAGATCGTCGATGGGCCCATTGATACCCCGAGGAGCGTAGTGCTCTTTCCAACCGCCCGCGGTTACGATCAACATGGCTCGTTTGCACGTCGTGCCTTTCGGTGGACGCCTGCGCGTCGATCATGGGCTCGCCGCGCGCGAAGCCTTCGCCGCGGCTCGCGGCTTTGGTCCTGCCCATATCTGGCTGGTGGACGACCTTCTCGCAGACGGCCGGCTCGAAGTGATCCTGCCTGACTACGCTCCGCCGGCCGTGCCGTTGAACATGCTTATTGCCCCCGAACGAACCAGCATCGCGCGTGTCAGATTGCTGGTGGAGTATCTCACCGAAGCGATGCTGCGCATCCCTGGCGTAGAGCGATCGCGGTGAAGTTAGACCGCCCTCTGAAACGGACAAAAACCCGGTCGACAGAGTCGGCCGGGCAAATCGACAAGCAGATCAGATGCCCGGAGCGAACATCTCACGCCTCAAACCCTGAGCTCAGCAAGATCGTCGAGCAGCTTCGGACCTGTCGGCTCCCAGCCGAGCTTCTGCCGCGTCTTGGCGCTGGAGGCCGGCATGTCGCGCGTGGCGAACATGGAAAGCCAGCCGAAATATTCCTGGGCCTCTTCCCTGCCGACGGATTTCACCGGCAGGTTCAGGCGGCGGCCGAGGATCTCGGCGATATCGCGCATCGGCACGCCTTCCTCGGCAACCGCATGATATTTCGCATTCGGCTCGGCTCGCTCGACGACGAGGCGATAAAGGCGGGCGACATCGGTAAAATGCGCTGCCGGCCAGCGATTGCGCCCATCCTCAATATAGGCGCAGACGCCTTTCTGCCTGAATATATCGATCAGCGGCGTGATAAGCCCCTGGCTGACCGGATCATGCACCTGAGGCAGCCGCACGACCGAGACATTGACCCCGATCTCGCTTGCCAGGATTCCCGCTTCCTCGCTGGCTGCGCGCGGATGCGTGTCGGAACCGACGATCGGATTGTCCTCCCTAGCGGGCTCGTCCGGGATCGTGTTGGCAATCGGCGTACCGGAAGTAATGACAAGCGGACGCGCCGAAGCGGCAAGAGCCGAGGCGAGCGTTGCGATGACGCGGCGGTCATCCTCGCAATTCTGGACGAATCTTGAGAAATCGTGGTTGAAGGCAAGATGGATGACGCCGTCCGATTGCGAGGCGCCGCTTCTCAAAATGTCTGGGTCTTCGATGGTGCCGTGCAGGACCTCGGCGCCGGCGGCGGCAAGAGCGACCGCCTTCTCCTTGGAGCGGGAAAGGCCGAGCACCTGATGGCCGGCTCCGATCAGCTCCTTGACGACATGCGAGCCGATATTTCCGGTCGCTCCAGTAACGAATACGCGCATAAGTACAGTCTCCTTAATTTCGTCGGAGACAAATCTGGGCCTATCGGTTATTCTGGTAAAGTAGTGACCTTATCATAGTAAAGACACTAACAGGATGACCGATCTTCTCGACACGGAAAGCCTGCTCGGGGCCTATCTGCGGGACCGGCGGGCGAAGCTTGATCCATCCGCCCTCGGCTTTGGCGGAGAAAGGCGGCGCACGCCGGGGCTGCGACGTGAGGAGGTGGCGCAGCGCGCCAATATCAGCCCGACATGGTACACATGGCTGGAACAGGGGCGCGGCGGGGCGCCCTCGGCCGACGTGCTCGACCGGATTGCTCGTGCGCTGATGCTGACAGAGGTGGAGCGCGAGCATCTGTTCCTGCTCGGCCTCGGCCGTCCGCCCGAAGCGCGTTATCGCAAGAACGATGGCGTCACGCCGCGCTTGCAGCGCGTGCTCGACGCCCTTGAGCCGTGCCCTGCCCTCATCAGAACCGCGACCTGGGATGTCATCGCGTGGAACCGGGCGGCACCCGTTATGCTGATCGATTACGGATCGCTGCCGCCCAAGGAGCGCAATATCCTGCGCTACATCTTTCTCGATCCGCGGGCGCGCGCCACGCAATATGACTGGGAAAGCGTGGCGCGCTTTGCCTTGGGCGCATTCCGCGTCGATGCGGCCCGCGCCGGCGCAGCGGCGGAGATCGAACCTTTCGTCGAGGAATTGAGCCGGATCAGCCCGGAATTCAGGGCCATGTGGCGCGATAATAACTTTCCAGGCGTCCATAGCGAGGCCGTCAAGCATATACGCCATCCGGTTCTCGGCCCGCTCGCATTCGAATATTCGGCCTTTTCGGTCGATGGCCGCACCGACCTGAGCATGGTTGTCTACAATCCGGCAACACCTGATGATGCCGAGCGGATCAGATCGCTCCTGCCCAAACTTTAGCATGAAGATGTGTGGCGCAAGCATGCGCACCCTCGTCGTTCCACGGATGTCTGAAACCATCCGGCATGGCTGCCTTCAAGGCGAAACCGACTGCGCCATCAATCGTAATAGGCCGGGGCGTGCTTGAACCGCGGCCACGCCTCGGGATCATGCCCCGTGACCACCAGCGCATCGGTCTGCTCGGCAAGCGCGCGCAGCTTGCCGACGGATCGCACCGTATCGACGGCGGATGCCATGAAGCCGGGGAGCGCCTTTTCGTTCCAGTGGTCGAGCGTGTAGGCGGCATCGACGGTCAGTAGTATTGCGCCCGCATTCGGCAGCCGCGCCAGGAAAGATTGGTGGCCGACGCTATGGCCCGGCGTGAAGATCATCCGCAGCACGCCATCGCCATAGAGATCGCAGCCATCGGTCGCGGCGCCCTCCAGGAAGTGCCATTTCAAGCCAGGGCGGTGAAAATCACGGCGAACATAGGCACCGGCAGCGAACCAATCCGGCGCAAAGGCATATTCGTATTCGCGGCGCTGGACGATGTGGGTCGCGTTCGGGAAGGGGCCGATGGCGCCGCTATGGTCGGAATGCAGATGGGAGAGCACGACGAAGCGGATGTTTTCCCGGGATATGCCGAGCTTAGCCAATTGCGCTAGGCATCCCTGCCTCTCCGTCATCACGGGTCGATAGCTGTCGACGGCATCGCCCCAATAGCCGCGCGGATCGGACAGACCTTCTGCTGCCAGTCCGCCGTCGATGACGACATTGCCCTTCGGATGCGTCAGCAGAAACCAGGGAACCGGGATTTCGTAATCGGCGCCGCCGCCCTGGTTCATCCTGATGTCGTGGGTCTTGCAGCGCTGCGTGCCCGATTGAAACATGTAAAGCCTGATGTCGCTCATGGGTCCGACCTGTGGGTGATGTTTGAGTGTCGTTTTCGGCGATCGAGCGCTCCCCCACTAGACGGCATCATCCACTTACATTTATCGGTTGAGCCGATATATTGGCGCGCATGGATCTGTTGGTGGCGATGCGCGTCTATGTCAGGGTGGTGGAAAGGGGCAGCATGTCGGCCGCCGCCCGCGATCTCGGCATGGGTCAGCCCGCCGTCAGCGAGCGCATTGATCGGCTGGAGCAATATCTCGGCACGCGGCTATTGCTGAGAAACACCCGTAGGCTTTCCATGACCGATGTCGGCGCCGCCTTCTACGAGCGCAGCAAACAGGTGCTGGAAAATGCCGACGATGCGCTGACCGTTGCAAATGCCGATCAGTCACTGCGCGGCACGCTGAGGATCGCAGCTCCACACGGCCTCGGTGAGGTCGTCCTGCCCTCGATCTTGCTAGAGATGCGCAAGCGCCATCCGCTGCTGAAGATCGAACTGATCCTCAACGACAGGATCGTCGATCCCGTAACGGAAGGCGTCGACATCTCGCTGCGTCTCGGCGAGCTCGGCGAAGGCAGCTTCATTGCCCGCAAGCTCGGCCATGTCGGCCGCGTGCCCGTGGCGTCACCAGATTATCTCGATGAGCATGGAACGCCGACAAAGCCCAATGATCTTGCCGCCCACCCCTTCCTGCGGATCTCCGGCCTCTTCAACACCGAGCGGCTTCCGTTGATCGGCCCGGACGGGCAAACCGAGCTTGCTGGCATCAACATTGTGTTCAGCACCAGTCATTGGCGGCCGCTGCACAGCCTCCTGCTGGATGGCGCCGGCATCGGCGTCCTGCAGGAAGCGGTCTGCGCCGATGATCTGGCGAGTGGCCGGCTGATCCGCCTGCTGCCCGGATTTGCCGTGCCGGGATTTGACCTGCACGCGCTCTATCCGGCAGTCAGACCGATTCCGCCCCGGATTGGGGTGCTGCTCTCATTGTTGGAGGAGCAGCTGGGCACGGCCTCCTCGCCGGAAAGTTAGCTATTTTTCCGATCGACGCTTTGCGTCGTCACCTCAGGCGTTGCCCGTAAGGTCAGCGCCCAGAAGAGCAGCGTTGCGAGGCTGATGGCAGCACCCCATATGCAGACGCCCGTCCAGCCCGCATGGGCATAGATGATCGTCGATGTCGATGATCCCACGGCACTGCCGATGGAATAGAAGATCATATAGGCCGCAGTCAGCCTGTTCTGCGCATCCGGCCTGACGCGATAGATCATGCCCTGATTGGTGACGTGCGTCGCCTGCAGGCCGAAATCGATGACAAGCACGCCAAAGATCAGCCAGAGGATCGAGCGGTCCAGCATGGAGATCGGTAGCCAAGCAAGAAGCATGAGCGCGAGTGCAATACTCGTCGTGCGCTGACCATGGCCGCGGTCGGCCCAGCGACCTGCCCTGATGGCGCCGAGCGCGCCCGCCGCGCCGGCAAGGCCGAAGAGGCCAACTTCGGTGTGGGACAGGGAATAGGGCGCGGCGGTCAGCGGCAGCACGAGCGGCGCGAGCAAGGTGGTGATATTTGCGAAGATCAGCATGGCGATAGCAGCGCGGATGCGCAGCACAGGCTCTTCCACCAGCAGGGTGCCAAGGGAGCGGATGAGACCGAAATAGGAAAGTCCGCTTCTCGGCTTTTCCTGCCTCGGCAAAGCGCGCCAGAGAAGAAGTGCGATTACCAGCGTCAGCACGGCGGAAACAAGATAAACGGTCCGCCAGCCGGGGAGATCGGTCAGCGTTCCCGCGACGCCGCGCGCCAGCAGGATACCGAGCACGATGCCGCTCGTGACCATGCCGACGATATGGCCACGCTCGGCGGGATGCGCCAGGCTCGCCGCATAGGCAACGAGCGCCTGTGTGACCACGGCCAGAAAGCCGACCGCGGCCATGGAGGCAAGCAGCATCGCCGCGCTGGACGAAAAACCGACGCAGAGGAGCGCCGTGACGCTCAGCAGTGATTGCACGATGATGAGCTTGCGCCGATCGACAAGATCGCCGAGCGGCACCAGCAGGACCAGGCCGAGCCCGTAACCAAGCTGCGTCGCGCCGACGATCAGGCCGGCAACCGTGCGCGACAATTTGAGATCGTCGGCCATGACATCGAGAAGCGGATGCGCGAAATAGGCATTGGCGACAGCGAGGCCGCTTGCGACAGCAAACAGGAAGATCGTGGCGCGCGTCAACCGAGGATTGGTTACTCCCGAGCGTCCGGCACCCTCCGGCAAGCCTTCTCGCGAGGAACGAAGGCGCACAACATCCTTCGCGTCGCCGGCCGGCGGCGCGTCCTGATCGATCGTCATTGCAAAACTCCCGATTTTTTGGTTTAATAATGAAACCGTCAACCGACTAGCATTATTGGTTTAATAATGCAACCATTGTTATAAATGAGACACCGGAAAGGCTGAACACATGGTGGCGCGAAAAAGTCTGAAGGGCGATTATTGCCCGAGCGCCCGCTCACTCGATGTGATCGGCGACTGGTGGTCGCTCCTGATCGTGCGCAATGCCTTCGACGGGCTGACGCGCTTCGGCGAGTTTCAAAAGAGCCTCGGCATCGCCAAGAATATTTTGACCGAGCGCCTGCGCACGCTCGTCGCGAGCGGCATCCTGGAACTGGTTCCGACAAGCGAAGGCGGCTCGCGCATGGAATATCGGCTGACGGCAATGGGAAAGGATCTCTTCCCGGTCATGGTGGCGCTGCGTCAATTCGGCGAGCGCCATCTCTTCGCGCCGGCGGAAGAGCATTCGATGCTGGTGGACCGGGCGACGGGTCAGCCGGTGCAGCTTGATATCCGGGCGCAGGACGGCAGGCCCATCGGCCCGGATGAGACGGTTATCTTAAAGGTGACGGAGGAAAAATAGGGCATCAATCGGCAGAAGGCGGAGGAGCAAGCCCTCCGAGGCAAAACTTAAAACACCAGCGAACGATGCAGCTGCGCGCCGGCCCATGCGCCGTCGCCGACGGCCAGCGAAACCGAATGGGGGACGCGCGCGGCATCGCCGCAGGCAAAGGCGCCCGGTACGGTCGTTTCCTTCATAGCGTCTGTCCGGATCTGGGTTCCGAAAGGCGTTTCCTCCAGCGCGCAGCCGAGCCGCTCGGCAACAGGACTCGAGGGCGATACGCGCGTCGCGGTGAAGAGTCCGCCAAACGTCAGCAGGCGTCCATCGGCGAGCCGCACATCGGCCGTTCCTTCCAGTCTTGTGATCGGCGTTGCCTCAATCGCCACGCGGCGTGCGGCAAGATCGGCGCGCTGCGCCTCATCCGGGATAAAGCTGTCGTTGAGGAAAAGCGTCACCTCGCCCCATTCCGGTAGCAACTGTGCCTGATGCAGTGACATCGGGCCGGTGGCGATGCAGCCGATGCGGCCCTGATCGAGTTCATAGCCGTGGCAATAAGGGCAATGGAACACGCTCCTGCCCCAACGTTCGCCGAGCCCCTCGATCTCGGGCAAGGCGTCGGAAACACCGGTTGCGAAGAGAAGGCGCCGACCGTAATGGCGCGTGCCGTCTGCCGTGGTGACGGCAAAGGCATCCTTTGCGCCCTCGGCCTCTTCGGCCGTGCCTTCGATCCAGGTCAAGGTCGGATAGGCGGAAAGCTGTTCACGCGCCTTGCGAGCGATCTCGCCGGGGTTGACGCCATCCTGCCCGAGAAAGCCGTGAGAGGCATCGGCGAAATGATTGCGGCGCTTGCCGGCGTCGATGATCAGCACCTTGCGGCGGGCACGGAGAAGCTGGAGGGCGGCGGCCATTCCGGCATAGCTGCCCCCGACGACGATGACGTCATGGATCATGACAGGGTCCTTTCTGAGCGCCATTGCGCGTGACGCCGCGCAAATTCGGCGGCGAGATCGGCAAGCGTGACGTTTTCGAAGCGCTTGAGCAGCAAGGCCTCGGCTTCGGCAAAGGCATCATCAAGCACGGAATTGACCGATTGCTCGACAAGGCATTCCGGCGTCTCGTTGCGATTGCCGATAGCAAAGACGGCCGGCTCGCCAAGCGCCTCATGCAGCTGGCGTAGCGTGACGGTTTTCAGATCGGCCGCGATCGTCCAGCCGCCGGTATGCCCCTTGGCAGAGTTGACGATGCCAACCTCACGCAGCAGCCCCATGGTGCGGCGCACGACAACGGGATTGGTGCGCATGCATTGCGCCAGGGTTTCGGAGGTCAGCGGCCCATCCTGCTCGGCCATATGCAGCAAGGCGTGGAGAACGGAGGAAAGTCGGCTATCGCGTTTCATGTAACTTCAATTATTACGACTCGACGCGCGATTCAAGAGCAGTCTGTTCCGATGTGACCCGGATCGCAATTAAGCCCGCTCTTTGAACTGAACCTCACCTGCCGAGGCGCAAATCCTGATCCCGTCGCCGAGCGACCATTCGACCGTCCGCGAAGCCAAAGCCGCAGGCACGCCCTGCGAGCCAGGCCCGGCGGGAACATCATAGGTGGCGTGCGCGTCATGCGGCAGCAACACGCCATAGCCGCGCTCAAGCGCTCCCCGCGCCGTTGCCGCAACACACATTTCCGAAAGCACGCCACAGATCACCAGATTCTTCACGCCGAAGGCGGTCAGAATGGCGTTGAGATCGGTGCCGTCGAAGCCATCATCCTCCGTTTTCCTGATAACCACTTCGCCGGACAGGGCTGGAAAATGGAGTTTCCATCCCGGTTGAAACGGCTCGTCCAGCGCGCCGGCCGGACCATCGTTCTGCAGGAAAATCACCGGCGTCCATGCCGACCTTGCCTTTTCCAGCAGCCCCCCCCACCATCGACCTCAACATGGCATGGCCGGGAACTGCGCTTGGACCTTGTACGAATGCATTCTGCACATCGATGACAAGCAGGGCATCGGCCAATGGATTGTTATCGGAAATCTCTCGCTGCTCTTCTTCCATCGATCCGTCAGATCCCGCAATGAAACAAACTCCATATGGGTGCGCACCGGGCAGCCGGGCAAGACTGCCTCAGAAAGAGGCTTTCATCACCATCTCCGCGCCAAGCACCAGAAGGCAAACCAGAAACCAGCGGCGGAAAGTGGCGGGGCTGACGCGATTGCGGATGATCTGGCCTGCCCACATGCCGGCAAGTGCCGGAACGATCGCAAGAGTGGAGAGCGCGAGATTGTCGATGCGGAAAGCGCCGTGCCAGGCAAGCGCGGCGGCCAGCGCCACCGTGGAGACGGTGAAGGAAAGACCGAGCGCCTGGACCAGATCTTCCTTTTCCAGCCCGAGCGCCTGTAGATAGGGCACCGCTGGCACGACGAAGACGCCGGTCGATCCGGTCAACAAGCCGGTAATCAATCCGATGATCGGTGACAGCAGCGGCTCCAGCCGCGGCGACACGCGAAGTTGGCGGGCAAGAAGGGCGTGGCCAGCATAGGCGATAAGGGCCGCGCCTAGCGCCACCGTGGTCAGGTGGTTATCGTCGCCGGCAAGCATATGTGAGCCGGCGAAGGTTCCGATGGTCACGGCGACGACCAGGAGGAAGAAGCGGCGGGCAAGCGCGCCGCAGCTTGGGCCGGCCAGCAGCTGCCAGACATTGGTGACGAAGGACGGGACGATCAGCAGGCTGGCTGCCGTGAGCGGCGAGATCAGCGCACCCAAAACTCCCATCGCCACCGTCGGCAGCCCCATGCCGGTGACACCCTTGATCGCGCCGGCGACGAAGAAGGTCACGAAGATCGCCGCGATAAGCCATATCGAATGATCCATCATACCTTTTCAGTAGCAGACGCGAAGGCGGGCACAATGCGGATGATGCGAAGAGAGCCTTCGGCTGTTCCGAAGGCTGCATATGCGGTAACCTGCACTTTATGCACTTCGATCTGACCGACCTTCGCCTCTTCCTCGCCGTCGTCGATGCCGGCAGCATCACGCATGGAGCCGCCGATGTCGGCCTTTCGCTGGCGGCTGCCAGCGAGAGGCTGCGTGACATGGAGGCGAATGGCGGCGTGCAGCTTCTGGAGCGCGGGCGACGCGGCGTGAGCCCGACGCCCGCCGGCGAAGCGCTGGCCCATCATGCCCGGCTGATCCACCGGCAGCTCACGCAGATGCGCGGCGAACTCGGCGAACATGCGAGCGGCCTCAGGGCCACGATCCGGCTTCTTGCCAACACCGCCGCGATCACCGAATACCTGCCGCCACGCCTTGCCGCGTGGATGGGAGAGCACCCGCGAACCGATATCGATCTCAAGGAACGCCAGAGCATCGAGATCGCGCGCGCCGTGTCGGCAGGGCTTGCCGAGATCGGCATTCTCTCCAGCGCTGTCGATACGTCAGGCCTGATATTGCGGCCCTTTGCGATCGACCGTCTGGTGGTGGTGATGCCTCGCGATCATGCGCTGGCGACCGCGAAGCAGATTGCCTTCGCGGAAATCCTGCATGAGCATTTCATCGGGCTGGCCGGCGGCGCTCTGCAGGATCACATCGACGCACAGGCGGCCCGACTCGGCAGCCGATTGAAAATACGCGTGCGGATGCGGACGTTCGACAGCATTTGCGAGATGGCGGGCCAGGGTATCGGCCTCGGCATCGTGCCGGAAGCAGCGGCGCGGCGCTGCAGCCGATCCGCCAAAATTGCGATCCTTCGCCTCACCGACCCATGGGCGACGCGCCGGCTTTCGATCTGCGCCCGCTCCCTCGAAGAGCTTCCGCCGCCGGCCCGCGATCTTTTCGAGTATCTGGCAACGATATGACCCGGCCTGTTGAAAAGACGCGTTGGGATCGACTAGTCTCCCGCACGACAGTCGGGAGGAGACGGCGCAATGGGAGGTGGATATGGAATTTCGCGACGATGAGCTTCATCGCTTCGACGCCGACGGGGCCGCGCCGTTGCCGTATACCCAGGCGGAAGGCCATGTCGATCATGATGGTATCAGCATCTGGTACGCCTCCTATGGCAGCGGCGCTCCTGTAATCCTCCTGCATGGCGGGCTTGGGAACAGCGGCAACTGGGGCTATCAGGTCCCCGCCCTGATCGATGCCGGCCGTCAGGTTGTCGTCGTCGACAGCCGCGGCCATGGTCGCAGCACCCGCGATGAGCGGCCCTATACCTACGAGCTCATGGCTTCGGACGTTCTCGCCGTCATGGACAGGCTGAAGATCGAGAGGGCCGCTATTGCCGGGTGGAGCGACGGCGCCTGCATCGGCATGGTGCTGGGAAAAACCCATCCGGAGCGCGTTTCCGGCGTCTTCTTCTTTGCCTGCAATATGGATCCGAGCGGTACGAAAGAATTCGTCGCGACGTCGGTCATCGAACGCTGCTTCTCTCGTCACACGAAGGATTATGCGGCACTTTCGGCGACGCCGGACAAGTTCGATGCCTTCGTTGAGGCTGTCGGCCTGATGCAACGGACAGAGCCGAACTATACCATTGCCGATCTCGCCGAGATCAATGTGCCCGTCGCTATCGTCCAAAGTGAACATGACGAGTTCATCAAGCGCGAACACGCCGATCATCTCGCGCGGCACATTCCCGGCGCGAAGCTGATCCTTTTGCCCGGCGTCAGCCATTTTGCCCCGCTACAGCGACCGGCGCAGTTCAATGCTGCCTTGCTCGGCTTTCTCGCGACGATCCCGGCTTGATACGAGATTCAGTTGCGCACGTCCGATTGTTGGAATAAATGATGATCATCATCTTATTCGAACTCCCGAGACCGAATCGCCGCTGACAGGCCCTTCCGCCCCGGGGAGCATTTTTGGCTCCAGGCAGGAGAATTTTATGACAGCTACTTTGTTTTCGCCTCTTTCCATCGGTCCCTATGAACTTTCGCATCGCATCGTCATGGCGCCGCTCACCCGCATGCGGGCGAACCAGCCGGGCAATGTGCCTTCGGCACTGAATGCCGAATATTATGCCCAGCGCGCCAGCGAGGGCGGGCTCATCATTTCCGAAGGCTCGCAGATTTCCCGCGCCGGACAGGGCATGCCGGCAACGCCGGGCATCCACACGGCCGAACAGATCGCCGGCTGGAAGGCAGTGACGGACGCGGTCCATTGCAAGGGTGGCAAGATCTTCCTGCAGCTTTGGCATGTCGGCCGCATCTCCCATTCCTCCCATCAGCCTGACGGTGCTCCACCGATTGCTCCTTCCGCCATCGCCGCCAAGGGGCATGCCTTTACTGCTACCTTCGAACGCGCGCCCTTCGAGACGCCGCAAGCGATCGATATCGACCTGATGCCGCTTTTGATCGATGTCTATGCCCAGGCTGCGGCGAATGCCAAGCAGGCCGGTTTCGATGGTGTCGAAATCCATGGCGCCAATGGTTATCTGATCGAGCAGTTCCTGCAGGTGCGAACCAACCAGCGCACCGACCAATATGGCGGCTCGATCGAGAACCGCACACGACTGCTGCTCGAAGTGGTCGAAGCGGTTTCCGATGTCTGGGGGTCGGATCGCGTCGGCGTCCGTCTTTCGCCATTTGGCATCGCCAATGACAGCGGCGAGGACGATCCCTTGCGTCTCTACGGTCATGTCATTCGCGAGCTGGACCGCCTCAACCTCGCCTATCTGCATCTGATCGAGCCACGCGCCAGCGGTGCCGGCCAGGCCGAAGTCGACCACAAGAATGTGCCGTCGGCTGCGGAACTGTTCAGACCAGCCTGGTCCGGCACACTGATTGCTGCTGGCAATTTCCGGCCAGAGACGGCCGAGGCGGCGCTCGCCGCCGGCCATGCCGATGCCATCGCCTTCGGGCGACTGTTCATCGCCAATCCGGATCTGCCGGAGCGCATTCGCCGAGGTGCGCCACTGAACGCCTATCATCGCCCCACTTTCTACGGCGGGGGTGCCGAGGGCTATACCGACTATCCGACACTCGATGCCAGGGAGGCGGCCGAATGAGCATGCCAAGCGCCATCATCGTCGGCGTGGGTGCCGAACAGGGCCTGGGTGCCGCGCTCTGCCGCCTTCTCGCAAAGAAGGGCTATCATGTCGTCATCGCCGGCCGTACGGCGGCGAAGATCGACCGGGTGGCGGCTGCCATCCAGGCATCCGGCGGCAGCGCCGAAGCGATCGAAACCGATGCGACGGATGAAGCGGCCGTCGTCCGGCTGTTCGAACATGCCTTTGCGGTGCGCAAGGATATTGCCGCGCCCGATTTCATCGTTTTCAATGCCGGTATCAATCGCCCGATCGGCTTTCGCGATCTGACGGCCGCTCAGTTCGAAGAATTCTGGCGCATCTGCTGCTTCGGCGGCTTTCTCGTCGGGCGGGAGGCGGCGCGTCATCTGGCGCCGCTCGGCCGTGGCACGGTGATCTTCACCGGCGCTTCCGCCAGCCTGCGCGGCAAGGCGGGCTTTGCGCAATTCGCCGCCGCCAAGGCGGGTCTTCGCATGATCAGCCAGAGCATGGCACGCGAATTCGGTCCGCTTGGCCTGCATATCGCCCATACCCTCATCGATGGCGGCATAGATGGGGAGCGGCTGCGTTCGCGTCGGCCGGATGTGGATGCCGACGGGCTGCTGAACATCGATGCCATCGCCGAAAGCTATTGGCACATTCATCGCCAGCATCCTTCGGCCTGGACGCAGGAGCTCGACCTGCGCCCCTACAAGGAAAATTTCTGAAGCTGTCGCAGAGCATTGGAGCGCGGCATTGCTTTAGCAATTCCGCGACAACGCCTTGGCGAGAGCGAGGAGCTTCGGGTCTTCAAACCTTGTGCGATGTCTGACGTCGATTTCGCTCTCGATGTCTGAGGTCACGCTCGGTATCGTGAAAGACCACGCCGATGGGCGCTTCCCGCGGCGGAAAAGGCCAGCCAGCCGGCGAAGTACGCTCTGCCTGGCGGCCCTGCCCTCACGTTCGGACGGCGGATCGACGGCATTCGGATTGCAGGGATCACCCCATCGGTCGTCATAGAGATCCTTGAAGAGATAATTGGTCAGCATCGGCTCACCTTTCTTTTTGAATCGATTCAATATTGGGCCGTATCGTTTTCTTGAATCGGTTCAATTGTACGCCTTGAAAGCCCATTGTCAAGCGGAATTGAACCGATACAACTTTATTGCTAATATCCTCGGAAACACATGGAGGATTTCATTGGCCAAGGGCACCATCAGGCTCGCGGATGTCGCCAGGGCGGCAGGCGTATCGCAGGGGACCGCCTCCAATGTTTTCAACCGGCCCGAAGTGGTGCGCGAGGAAGTGCGTGAACATGTGCTCGAGACAGCCAAGCGGCTCGGCTATGCCGGGCCGAGCCTGACGGGCCGTCTGCTGCGAGCAGGAAAGGTCAATGCGATCGGCATTGCCGCCGTCGAGCCCTTGGCTTATTTTTTCAATGACCCCTGGGCCAGGGCTCTGCTGGCCGCCGTTTCCAAGGTGTGCGATGCCAGTGGCACCGGTTTGGCTTTGGTTTCGGCCAAGGACCGGCAGACGGTGGACTGGAACGTCAAGAGCGCATTGGTGGACGGCTTCATCCTGCTCTGCGTGGAAGGTGGTGAAAAGCTGGTACAGTTGACGCGCGAGCGGCAATTGCCGTTTATCGCCCTCGCCTTGAATGACGAGGACCCGTCAATCCCCGCTATCAGTGTCGACAATGTCGGCGGCGCGGTCGTTGCGGCCCGGCATCTGGCGGAACTGGGCCACAGTCGTTTCGGTGTGCTCGCCACCGAACTTTCGGACGACCATGTCGGCCCGGTCGGCATCGCCGAGATCGAACGTGGGATCTATTCCACGTCCCGCAATCGCGCGCTCGGTTACTGGCAGGCGCTCGAAGCCTTCGGCATTCGGCGCGAGGACGTGCCGATCTATGAGACGCTCAACGACAAGCCAAGCGTCGAAGCCGGGCTCGACTACCTGTTTTCCGCGCCCGAGCCGCCGACGGCAATCCTTGCCATGTCCGACAATATCGCGCTTCTGGCAATCAACTGGCTGCGGGCTCGGGGCCTTTCAGTGCCGCAAGACGTCTCCGTTATCGGCTTCGATGGCGTGCCGGAAGGCGGCATGGTGGAGCCGGGCCTGACGACAATGGCCCAGCCCTTTGCCGAGATCGCGGAACTCGCGGTGCAGGCCGTTCTCCACGATGCCGTGCCGGCCGAGCGCGAGATGATCGGCGTCACGCTGATCGTGCGCGGCAGCACGGCAGCTCCGAGACCCATGGGGATCTAGCTCGCCTGCTGCGCGCCATCCACGTTTGCCGCCCGCATCTCGATAAGCTGCCGGGCAGCGGCGGCAGCGGCATCCTTGTCGCTTGCCACCTGTACGGTCGGGAAGGCGAACTGGATGCCGTTTTCGTCGAAGGACTGCTTGATCAGGGCCAGCGCGCTACGGCGGATGACCGAGAGCTCGTTGGGTTTGGCGGTGATCGCCAGCCTGATCTCGATCGCGAAATCGCCGAACTGCTCGACGCCCTTCATCTTCAGTGTCTGGATGATGCTCGGTTTCAGCTCCTCGTCTTCAAGCAGGCGCTGGCCGATATCCTTGATGATGCGCTTCAGCTTCACGAGATCGGTATCGTAGGTGACCTTGACGATGATCTTGTCGATCGCCCAGTCGCGGTTCATGTTGTTAACCGCGCCCAGCGAGCCGAAGGGGATCGTCGCCAACGGGCCGCGCTGGTGGCGCAGCTTGACCGAACGCAGGCTGAAGGATTCCACCACGCCTTTGTAATGGCCGCTTTCGATATATTCGCCGATGCGGAAGGCATCGTCCCAGAGGTAGAAGATGCCGCTGATGACATCCTTGACGATGGTCTGCGCACCAAAGCCGACCGCAACGCCGACAACACCGGCACCGGCGATCAGCGGCCCGATCTGAACGCCGAGACCCGACAGCACCATCATGACCGCAATGATGCCGATGACGACGGCCAGAATATTGCGGAAGATCGGCAGCAGCGTCTGCAGCCGGGCGCGACTCGCTCGTATCTCGTCGGATTCGCCGGCGGCGGGCAGAGCTTCCATCACCTTGCCGTCGATGTAGGTTTTCGCCAATTGCCAGACGAGATCGGCGATCAGGAGAATGACGATACCGCCGAGAATGCCGCGAGCGATGCGGCCAACGACCGATTCACTGCCGCTCATCATCGCATGCGCCTCGACTCCCAGCATCCGGCCGAGCCATAGAGCGGCAAACGTGATGATCAACGCACGCACGCCCCGGTCGAGCAGCACGGCCGCGATCTTGCCGGCACCAAAAATGCCGTCGGCCGCATCGTGCAGAGCGTCGATTGCCTTTGTTGATACCGAGAGGACGCGCGGCAGCAATATGGCATAGATGCCGATCCACAGTAGACCGTCGAAACCGGCTACCCAGAGGCACCAGAGCGCCACGAAGAAAATCGTCAGCAGCCAGGAAACCGTCTTCGCCGCACGCTGTTCCGGCGGGAGTGGCCTCGACCACACGGCAGCCGTGGCGATCAGAAACAGACCAATGCCGAGTGTGTAGCCGATGAGGTCGCGCGCACCTACCGAAAAATCGAGTGACGTGACGGCCTGTATGACCGCCCAGCCGCAGGCGAAATAGGTGGCAAACAGCGTGCAGCGCCGATACCAGTAGGATGCGACGCGCCGCCGTTCGGCGATGCGGGCGACACCGCCGTCCTCGTCCAGAACATCACCGGCGCGAGGCATCGCGATCAATTCCATGACAAGCTTGCCGATGGAGATCGCCAGCCTGATCGAGACCATCGCGATGACGCAGGCAATGGCGAAATTTTCAATGACCGGCGGCCAGTCGAAGGCAAGAAGCGGAACGAGCGTCACCAAGCCATGGATGATCGCGGGCACGACGCCGCCCAGAAACTGGAACCGCGCCGCCTGCAATTCCGTCTCGGTGCCATCAGCCTTCTCGGTGCGCTGCATATGTTTGGTGTTGATGAAGCGCGCAACGGCAAGCTCAGCTACCAGCCCGAGAAAGAAGAGGATCACGATCTGGGTGACGATGCGCAGGAGACCGACGGCCTTGCCCTCGCCCTCAAGCTTCTCCGACGCGGTCATGACCTCGTAAGGCAATGTCATCGCGGCGCCGGACACCACTTCGAGGTGATGCCGCGTATGGCCGAGCATGCCTGACAGAACCGACATCTGATCGTTGCCGGTCGGGGCGGGATCGGCGGCAGGCGCGGGTTGATTGTTGAGCTGTGCGGCGAGCCATTGCTTGACGTCAGGTTCGTTCATGAGCTGAATAAGTTCGCGAACCTTATCGGGTGGCGGAGCGGCCGGCTGCGGTGTTGCCGTCTGCGCAAACGCGGTTATGGGCATAACCAAAGCGAAAAGACATAGAAGCAGCGTCCCAACCGACAGCCTGCCACCCCCGATATTCGTCATATGCGCGCCCTTCCCGCCATCGGACCGCCGGGTCCGCTTCTGCAGACTATACGCGTTTTTCATACGGGCAAGCAGGCACTTACGGGAGCATTCATCATCGTGCCGGCATTGCCCCGAAGCAGCCTCCGCGCTAGGTTCCGCAGCAATACCGTTCAGTGCTCGGGGATGCGCGTGTTCGATTTCCTGAAAAGGCTCTTCGGCAAGGACAAGCGGGCGGACGCGCGCCGTGGGCGGACTTCTTCAATACCGGAGGCTGTAAGCTCCGCCGCAACCAAGACTCTCGATCTCAACATCCCCGATGAAGCGTTGCGAGATGACGCAAGCTTTGCGGCCTATCTGCAGGAACGGCTGCCGTTCTTCGGCGACCTTATCCGCGTCGATTACGATCCTGCCGCCGGCAGCCTGACGCTGCACAGCCGCAACGGCGATACGATGACGAAATTCCTCAACAATGCGCTGCTGGCGCTGCGCGAAAAGCGCGGGCCGGCGCGCGCGCAGGCGCTGCTCAATTATCTCAACATGACGGAAGCCATGATTGACAGCGGCGAGCTCGGCAAGGTCCTGCCTATCCTGAAAGCGCGCGATTTCATCGAGATTGCGCGGCAGCAGATGATGCAGGCCGTGAAGGACGAGCCCAATCCGCCGCATTTCGTCTATCTTGACGAGGCCGAAAACCTGATCAAGCTCTTCGTCGTCAATGGCGAGACCACCGTCAGCTATGTCATGTCCAGCGCGCTTGAAGACTGGGGCATCGATACTGGCGAACTGGCTGAAATGGCACAGGCCAACCTACAGAAGTTTCTTGCCAAGACCGGCGTCCACATCGCCAAACGCAGCCGGTTCCAATATGTCGAGGTGGACGGCCAGTTCGAATCCAGCATCGCCTTCCTGCCGAATTTCTGGGCGCAGGTGCAGGAACAATCCGGCGGTGCAGCGCCAATCGCCGCCTTCCTGTCACGCGACAAGGTATTCTTCACCCATGAGAACGACAAGGAGGGCCTGCAGCTGCTGGAGCTGATCAGCGCCGATCTCAGCGATGTGCCCTACGTTATTTCGCCGGATCAATATCGCTGGGAAAATGGCCGCTGGACGCTGTTTCGCCGCGTCGCCCGGATGGAAGCGGCCATTCGCCACTGAGCATTTTTATGCATTCCGAACGGAAAACCGCTACGCGCTTCCCTGGAAAACGCTTTAAACCAGCACTTCCTGATCGACGCGATCTTCTGCGCCGAAGAACTTCAGATAGCGCTCCACTTCCGCCGGCTCGCCCGTCGCTTTCTGGGGATTGTCCGAGAGCTTCACCGCGGGCCGACCGTTTGCCTCGATGACCTTGCAGACGATCGAAATAGGGTTCAGCCCCTTGAGTTCGGTCGGGGCGCAGCCGGCGAAATCATTGGTCAGATTGGTGCCCCAGCCGAAGCTCATGCGTACCCGGCCGTCGAAATGCTTGTAGGTGTCGATGATGGCATCGACATCGAGGCCATCGGAAAAGATCAGCAGCTTCTGGCGCGGGTCGCGGCCCATCTTCTTCCACCAGTCGATGATCTTCTCGCCACCCTCGATGGGCGGGGCGCTGTCGGGACGGAAGCCGGTCCAGTCAGCCACCCATTCCGGCGCGTTGCGCAGGAAGGAGGCGGTGCCGAAGGCATCGGGCAGCACGACGAGCAGATTGCCGCCATAAAGGCGGTTCCAGTCGCGGAGCACCTTGTAGGGCGCCCGGCCGAGTTCTTCATCGTTTTTTGCAAGCGCTGCGGCGACCATCGGCAGCTCATGCGCATTGGTGCCGACGGCTTCGAGATCGGAATCCATGGCGAGCAGTACGTTGCTCGTACCCGTGAAAGCGTGAGGCACGCCTTCCTTCAGCGCCTCGACACACCAGCGCTGCCAGAGGAAGCTGTGGCGGCGGCGCGTGCCGAAATCGGAGATGCGCAGGTCCGGCAGCTCCCGCAGCCGCTCCACCTTTTCCCACATCTTGGCTTTGGCGCGGGCATAGAGCACATCGAGCGTGAAGGGACCGAGTGCCCTGAGCGCCGAGCGCGAGCGAAGCTCGTTGATGATGGCGAGCGCCGGGATCTCCCACATCGTCGTTTCCTTCCATGAGCCATGGAAGTCGAGAATATACTGGCCGTCGCGCTTTGAGAGTTCATATTCCGGCAGCTGGAAATTCGACAGCCAGGCGAGGAATTCCGGCTCGAAAATCTGGGCGCGGCCGTAGAAAGTGTTACCCGCAAGCCAGATCATCTCTTTCTTGGAAAGCCTGAGCGTGCGGGCGTGATCGAGCTGCTCGCGTAATTCCTTTTCATCAATCACCTCGGCAAGGCGAACGCTCTTAGTGCGATTGATGAGCGAGAAGGTGGCGTCGACATCCGGATAAAGTTTCCAGATCATCTGCAGCATGAGGAGCTTGTAGAAATCCGTGTCGATCAGGCTGCGGATGATCGGATCAAGCTTCCAGGTATGGTTATAGACGCGGGTGGCGATATCCGTCTTGGTCATGTCGTTCCTGCCCCGTCTCCTGCCCTGCGGACGTCATGCTTTTCGCCGGCGGCGTGCCGGCATGAGGATATAGAGCGGTTCAGCTCTTCACGGAATTTCTGAGCCGCTCTATCTCTTTGCTTTCACACAATTCCGGACGGAAAACCGCTGCGCACTTTTCCTGGAATTGCTCTAGCGCCCTGTTATCAAAAAATGTTGAGCGAAAGTCCAGTCGCTGAAAGAAAATTGATACCGGGGCAAATGCGTCGCATTTTGCTGGCGATAGTCGACACACAAGCCCCGACTACCGTCACCCGAAAATAGACTTAGTAACCCCGGCCGCGATCCACCAGATGCTGCAGCGGCTCACCGCGTTCGAAGCGGGCGATCTGCTCCTCGACATGACGCATCAGCGCTTTTTCATCCGACACTGCGGAATCATGCGGCGTGATGATGACGTTTTCCACGTCCCAGAGCGGATCGTCCACCGCCAAGGGCTCGACGGCGAAGACATCGAGCGAGGCGCCGCCGAGAATACCGGTACGAACCGCCGAAACGATATCGGCCGCAACCTGGCTCTTGCCGCGGCCGGCATTGATGAAGACCGGCTTGCCGAGCGGACCGTTGCGATGCAGCTTGGAAAAAAGCGGGGTATTGTAGATTCCGGTCGTCTCCGCCGTCAGCGGCAAGAGCCCGACGAGAATATCCGTGCGCGCCAGAAACTCATCGAGGTCGGCGGCATCGAAGGTTTCCATGCCGTCGATCTCTTTCTTGCTGCGGGACCAGCCGATGACATTGAAGCCCATAACCCTCAACTTGGCGGCGGCATCGCATCCAAGAACACCGAGGCCCATGACGCCGATTGTAACGTCAGCGGCTTCCGGACCGTGCTGCGGTGCCCAGACATGCTGGCGTTGATTCCTGAAATGTCCCTGCACGTCGCGCAGATGCATCAGGCACTGCATCACGACCCATTCGCTCATACGTACCGTCAGGCTACGATCGACGAAGCGAACGATCGGAATATCGGGCAGAGCGGCGATGGACATCATCGAGTCGACCCCGGCGCCGCCCGAGAAGATCACCTTGAGATTGGGCGCACGCTCGAAAAGATCGGCATCCGGCTTCCACACAAGCGCGTAATCGACATGGGTGAGATCCGCGCCCTTGCTGGCGGGATCGGCCAGATTGATGCTGCCCCGATCGGCAAAGGCCGTCTCAAGCGCCTTGGCGACGGATGCGGGATCGAACTTGAGATCGATGAGAACGGGGCTTTTGGCCGGCATGATATGGTCTCTATTGCTGGATGGCGGCGGTCGGTACCGCCTCGATATTGAAGGCGGCGGCAAGCAGCGCCCTGGTATAGTCCTCTTTCGGTGCCCGAAAAATATCGGCGGATGCGCCCTGCTCGACGACCTTGCCGAAGCGCATGACGATCAGCTCATTGGCGAGCGCCTTCACCACTTTCAGATCGTGGCTGATGAAGAGATAGGCAAGATCGTGCTTCCGCTGCAGGTCGCGCAGCAAATCCACCACCTGCGCCTGTACGCTCATATCGAGCGCCGAGGTCGGCTCGTCGAGCATGACGAAACGCGGCTTCAGCACCATGGCGCGGGCAATGGCGACGCGCTGGCGCTGGCCGCCCGAAAATTCATGCGGGAAGCGCCAGCGGGTGGATGGATCGAGGCCGACTTCTTCCAGCGCCCAGCAGACGCGCTTGTCGCGCTCATCGGCCGAAAGCGAACGCTCGTGCACTCTGAGCCCCTCGGCGATGATCTCGCCCACCGACATGCGCGGGCTGAGCGATCCATAAGGATCCTGGAAGACGACCTGCAGCTGGTTGCGCAGCGGCCGCATTTCGCGGAACGAATAGCCAGCTATATCCTTGCCGACAAAGGCGATGCGGCCTTTAGAGGAAATAAGCCGGGCCAGCGCGAGACCAAGCGTGGTCTTGCCCGAGCCGGACTCGCCGACGACGCCGAGCGTCTGGCCGGCCCTGAGCTTCAGATCGATGCCATCGACCGCCTTTACATGATCGACGATCTTGCGCATGAAGCCAGCCTTGATCGGGAACCAGACGCGAATGTCGCTGCCTTCCATGACGACGGGCTTGTTCGCATCGCTTGCGGGCGGCTCGCCACGCGGCTCGGCAGCCAGCAGATGACGGGTATAGTCATGCTGCGGCCGGGTGAAGACGTCTTCCACCGTGCCGGTCTCCACGATGTGGCCCTTGGTCATCACGCAGACACGGTCGGCGAACTTGCGGACGATGCCGAGATCGTGGGTAATGAACAGCATCGACATGCCGTGCGCCCCCTTGAGATCACGCAGCAGCTCGAGGATCTGCGCCTGCACGGTCACATCGAGGGCCGTCGTCGGCTCGTCGGCGATCAGCAATTCGGGGCGATTGGCAAGCGCCATGGCGATCATCACGCGCTGGCGCTGGCCGCCTGATAGTTCATGCGGATAGGCCTTGAGCCGCTTTTCCGGTTCGCGGATGCCGACCTGGTTCAAGAGCTCCAGCGTGCGGCTGCGTGCGGCCCCGCCCACCATGCC
>JBCNPI010000469.1:0-3922 GCA_039593415.1 Rhizobium sp. | reverse complement strand
CGGCCGATGAGCCTGCGTGTCTTCGCCGCCCGCACGGAAAACGGCTGGCAGATCATGCCCGGCGGCTTCGCCCGCATCGGCAGCGGCGACGATGTCGCGGCGATTGCCATGCAGTCCGGCGGCTCGGCCGCCGATGTCTGGATCGTTTCCGACAAGCCCGTCGAGGCGCATACGCTATTGCCTGCCGAAGAGACCTTCACCCGAAACATGCCGGGCAGCCTGCCGAGCCGGGCGGCCGACAATCTCTTCTGGCTCGGCCGCTATATCGAGCGCGCCGAGGGCGCCTTGCGCATCCTGCGCGCCTGGCATGGCCGTTTTGCCGAAGCGGCAGACCCGAACCAGCCGCTGCTTGCCGATGTCAGCGCCTATCTCGCCGCCATCGATATCGATACTCAGGAAGCAGTGCCCGAAAACCTGCTTCGCAACATCGACAGCGCGGTTTACTCCGCCAGCAATATTCGCGACCGTTTTTCACCGGACGGCTGGCTCGCGTTGAACGACCTCGCCAAGACCGCACGACGCTTCAAGGAAAGGGTCAAGCATGGTGACGATGCCAGCCATGCTATGACGATCCTGCTGCGCAAGCTCGCAGGTTTTGCCGGACTCGTACACGAGAACATGTACCGCTTCACCGGCTGGCGCTTCCTCTCGCTCGGCCGCTACATCGAGCGCGGTCTGCACATGACGCGGCTGCTCGGCCATATGTCCGGTCCCGATGCGCCCGACGGCGCCCTCGACATGCTGCTGGAGATCGGCGACAGCGTCATGACCCATCGCCGCCGCTACAACGTCAATACCGCTCGTCTGACAGTGACGGATCTTCTGGCGCTCGACCCGCTCAACCCGCGCTCGATCCTCTTCCAGATGAACGAGATCCACCGCGAGGTGGAACAACTGCCGAATGCCTTCGTCAACGGCCAGATGTCGCCCTTCTACCGCGAGGCCATGCGGCTGCATTCTGGCCTGGCCGTGATGACACCGGAAACGATGACCGTCGAAGTCTACCAGCAGCTGGCACGCGAACTGGAGCGGCTTTCCGACCTGCTGGCACGCACCTATCTCGGATGACGTGATGCTCTACGATCTTTCCCTTCATATAGGCTATATCTACGACGTGCCGGCGAGTGGCGCGCGGCATATTTTGCGCGTCATGCCGCTTTCCCTGCCCAATCGGCAGCGGCTGATCGCCGGCTCGGTGAAAATAACCCCAAGCCCGGACGAGCAATCGAACTTCACAGATTTCTTCCAGCATCCGGCAACCTCGATCCTGGTGCGCGATCCGCATGAAAGGCTCGACATCCGCATGCAGGCGCGTGTCCATGTAGAAAGCCAGCCGGTCGGGGCGGACTTCTCGCCGCTGCTTGCCAAGCTGCCTGAGGAGATCGACGACTGCTGGTCGATCGATCCTTCCTCTCCTCACCATTTCCTCGGCAACAGCCCGCGTCTGCCCGATACAAGGGAGATCGCGGGTTACAGCAGGCAGTGGAAATCAACCAATCTGACAACCCTGCAGATCGCCCATGCGGTTTGCGCGCAGATACACAAGGACTTCGTCTACGATCCCGAGGCGACGACGGTCGACACCACCCCTAAGGAGGCTTTCCGCCTCAAGCGCGGCGTCTGCCAGGATTTTTCGCATGTGATGATCATTGCGCTGCGCAGCCTCGGCATTCCCGCCGGCTATGTCAGCGGCTTCCTGCGCACCATTCCGCCACCCGGCAAGGAAAGACTGGAAGGCGCCGACGCCATGCACGCCTGGGTGCGCGTCTGGTGCGGCGAGACGGCCGGCTGGATCGAGCTCGATCCGACCAACAACATGCCCGCCGGCACCGATCACATCGTCGTGGCCTATGGCCGCGATTATTCGGATGTGTCGCCCGTCATCGGCGTGCTCAAGGGCTATGGCAGCCAGAAATCGATTCAGGCAGTAAATGTCATTCCCCTAAAGTAGCACAACTTAAAGCAATAGAAATCTTGCTCAAACCAAGATTGATCGGCCAATTTGCTAAATTTCAGCCCGCCGTATAAACGATCAACTAATGTTTGTAATCGATAGTTCCGCCACTCTTAGGGTTGAAACTCTTTTTATAGGCGGACATGATGGTTGCCGGCTCGGACTTACTTCGCACAGTAAAACAGCTTCTATTTGATCGAGCCGGAAATTTTGGCATCCTGACGGCAATTGCGGTGCCTGTGCTCGTAGCAGCCGGCGGCGTTGCAATCGATGTCGCGAACATGTCGCTGTCGCGCAGTCAGCTTCAGGAGGCAACGGACGCCGCCGCGCTTGCTACCGCAACCGCGCTGGCCGAGGGTAGCACGACGACGACCTCAGCCAAGGACTACGCCAACAACTTCGTTATAGGCCAAATGGCGAATTATCTTGGCGGCGACGTAAATACCGCGAACTCGCTGAAAGCAGGTACCAGCACCACGGTAACAAAGACCACGGCTCCCTCCGGAGACGTTGGCTACTCCGTCGTCGTGAGCGCGTCATATTCCATGCCTGTGAACGGCATGACCCGCCTGCTCGGCCAAAGCTCGATGAATATCACCACTTCAAGCACGTCGATCAGCGGCAAAACTTCCGAAACACAGAAAAATGCTTTGTCCATGTATTTCGTTCTGGACCGCTCTGGATCGATGGATGAAGCCACGGACACGGTTAATGCCGAGCAGCCAACAAAAAAAACCTGTTGGTCGGGCAACTGCATGACGCAGACCAACTACTACACTAAGATGGAATCGCTGAAGATCGCGACAACTCAGCTGGCCGCGCAACTGAACGCTGCTGATCCCAATATGATGTATGTTCGGACTGGAGCGGTCTCCTACAACTCCGACGCCCAGCCGGCGACCTCTTTGGCATGGGGCACAAGCGGCGTTAAAGCATATGTCAACAAGCTGACATCAACCGGCAACACGAATTCTGCGCCCGCTATCAAGATTGCAGTTGATGCACTAACCCAAAAATCAGCAGGATCGGGGCTCACGAACGAACAGCGTTTGCACAAAGAGAAGAGCGGCGTACTCGACCCCACCATGTACATGGTTTTCATGACGGATGGCAAAAACAACCAAACGAATGCCGATGCAGACACCAAAGACCAGTGTGACCGCGCACGCCGCAATGGCATTCACGTCTATACGATAGCTTTCATGGCGCCGGACGATGGTCAAAAGCTGCTACAATATTGTGCAACAGCGCCTTCTGACTATTTCACGCCGCAAAACGCCGCCGATTTATTCCGTGCATTTTCCACCATCGCTAAGGACGCGTCCAAGCAAATGACGCTGCTGACGAAGTAGCCCGCCCGGCAGCCGCGTCAGGCAACCACAGCTAGATAACAAAGAAAAAGCCCCGCAATACTCGTATTGCGGGGCTTTTCGTTTGATCGATGCGCAAATAAGAGCCCGAAATATCATCAGAATCAAGTCTTTTCGCACTCAGCGGAAACCTTTCGCCGCAATTTTCGCATCTGCGCAACTCGCTTGTTGCAACTGCTTTACATCAGTGCGTAAACTGATAGTGAAACGGAAAGGCAAATCGATTTAATTAGGCGTAACACGCTGAATATAAATCACAAATGGCGAGAGTTGATAGTATGAATAACTTGACGAAGGCCGATCTCCCCGTTCCAGCCCCGCGCAGTTCCCGCCCCGAAATCCTTGCTGAAGAAATCATCGAGCGCCTGACATACCGCATCGGCAAGGATGCAAAGGTCGCCAAACCGCACGACTGGCTGACAGCGACGATCCTCGTCATCCGCGACCGCGTCATCGACAAATGGATCGAATCGACCCGCAAAACCTATCAGACGGGCGCCAAGCGCGTTTACTACCTATCTCTCGAATTCCTGATCGGCCGCCTGATGCGCGACGCCATCTCCAACCTCGGCCTGATGGAGGAAATCACCAACGCGCT
>JBCNPI010000468.1:0-3927 GCA_039593415.1 Rhizobium sp. | reverse complement strand
ACATCATTCAGCAGTTGGAAGCCGAACAGGCTGCCAAGATCGAAGCCAAGCGCACGCTTCCCGAATTTTCCGCTGGCGACACCGTTCGCGTCAACGTGAAGGTCACGGAAGGCAACCGTACCCGCGTTCAGGCCTATGAAGGCGTTTGCATCGCTCGCTCCGGCGGCGGCCTGCAGGAAAACTTCACGGTCCGCAAGATCTCCTACGGCGAAGGCGTCGAGCGCGTATTCCCGGTTTACTCCCCGATGATCGAAAGCGTCGAAGTCGTTCGCCGCGGTAAGGTCCGTCGCGCCAAGCTCTACTACCTGCGCGACCTGCGCGGTAAGGCTGCCCGCATTGTCGAGAACACCGGCACCCGCGCCCGCAAGCTCAACGACGCAGAGCGTCAGGCTCTGGCCGACGAGAAGGCACGCATCGAAGCCGAGAAGGTTGCGGCCGCTCAGGCACTCGCAGCCGAGAAGGCGGCAGCGGAAGCTGCAGAAGCCAAGGCAGCTGCCGAAGCTGCTGCTGCAGCCGAGCCGGCAGCAGAATAATTTTCGATCCACTTTGGGATCGCAAATGCGTGAAGGCGGCCCTCGGGTCGCCTTTTTGCTGTCTGCTGTCGGCACTGAGCAAAAGCGACTTTCTCGATTCGCAGCCCGCTTTAGAGTTGTTTTTCCATTTTTATGATCGCGACCGTGGCAATAGCCTTGCCATCCGCTTTCCAAATATGACAGTTTTCCGCCGTCCTGGCGCCGGATGATTTCAGGTCAAATCGACCTGAAATCTGAATCCCGCCAGAATCGAATAGGGAGAGCATGATGTCCTCCGAAAACCGCTGACACTTTTCGGCATCATGCTCCAATCGGGGAGATTTCCATGGCATTCCGTCGTTCGTTCCTGCTGGGCCTGAGCGCCCTCATGCTCGCACCTTTCGCCGCCTTCGCGGCCGACCTTCCGAACCTGAACGGCAAGACCGTCGTGGTCGTTACCGAGAATGCCTATCCGCCGCTGCAGTTCATCGATCCTAAAACGAACAAGGCGATCGGCTGGGAATATGACGCGATGAACGAGATCGCCAAGCGTCTGAACTTCAAAGTCGAGTATCAGAACACCAGCTGGGATGCGATGATCCAGGCCGTTTCCGAAGGCCAGTACCACATCGGCATGACCGGCATCACCATCAAGGACGACCGCAAGCAGAAGGTCGATTTCTCCGACCCCTATATGCGATCCGAACAATTCATGCTGGTGCGCGGCGACGAGAAGCGCTTCACCGATGCCAAGAGCTTCGCCGCCTTCAAGGATGGCCTGATCGGGGCGCAGCCGGGCACGACACCCTTCTACACCGCCGTCTATTCGGTGCTCGACGGCAACGAGCAGAACCCGCGCATCAAGACCTTTGAAACCTTCGGCGCCACAGTGCAGGCACTGAAGACCGGCGATGTCGACATGGTGCTGACCGACGGCACGGCCGGCAAGGGCTATGTCGATGCCTCCAATGGCGGCCTGAAGCTGATCGGCGGCCCGCTCGGTTCGGAGGATTTCGGCTTCATCTTCCAGAAGGGCTCCGATCTCGTCGCCCCCGTCAATGCCGCGATCGCCAGCCTCAAGGCCGACGGCACCTTCGACGCGCTGAACAAGAAGTGGTTCCTCGATTACAAGATGGGCCAATGAACTCTGCAGATCGATATATTGGAAGCCCGCTCTGATGGCACCTTTGGCAGGCCCGGGCGGGCACCGCGGCAAGGAAGACTTTCCCTGGTGGCTGGTCGCCCTCGCTATCCTCGGCATCGCCGCTTCCTTCGCAATCGCGGCGAACGGCCTCTATGCCCAGATCTTCTCTCTTCTGCTGAATGGCATCGGCGTCACGGTCTTCGTGACGCTGGTGGCCTTTACGCTGGCCATGCTGTTCGGCCTCGGGCTTGCGCTGCTTGGCCTGTCGGATTTCCTCGTGCTCAGGCAAGTCGCGCGCTTCTATATCGAGATCGTGCGCGGCATCCCGATGCTGGTGCTGCTTTCCTACGTTGCCTTCGTCGGCACCCCAGCCTTCGTCGCAGCCTATAATTTCATAACGTCCCCGCTGGCCTCAGCCGGCTGGACAAGCCCGCTCGTCACGCGCGATGTGCCCTTCGTCTGGCGCACGATCATTGCGCTCACGATCGGCTATTCGTCCTTCATCGCCGAGATCTTCCGTGCCGGCATCCAGGCGGTCGACCAGGGCCAGATCGAAGCGGCCAAAGCTCTCGGCCTCAGCCGCTTCCAGCGCTTCCGCCTGGTCGTCTTTCCGCAGGCGATCCGCGTCATCCTGCCGCCGCTCTCCAACGATTTCATCGCCATGGTGAAGGACAGTTCGCTGGTTTCGGTCCTCGGGGTGGCCGATATCAGCCAGCTCGCCAAGCTCTATTATTCGGCCAATTTCCGCTACTTCGAAACCCTGTCGATCCTCGCCTTCATCTATCTGCTGCTGACGATCGGTCTGTCGCTGCTGCTCAGGCAGCTCGAAGCCTGGATGCGCCGCCGTTCCGGCAGCGATCGCTCCGCCTTCCCCCGCCTGGCGGCAAGCCAGCCGCCGGGTGCACAGGTGTGATTGGTGGCTGGATGACGGCCGCAGCGATAGAGCCTGCCGTCGCCATTGCCGAAGGTTTTGAAAATTGATATGAGCATGGCCATGAGTAAGATCATGAGCAAGGACGGACGTTACGTCACGGCTTTCGTGCTGCAGGACCATAAGCGCCTGCCGGCACGCTTCTTTGCGATGATTTCGGGCGCGCTCAACAGCCGACTTCGCTGATCACACCCGAGGCCGGCGGTCCTGATCCGTCAATCCCCTTTTCGACAATGCCAATATGGATTTGTAGCCATGAGCGCTCCACGCACACTGTACGACAAAATCTGGGATGACCATCTGGTCGACAGTCAGGAAGACGGCACCTGTCTTCTCTATATCGACCGTCATCTCGTTCACGAAGTGACGTCGCCGCAGGCCTTCGAAGGCCTGCGCATGACCGGCCGCAAGGTTCACGCGCCGCAGAAGACGCTTGCTGTCGTCGACCATAACGTCCCGACCTCGCCCGATCGCCACCTCGGCATCAAGAACGAGGAAAGCCGCATCCAGGTCGAGCAGCTCGCCAAGAATGCCGCCGAATTCGGCGTGGAATACTATTCCGAAAACGACAAGCGCCAGGGCATCGTTCACATCATCGGCCCCGAGCAGGGCTTTACCCTGCCCGGCATGACCATCGTCTGCGGCGACAGCCACACCTCGACCCACGGCGCCTTCGGCTCGCTCGCCCATGGTATCGGCACCTCCGAGGTCGAGCATGTGCTCGCCACGCAGACGCTGATCCAGAAGAAGGCCAAGAACATGCTGGTGCAGGTCGACGGTCAGCTGCCGCCTGGTGTCACCGCCAAGGACATCATCCTCGCCATCATCGGCGAGATCGGCACCGCTGGCGGCACCGGCTACGTCATCGAATATGCGGGCGAAGCCATTCGCTCGCTATCGATGGAAGGCCGCATGACCATCTGCAACATGTCGATCGAAGGCGGCGCCCGCGCCGGCCTGATCGCTCCGGATGAGATCACCTTCGAATACATCAAGGGCAAGCCGCGCGCGCCGAAGGGCGAAGCGCTGGAGCAGGCGATCGCCTACTGGAAGACACTGAAGTCCGACGAAGGTGCGCATTACGACCGCATCGTCAAGCTCGATGCAGCGAGCCTGCCGCCGATCGTCTCCTGGGGCTCCTCCCCGGAAGACGTCATCTCCGTTCAGGGCATCGTCCCGAACCCCGACGAGATCCAGGACGAGACCAAGCGTACCTCCAAGTGGCGTGCGCTCGACTATATGGGCCTGAAGCCGGGCACGCCGATAACCGAGATCAACGTCGATCGCGTCTTCATCGGCTCCTGCACCAACGGCCGCATCGAAGACCTGCGCGCCGTCGC
>JBCNPI010000467.1:0-3928 GCA_039593415.1 Rhizobium sp. | reverse complement strand
GCAGGACCTTGGCCATGACCTCACCCTCGCGGGTCTTCACGACAACGCGGTCGTTTTTTCTGATCTGAGCGCCTGGTTCGACGATCAGAATATCCCCGTCGCGATAGAGCGGCAACATGCTCTCGCCCTGCACCTCAAGCGCATAGACGCCGGCCCTTTGCGCGGTCGCAACGGGAAACTCCACCATGTCCCAGCCCTGGCCAGCGGGAAAGCCGCCGTCATCGAAGAAACCGCCGGCGCCCGCCTGGGCGAAGCCGATCAGGGGAACGGAGTTGCCGGGCGGCAGGATTCCGTTCACGAGTGCTGCGCCTGGCGGCTCGGCCGGGCGGATGAAGCTGAGGAACTGCTCCAGGCTTGCCCCAGTCGCATCCAGTACCTTGGAAATTGATTCCGTCGATGGCCAGCGCAGGCGACCGTCCTGGCTCAGCCGCTTCGATTTGTTGAAGGAGGTGGCGTCAAGGCCGGCGCGACGGGCGAGGCCGGAAGGCGTCAAGGCATGCCGCTCCGCAAGCCGGTCGATCGCACCCCATATCTGCTCGTGTGACAGCATCGCCGCTCGGTATCCGCACCGGCTCGCCCGGCGCTCTGCTCTTTAGAAAAGGTTAACCGAGGCATTTTGGCGAGTAAAGACCGGCATAGGAATAGGATCCTTTATCCCCGTCCTTTCGCCCGCGGTTTCGATGGGCTCAGGTCTTCTGCGGCTGCGGCTTGACGTCTGGCTGCTCGTTCTGAAATTCCTTCGCCATGCCCATGAAGCCGCGCATGAATTTCTGCATGATCCCGAGCGTGCGGTCGACATCGGCATCGCTGGGCAGGCTGGAGCCCTTGTTTGCGGCGACGCTCTTTTCCAGCTTTGTCACGCGGTCGGACAGGCGATCCAGCTCGTCGTCATAGGCGCTGCGCTCGTCGGCGGCCATGCGGCAGACGAGATTGCCGCTCTGGTCCTGGCAGATGGACATGGCGCCCGTCTGCCGGTCGAGGCGAATGAAATGATCGCCGCTGCGCTCCAGCTGAAAGCGCGTGGCGTCCGGTTCGGCCGATAGAGCCGGTGTGGCGAGAAGAAAGGCGGTAGGCAGAAGCATGGCCGCAAGGCCGATTTTCAGTTCCTTCGTCATGTCATCCTCCGGATTTTCTGCGTTAAACCCCAAATCCATCACGGAAACCGTGGACATCGGCTGATGTTTTCGTGCAAAGCCCTATCAGGACAGCTTTACAGAGGGATGATGACCGCCATGCCAGTGGTTTACA
This sequence comes from Rhizobium sp., assembly GCA_039593415.1. Classification (GTDB taxonomy): domain Bacteria; phylum Pseudomonadota; class Alphaproteobacteria; order Rhizobiales; family Rhizobiaceae; genus Rhizobium. The sequence goes on along the minus strand of JBCNPI010000467.1, from coordinate 2,680 downwards.
AGATCGTGCCGGACGCGCTCTGGCAGCAAGCCAGACAAACCGGCGTTTTTCATGGCGCGGCGATCGATCTGACCGATGGTTACATTCATCTCTCCACCGCGAAACAGGCAAGGAAAACCGCGGAACTCTATTTCGCCGGGCAGACCGGCCTGCTGCTGGTCGCGGTCGACGGCGATGCGTTTGGCGAAAAGCTGGTCTTCGAACCCTCCCGCGGCGGCGATCTCTTCCCGCATCTCTATGCGCCTCTGCCGCTTTCGGCCGTGCTCTGGGAAAAGCCGCTGCCGATCGGCGACGATGGCGCTCACACCTTTCCGGAGATGCCGGAATGATCGGCGCCTTTCGCGATCTCGGCCGGCGCGGCCTGTTCCTCTTCGATCCGGAAACCGCGCATGGCATGTCGATAGCGGCATTGAAATCGGGACTGGTTCCGACCTGCCGCATCAGCGTTGATCCCCGCCTGCGCCAGACGGTCGCCGGCCTCGACTTTGCCAACCCCATCGGCATGGCTGCCGGCTATGACAAGAATGCCGAGGTGCCGGAGGCATTGCTGAAGCTCGGCTTCGGCTTTACCGAAATCGGCACGGTGACGCCGAAGGCGCAGTCGGGCAACCCGCGTCCGCGCATCTTCCGGCTGGTCGAGGACGAAGGCATCATCAACCGTCTTGGCTTTAACAACGAAGGCCATGAGGCAGCGTTTCAGCGCCTCAAAGCCATCCGCGGCAACGATATCATCGGCGTCAACATCGGCGCCAACAAGGACAGCGCCGACCGCATCGCCGATTATGTCGCCGGTATCCGCCGCTTCTATTCGGTAGCGCGCTATTTCACCGCTAATATCTCCTCGCCCAATACGCCGGGCCTGCGCGATCTGCAGACCCGCGAAAGCCTGTCCGCTCTGCTGTCGGCGGTTCTTGCCGCTCGCGACGACGAGGCGGGCCAAGCCGGCAAGCGTATCCCAGTCTTTCTCAAGATCGCTCCGGATCTGACCGAAGAGGGCATGGACGATATCGCCGCCGAAGTGCTGTCGCATGCGCTCGATGGCTTGATCGTCTCCAACACCACGCTGTCGCGTGACGGCTTGAAGGATCAGCGGCACGCCAAGGAGGCGGGCGGCCTTTCCGGCAAGCCTGTTTTTGAAAAATCGACCGCAGTGCTTGCCAAGATGCGCCGCCGCGTCGGTACGGCTCTGCCGATCATCGGCGTCGGGGGCGTGTCGTCGGCGGAAACGGCGCTGGAAAAGATCAAGGCGGGCGCCGATCTCATACAGCTCTATTCCTGCATGGTGTATGAAGGGCCGGGTTTGCCGGGACAGGTCGTTGCCGGTCTGTCGAAGCTGCTCGATCGTGAGCGTGTGGGCTCGATCCGCGATCTGCGCGATGCCAAGCTGGATTACTGGGCGAACCGGAACGTCTGATCCGCCCGCTTCTTCAGGCCCATGGCCAGGAAAATGCCGCGAAACAGCAGGAAGGCATTCATGGCCATCCACAGACCGTGATTGCCGAGCGTCGGCACGAAAAGGGCGAGCACTATGAGATAACCTCCAAAGGAGAGCAGCATCTTGTTGCGCATCTCGCGCGACCATGTGGCGCCGATGAAGACGCCATCCATCAGGAAGGCGAGTGCGCCGGTCAAGCCCGTAATTGCCGCCCAGGGCAGGTAGGTTCCGGCTGCGGCTCGCACCTCCTCGGAGGTCGTCAGCAGGCGGATCAGCGCCGGGCCGACGGTGAAGAAGAAGATCGCGGCGGCAAGCGCCAGCCCGAAGGACCAGAGCGCGGTCAGCTTCAGCCCGCGCTCGAAGGCCGGCCGATAGTTGGCGCCGATCGAGCGGCCGGTGATCTGCTCTGCGGCATTCGCCAGGCCGTCGAGATAATAGCCGGATAACAAGAAGAAATTCATCAGCACGGCATTGGCGGCGAGCATGACGGCGCCGAAGCTGTTGCCGATGCGCGTCATGAGCGTGAAGGCGCCGATCAGAACGAAGGTGCGGATCAGGATATCGCGGTTGAGCGCGAAGAGCTGCGTGAGCTTGGCGCGCGACAGCAGTTCCGCGCGAGCCGGCCTCTCTTCGCCGGCAAAGCTGCGCAACACGATAGCAAGCCCCAGCAGCATACCGCTTGCCTCGCCGATCAGCGTGCCCCAGGCGACGCCGGCGACACCCCAGCCAAGATAAAGGCCGAGCAGGATGGCGAGCACGATATTGACGCCGTTGATGACCGTCTGCAGCAGGAGTCCGATACGGCCCTGGCCTCGGCCGAGCACGAAGCCGAGCAGTGCATAATTGGCAAGCGCCGCCGGTCCGGAGAGCATGCGGATCGAGAAATAGGTGCGCGTCGCGTCGGCGACCCCGCCTTGCGGCCCCATCAGCTTGATGCCGAGCCAGAGCAGCAGGGGCGATAGCAAAACGATCAGAATCCCACAGCCGAGTGCCGATATAAACGCTCGCCAGAAGACGGCCTGCTGTTCATGCCGATCGTGGCGGCCGTAGGCCTGGGCCGTCAGCCCAGTCGTCGAGGCGCGCAGGAAGTTGAAGCTGGCAAAGAGGAGGTCGAACAGCACCGCGCCGATTGCAAGCCCCGCCAGCGCATCCGGCTGGCCGAGATGGCCGACGACTGCGGTCCCGGCGAGGCCGAGCAGCGGCGTCGTCATGAAGCCGAGCGTCATCGGAAGCGCAATCGACAGC
>JBCNPI010000466.1:0-3930 GCA_039593415.1 Rhizobium sp. | reverse complement strand
AATTACCTTTGATGATCAAAGGGAAGGAATGACCAGGAAGGATGCATGAATGTATCAGTTCTCATATGCGGAAGTCATGCAGGATGCCGTGGCCGACGCCAAGGAACGAGAACGGCAAGTTCTGGACCGGTCGATAGCTCTTCTCTCTGCGGCCCGTGATGCGGCGAAATACGGCCGTGAGGCGATCGAGGCGCTGTACTATACGCGGCGCGTATGGATCAGCTTCGTCGAGGACCTGAAAAGTCCGGAGAACCAGCTCAATGTCGAACTGCGCGCCAACCTAATTTCGATCGGTATCTGGATTTTGAAGGAATGCGATCGGATCCAGCAGCGCCAGTCGGTAAACTATCAAGGCATCATCGATGTCACCACCATCATCAGGGATGGACTTAAATGAAAAGTACGCTTCGCATATCGCTCAAAGCCGGGGAAAAGATCTTTATCAACGGGGCCGTCCTGCGCGTGGATCGCAAGGTTGCTCTGGAATTCCTGAATGATGTGACGTTCCTGCTTGAGAACCATGTACTTCAGCCAGAGGATGCCAAGACGCCGCTGCGCCAGCTCTATTTCATCGCGCAGATGATCCTCATCAACCCGGAAGGCAAGGAACAGTCCACGGCAATGTTCCGCAAGTCGATCGTCATGCTCCTCTCATGCTTCCACAATGAGGAAGTGCTGGCCGAGCTGAAACGCATCGACGGCCTCGTCGCCACCGGTCGCGCTTTCGATGCGCTGAAGGCGATCCGCGGGCTCTATCCGGTCGAGGACAACATCCTGAACAATGAGGAAATGCCGGCGGCCACGATCGAGCATATTCGCCGGGAGATCGCTCCATGGCAACGGTAGGCGCCGTCAACACCACCACCAGCACCTCGAGCAGCTCTGCGCAGACCGCCGCAACCGCGGCAAAGAGCGCGAGTCTGAACTACAACGACTTCCTGCAGCTCCTTATCGCACAGATGCAGAACCAGGATCCCACCTCTCCGATGGATGCCAGCCAGCAGATCTCGCAGCTTGCGAGTTTCTCGCAGGTCGAGCAGCAGATCCAGACGAACTCGCATCTGGAAACAGTCCTGCAGAACCAGTGGATTTCCCAGGCGTCCGACTATATCGGCAAGCAGATCATGAGCGCCGACGGCAAGACCACAGGCACGATCAAGGAGGTAACCGTCTATACGGACGGTATCATCGCCCAGACCGATGCCGGCGACAAGATTCTCATCCAGGCCGGCGTGACGATCGCCCCGGCGGGCACGACCATTGATACGCCGGCCGCGTCGAGCGATACTAGCGCCAGCAGTTCGTCTGATTCGTCGAGCACGGGTTCGACCAGCGGCTCATGAGGAGCCGCTGAACCGGGAGTGAAGATGCCATGAATGAAGCCGATGCATTGGATATCTTCCAGGCGGCGATCTGGACGGTGCTGGTGGCTTCCGGTCCGGCGGTTCTTGCCGCCATGATCGTCGGTTTGGTGATTGCCTTGATCCAGGCGCTGACCCAGGTGCAGGAGGCGACATTGACCTTCGTGCCGAAGATTGTGGCCGTCATGGTCACTATCGGCATCTCCGCCCCGTTCGTCGGCGCGCAGGTTTCGATCTTCACCAATCTCGTCTTCTCCCGCATTCAATCGGGCTTCTGAAATAAATCCGCCGGCCGTTTCGGCCTTCGGATCAGGCGCATCGATGGCCCTAAGCCATGCTCGCGCAAGCTTCGACTTTTAAAGATCGGTTCCACCAGAGCATTTCCAGGAAAAGTGCGTAGCGGCTTTCCGTCCGGAATGCGTAGGGAACAAGAAGATAGAGCGTTTTCGCGATTCGAAATAAAGCGGAAATGCTCTAGGGCAGGCGGGTCAGCCGTTTGCCTCCTCTCATGAAGAGACGGAACCGGTCGATGGCACAACCACCCGCAATAGCACTTCCCAAAGCCAATCCCAGCATACGTGATATCGGGTTCGCACTCGGCATCATGGTCATCCTGTGCGTGCTGTTCCTGCCGATTCCGCCGTTTCTGATCGACCTTGGGCTGGCCTTCTCGATCGCCTTTTCCGTGCTGATCCTCATGGTGGCGCTCTGGATCAAGAAGCCGCTGGAATTCTCGTCCTTCCCGACGATCCTGCTGATTGCCACGATGACGCGTCTGGCATTGAACATCGCAACGACCCGCGTCATCCTTTCGCACGGCTATGAAGGGCACGATGCGGCCGGCGGTGTCATCGCGGGCTTTTCCAGCCTTGTCATGTCCGGCGATTTCGTCATCGGTCTGATCGTCTTCCTGATCCTGATCACCATCAACTTCATCGTCATCACCAAGGGTGCGACGCGTATCGCCGAAGTCGGCGCCCGCTTTACCCTCGATGCCATCCCCGGCAAGCAGATGGCGATCGACGCCGACCTTTCTGCCGGCCTCATAGACGAGAAGGAGGCGCAGCGCCGCCGGCGCGAGCTGGAAGAGGAAAGCTCCTTCTTCGGTGCCATGGACGGTGCCTCGAAGTTCGTGCGCGGTGACGCGGTCGCCGGCCTTCTGATCACCTGCATCAACGTCTTCGGCGGCATCATCATCGGCTATTTCCGTCACGGCATGCCGATCGGCCAGGCCGCCGACGTTTTCGTGAAGCTCTCTGTCGGCGACGGTCTGGTTTCGCAGATGCCGGCGCTCATCGTCTCCCTCGCTGCCGGCCTTCTCGTTTCGCGCGGCGGCACGTCCGGCTCCACCGATCAGGCGGTCGTCAATCAGCTGAGCGGCTATCCGCGCGCGCTCGCCGTTTCGGCGGTCCTCATGGGCATCCTGGCCGTCATGCCCGGCATGCCCTTCTTTCCCTTCCTCCTCCTTGGCGGGCTGATGGCTGCCGGCGCCTGGTTCATTCCGCGGCAGATCGAAGCCGAAAACAAGCTTCGCCGCGATGCCGAAGAGCAGAAGGTGATGCAGACGAAGGAAATGGAAAAGGATTCGGTCAAGTCAGTCCTGAAGACTGCCGAGATCGAGCTGGCGCTCGGCAAGATCGTCTCCACCCGCCTGCTCGGCGCTCATCAGGAATTGGCCTTCCGCGTCGGCAAGATGCGCAAGAAGTTCGCGACGCAATACGGCTTCGTCGTGCCGGAGATCAAGGTGATCGATGACATGGCCATTGCCGACAAATCGTATCAGATCCGCATCCACGGCACGACGATCGCCTCCAACATGCTGCGTGTCGGCGAAGTGCTCGTCGTTACCGGCTCCGGCCGCAAACCGACCGTGCCGGGCGACGAGATTCGCGAGCCCGCTTTCGGCATGCCGGCCTTCTCCGTCCTCGAAGCCTTCGCCGAGGATCTGAAGCGTGAGGGCTTCCAGCCGATCGACAACGTCTCCGTCGTGCTCACCCATATGAGCGAAGTCATCCGCAACAACCTGCCGGCGCTGCTGTCCTACAAGGACGTGAAGGTCCTGATCGAGCGTCTCGACCCGGAGTACAAGAAGCTCGCCGACGAAATCTGCTCGTCGCACATGTCCTATTCCGGCCTGCAGGCGGTGCTGAAGCTGCTGCTTGCCGAGCGTGTCTCGATCCGCAACCTGCATCTCATCCTCGAAGCCGTTGCGGAACTGGCGCCACACGTGCGCAAGACCGAGCAGATCGTCGAGCATGTGCGCGTACGCATGGCGCAGCAGCTCTGCGGTGATCTCGCCGATAACGGCGTGCTGCGCGTCCTGCGCCTCGGCAGCAAATGGGACCTCATCTTCCATCAGGCGCTGAAGCGTGACCAGAAGGGCGAAGTCGTCGAATTCGACATCGACCCCCGCAGCCTGGAAGAGTTCAGCGAGCAGGCGGGCAAAGTTATCCGTGAATACATGGACCGGGGCATGCCCTTCGTTCTTGTCACGTCGCCGGAAACGCGCTCCTATGTGCGCATGATCATCGAACGCCTGTTCGCGACGCTTCCGGTCCTGTCGCATGTG
>JBCNPI010000465.1:0-3932 GCA_039593415.1 Rhizobium sp. | reverse complement strand
AAATATTCCGACGTGCAGCTCGAGCACATGCTCGCCGATGCCGGCGGCATGCAGCTCGTGCGCCAGCCGAAGCAGTTCGACGTCATCGTGACGGACAACCTGTTCGGCGACATGCTCTCCGACGTTGCGGCCATGCTCACCGGCTCGCTCGGCATGCTGCCGTCGGCTTCGCTCGGCGCACCCGACGCCAAGACCGGCAAGCGCAAGGCGCTTTACGAGCCCGTGCACGGCTCGGCACCTGATATCGCCGGCAAGGGTATCGCCAATCCGATCGCGATGATCGCTTCCTTCGCCATGTGCCTGCGCTACTCCTTCGGCATGGTTTTGGAAGCCGACGCGCTGGAAAAGGCGATCGCCAACGTTCTCGACAGCGGCATCCGCACCGGCGACATTATGTCGCCTGGCAGCCGCCAGGTCGGCACCGCCGAAATGGGCGATGCCATCCTCGCCGAATTCAAGGCACTGTCGGCATAAGTCGCCTGATATATTTCACGTGAAACATGAAAGCCCCCATTCATCGCGGAAGGGGGCTTTTTCGTTGCAGCGAGGATAGGCTTGTCTGGGCTCACGATCGCCGCTTCGGCTCGTGTCATCAATTTTTAGAAAATTAGAAAAACTGTAACAACAGCCTGTTATTTGTCGAGGCGATTGGAAATCGACAATAGGCAATGACTATGCAGGCGATCTTGACGTCTCTCGACAGGCGTTGGCGGCGAAGCAATGCTGCATTTGCGCCATCTCACTGGAAAATCTGCCTTTTTCTGACCGCCAATATTGTTCTTCTTTCCGCTCTCCTGTTCGATTGGCCCGTCGGCGCCACCCTCAAAAGCCTATCGCCCTCTGTTCGCTTCCTCGGCGGAATGCTGACCGATTTCGGCGATTCCGGATGGATCATCATCGCCAGTGCTTTCCTGTTCTTCGAAGGCTGGGCCAGCAGCAGGTTGCTGCATTCGCAGCGCTGTCGCTGCCAGGCGCTGCGCATCTGCCAGATCGGCGGCTACCTACTGACGACCGTTGCGCTTTCAGGCCTCCTTGCCAATTTGCTGAAGCGTGCGATCGGCCGCGCGCGCCCGACGCATTTTGCCGATTGGGGACCCTTTGGCTTTTCACCCTTCAATGGCCGTGCCAGCTTTGAAAGCTTCCCGTCCGGCCATGCCACCACCATCGGCGCCCTGTTCGTAGCGCTTGCCTTCCTGTTCCCACGCTATCGCTACATCTTCGCCGCCTGCGCCCTTTGGCTGGCGATCACCCGCGTCATGGTCGGCGCCCACTATCCGAGCGACGTCGTGGCCGGCCTGGCGCTTGGCGGCTGGTTTTCCTTCATGACGGCGATCGTCTTTTCCCGCTACGGCCTGCTCTTCCGCATGAACGAGGCGGGTTGGCCGACGCCGAAATGGCGGCTGCTGAAAAGCAAGTGACCCTCTGATCGTCCAGGGACAGCCAAGCTATCGCCCACAGCCGGCAAAGCGAGGGGAGAGCGGCTTTTGCGCGCCGCGACGCATGGCCAGACCGCAAAGGTTGCCAAGGCCGTTCCACATTCATATATCTGGCAGGGGTATGATCGTGGGAAGCGGTCAACCCGATTTCGTTGTGACTGCGATGAAAATCATGGATGCCGGACCGATACGTTTGAGCGAAAGGCAGATGGGGTTGATCTCCCGGGCGCTCGCCGAGCCGCGACGCGTGCAGATCTTGAAGGAGATTGGCACACGGAGCGAACCCATGCCCTGCAGCATCCTGAACGAATGCCACGCCGTCAGTGCCGCGACGATGTCGCATCACATCAAGGAACTCGAGAACGCCGGTCTCATCGAGATCCAACGCGAAGGCAAGTTTGCAAAGCTGGTACTGCGCCGCGATACGCTGAACGCCTATATGGCGGAACTTTCCAGGATCTGACGGCTCAATCCATGTCCTCGGCATTTCTTGCCGCCGCCCTTGCATCAATTAGATGATTATCTAAATATCAAAGCGACGATGCGGAACGCTTTTCGGGTCGCATGCGCCAAAATGATTCGACAATTAGAAAACTGTCTAAGTTTTTCGAAGGAAAATGACATGAGCAAACTGACAGGCAAGGTCGCGATCGTGACCGGAGCATCCAAGGGCATCGGCGCCGGTATCGCCAAGGCAATGGGTGAGGCGGGTGCGGCCGTTATCGTCAACTACGCCTCGAGTCGCGAAGGCGCCGACAGAGTGGTGGCGGAAATCACCGCCAAGGGTGGCAAGGCGCTCGCCGTCCACGGCGACGTGTCCAAATCCGAAGACGTCAAGCGTCTCTTCGAAGAAACGAAACAGGCCTTCGGCCGCGTCGACATCCTCGTCAACAATGCCGGCGTCTACCAGTTCGCGCCGATCGAGGAGTTCACCGAGGAAGAATTCCATCGTGAATTCAATATCAACGTGCTGGGCACACTGCTGACCACCCGGGAAGCCGTCAAGCATTTCGGCCCTGAAGGCGGCAATATCATCAACATCGGCTCCAACGCCGTCAGCATGAACCTGCCGACTGCCTCCGTTTACACCGCAACCAAGGCCGCCGTGGATTCCATCACCAAGATTCTCGCCAAGGAGCTCGGCCCGCGGAATATCAGGGTCAACAACCTGGCACCGGGCGGCGTTGAAACGGAGGGCGTTGTTGCGGCAGGTGTCATCGGCAGCGACTTTGAGAAGCATCTCGTCTCGCAGACGCCGCTCGGCCGCCTTGGTCAGCCGACGGATATCGCCCCGGTCGCAGTCTTCCTCGCTTCGCCGGACGCCGCCTGGGTGACTGGCGAAACCATCTATGTCGGCGGCGGCCTGAAATAGCTGCTCATCCTGATGCCGCCCTTCGGCAACGGGGGCGGCATGACGGCAGGCCGCGCCAATACATTAGCGAACAATTGCCAAACCATCCCATTTTCCTATTTAATGGATAGGTTCGGGTTTTCCGCTTAAACATCGCAGTCAGCCATGCCGCAACGCGGCATCTCGCCCGCGAAATTTCAAAACAGATCCTGTCTTCAATGCGATCCCGCGACAGCGAATGTCATCGAACTCCCTACGATCCGCCGGCGATCGCTGTCGTGAACAACAAACGGAGGACGTCTTTATGAATAACGCCAATACTAAGTCGAAATTGGGTATTCGCACCAATCTCAGCGAAGAGGCAACACGCGATATTTCCGCAGCTCTGACTGCGCTGCTGGCGGATGTTTTTGCCCTCTATCTGAAAACCAAAAATTTCCATTGGCACATGAGCGGCCCGCATTTCCGCGATTATCACCTGCTTCTCGACGAACACGGCGAACAGATCTTCGCGATGACCGATCCTATGGCCGAGCGCGCCCGGAAAATCGGGGGGAACACGCTGCGGTCGATCGGCCAGATCGCCAAGCTGCAGCGCATCCCGGACAATGACGCTGAATATGTCGATCCCCAGGACATGCTCGCCGAGCTGGCGGATGACAACCTCAAGCTCTCTGCCGAAATGCGCGCCGTTCACGACGTCTGCGACGAGTATGGCGATGTCGCCACCGCCAGCCTTCTTGAAAACTGGCTCGACGAAACCGAACGCCGCACCTGGTTCCTGTTTGAAACCACACGCAAGTCCAACCGCTGACATCGAAGTGGAGGGCCTTTGAACACAATAGGTTGAAGGCCGGTTTCCGCGCCTCTGATTTCCTCGCCTCCACACCGATGGAAACGAGGAAATCCTTGACTCCTGTGGAAAACATCTTAGAACCGGCGGCGGAAAAGGAAGGCTTCCATGCTTCGCTTCGAACAGCCCGATAGCTTCAGTCACCTGGCGCAATGTGCCGGGCGGAATGTCTATTTTCCGGTTTCTTCCAAAACCAAGGCCAAAACGACGACGAAAACCGTCTGACGTCTCTGGCCTGCCGCTCTCTCCCCGGCTCGGCCGGGGACAGGAACCGGTCGTCATGGCCGCGGTT
>JBCNPI010000464.1:0-3971 GCA_039593415.1 Rhizobium sp. | reverse complement strand
AGGGCGGGTTCATGATGATCAGGTCGTACTTGTCCTTGACCGGCTCGCTCGCCAGATCATGCCAGAAGAAGCGCTGGGCGACCTTCGGGCAGTGCGACAGCAGATTGGCGCGTGCGGCCTCCAGAGCGCCGTAATGGGCCTCATAGAGGTCGATGCGCTCGATTCTCGGCGATTTCGTCGCAAGCTCGACGGAAAGATAGCCCCAGCCGGCGCCGAAATCGGCGGCATCGCCGGCAAAATCGGTCGGTAGGCGCGAGGCGAGCAGTTCGGAACCGGCATCCACACGGTCATGGGAGAACATGCCGGGCGCCGTGGTGAAGCTGTCGTCGACCAGCGTTGCCGGCTTTGCAAGCTGCGCCGTCAAAATCTTGATATCGGCGGGACGGGCAAACCAGAAGGCGACGCCGTGATATTTCGGCATATGCTCGATTTCGAGGCCGAAGGCCTCGATGCGCTTGCGCAGCGGCTGGATGCCGTCTTCCTTGCCGCCGGCAACGACGATGAGGCCGCCTTCCCGAACGCGGACCAGCGCTTCGGCGATATAATCCTCATTCTCGCCCTTGTGCTTGCCGCAGAGCACCAACGCGCCGTCATAGCCTTCACCCTCGATCTCCGGCGTCACATTGATCCGCTGCGCCTGCAGCTGACGATAGAAGGGGCGGAAGCCCTGGACTACCGAAAGCTCGGCAGCAAAGCCCTCCGGCAGCGCAAAACCGGCCTCGGCGCCAAGAAACAGGATGCGCTGACCCTCGCCGGGCGAGTCGATGGTACCGGAGGCAAAGGGATGGAACAGGGTCTTCAGGGCATCGCGGCTCATGGGCGTGGTCTCGTTATTGTTTCGTCGGTTGGGCCTGCGGCCAGGTGTCTGTCCTTGTGCTTTCCCCTCACCCTAGCCCTCTCCCCGTTGGGACGGGGAGAGGGGACGCGGAGCCAGACAAGATGCCCGGCTTGAGAGAGGGCGATTATCGAGCACTGTCAAATCCCCTCTCCCCGCATTGCGGGGAGAGGGCTAGGGTGAGGGGCTGGGCACAGAACTTCCGAAACCCGAAATCGCCAGCCTTTTTAATATAAAAAAGGCGCGGAAAAGATCCCGCGCCCCGGAACTTGGATGAAGGCGCAGCTTACTCGGCTGCATCATCCTTCTTCTTGTCGGCAGCGATTTCCTGGCCGGTCGCCTGATCGACAACCTTCATGGACAGGCGAACCTTGCCGCGCTCGTCGAAGCCGAGCAGCTTGACCCAGACCTTGTCGCCTTCCTTGACGACGTCCTGCGTCTTCGCAACACGCTCGGAAGCGAGCTGCGAGATATGGACGAGGCCGTCACGGGCGCCAAAGAAGTTGACGAAGGCGCCGAAGTCGGCGGTCTTGACAACGGTACCTTCATAGATCTGGCCGACTTCCGGCTCGGCGACGATCGAGTGGATCCACTTGCGGGCCGCTTCGATTTCCTTGCCAGAGGAGGAGGCGATCTTGACGGTGCCGTCGTCCTCAATGTTGATCTTGGCGCCGGTCTTCTCGACGATTTCGCGGATGACCTTGCCGCCGGAGCCGATGACTTCGCGGATCTTGTCGACCGGGATGTTCATGACCTCGATGCGCGGAGCGAATTCGCCGAGCTGGCCGCGGCTTTCGGTAATAGCCTTGGACATTTCGCCGAGGATGTGGGCACGACCGCCCTGTGCCTGGCCGAGTGCAACCTTCATGATCTCTTCGGTGATGCCGGCGATCTTGATGTCCATCTGCAGCGAGGTGATGCCGTCGGCAGTCCCGGCGACCTTGAAGTCCATGTCGCCGAGGTGGTCTTCGTCACCGAGAATGTCGGAGAGAACGGCGAAGCGATCGCCTTCCAGAATCAGGCCCATGGCGATGCCGGCAACCGGCTTTGCCAGCGGAACGCCAGCATCCATCAGGGCGAGCGAGGTGCCGCAAACCGTTGCCATCGAGGACGAGCCGTTCGATTCGGTGATCTCCGAGACGACGCGCAGCGTGTAGGGGAACTGTTCCGCCGTCGGCAACATCGGGCGGATAGCGCGCCATGCGAGCTTGCCATGACCGATTTCGCGGCGGCCCGGGGATCCCATACGGCCGGTTTCACCAACCGAGTAGGGAGGGAAGTTGTAATGGAGCAGGAAGCGCTCCTTGTACATGCCGGTCAGGCTGTCGACATACTGTTCGTCTTCGCCGGTGCCGAGCGTGGCAACGACGATTGCCTGCGTTTCACCGCGGGTAAAGAGCGCAGAACCGTGCGTGCGCGGCAGAATGCCGACTTCCGAAACGATCGGGCGAACCGTCTGCAGGTCACGGCCGTCGATGCGGCTGGACGTGTCAAGAATGTTCCAACGAACGATCTTCGCCTGCAGGTGCTTGAAGATGGCGCCGACTTCTTCGGCCGTGTACTTGGCTTCGCCTTCTTCCGGCAGGAAGTGCGCCTTCACCTTCGCCTTGACGGCATCGACGGCAGCGTAGCGATCGGCCTTCTGGGTGATCTTGTAGGCGTCGCGCAGCTCGGCTTCGGCGAGGCCGAGCATTTCCTTCTCGAGCTCGGAATAATCTTCCGGCTGGAAATCGCGGGGCTCCTTGGCGGCAACTTCGGCCAGCTTGATGATCGCGTCGATGACGGGCTGGAAGCCGCGATGACCGAACATGACGGCGCCGAGCATGACGTCCTCAGGCAGTTCCTTGGCTTCGGATTCAACCATCAGAACGGCGTCCTGCGTACCGGCGACGACGAGGTCGAGGGTCGACTCGTCCATCTCGTCGAGATGCGGGTTCAGCACGTATTCGCCGTTGATATAGCCGACGCGGGCGCCGCCGATCGGGCCCATGAAGGGGATACCCGACAGTGTCAGGGCTGCGGACGTCGCGACCATGGACAGGATGTCCGGATCGTTTTCGAGGTCATGCTGGATGACCGTGACGACAACCTGGGTGTCGTTCTTGTAGCCTTCCGGGAAGAGCGGGCGGATCGGGCGGTCGATCAGGCGGGAAACGAGGGTTTCGTTTTCGCTCGGGCGGCCTTCGCGCTTGAAGTAGCCGCCCGGGATCTTGCCGGCTGCGTAGGTCTTTTCTTGGTAGTTGACGGTAAGCGGGAAGAAGTCCTGGCCCGGCTTCGGCGCCTTGGCGGAAACGACGGTCGCAAGCACCACGGTCTCGCCATAGGTGGCGACGACGGCGCCGTCCGCCTGGCGGGCGATCTTGCCGGTTTCGAGCTTCAGCGGGCGGCCTGCCCACTCGATTTCGACTGTATGGATATCGAACATATCTTGTCCTTGCACTATGCGGGAAAAGGCGCCGTCGCCGACGAATTCGGCAGGGCACATCTTCGACCGCACGAAATGTGACGCATCACGGGCAAGACAACGAGAGGCTTTCGAAGATCGGCCGAAGCGATAAGCTTCGGCTGAAAGCATCCGGCAATCCTGCCCCATGACAGGTCAACGGTTGTTGTTGGCAGGACCGGCCCATCCGGCCTGCCGGCGGTTTCGCATCGCGCAACAGAAGGCGCGAGGGGAAACAGTCTTTAAGGGTTCGCACCCTTCATAAGCATCCGGCGGACGTTCAGCTGAACGCCCGCCGGAAGTTCTGTTAGCGGCGAATACCGAGGCTGGTGATCAGCTTGGTATAACGGCCTTCGTCCTTCTTCTTGAGGTAGTCAAGAAGCGAGCGCCGGCTGGAAACCATCGTCAGCAGGCCACGACGGGAGTGGTTGTCCTTCTTGTGGCCCTTGAAGTGTTCGGTGAGGTTGTTGATGCGCTCGGTCAGGATCGCAACCTGAACTTCCGGAGAACCGGTGTCGCCTTCGGCGGTTGCGTATTCCTTGATCAGCGCAGCCTTGCGCTCAGCAGTGATCGACATCGGGTGATCCTTTCTATGAGAGGAATTAAGGTCGCCAAACGCCGGGATGTCGTCCAGCATTGGCCGCGAATGCAATCAGGCGCGCCTGATGCTGGCGCTGCCTATAGACCATTTGG
>JBCNPI010000463.1:0-3985 GCA_039593415.1 Rhizobium sp. | reverse complement strand
GCTGAACAGCAGGTAGCCGAAAGCGATCGCCCAGAGCATCTGGCTATATTGCGGCGGCGCAACCAGGTTGGCGGGCGCCATCTGGGCGGCCGTCAGCAGCAGGACGCTGCCGAACGCGCCAAGCAGGCCGTAGCTTGCAAGGAATATCCACTGTGTCGGCGTCGGCATCGTGATTTCGGAGAGCATGAGAAAGCCGCTGACGACGAGCGTTCCGAAAAGGCCCGCGCCATAGAGCGAGATGCGCTTCTCCTTCGAGCCGAGCGCGCGGTTGATAACGATGGAGATCGCGGCGGCAAGACCGCCGATCGCTGCGCAGAGATGACCGATCGAAAGCTCGCGGAACCCCGGCCGCAGGACGATCAGCACGCCGACGAATCCGAGACTGACCGCCGTCCAGCGCTGCCAGCGCACGTCCTCCTTAAGAAAGATCACCGAGAGAATGGTGACGAAGGACGGCAGCAGGAAGAGCAGCGCAAAAGCTTCCGCCATCGGCAGCATGGTGAAGGCGACGACGGAGCAAATGGCGCCTGTCGCGCCGCAGACGAAGCGGAGCAGCCACAAGGGCCGGTTCGACGTCCTCACCATATCGAGCCAGCTATCCTCCCGCTTCTTCAGAAACGGCACGGCTGCAAAGCCGAACAGCGCGCCGATGAAGGCGACCTGATAGGAAGGAATGACCCCGTGCAGGATCTTGATCGACGCATCGCTGAAGGCGAAGACGGCATAGGACGCGAATGCCACAAGGACACCACGCAGGGCGGAGCGGCTTGCGGCCGCAGAGCTGGAATCGGCTGTAATCGAGGACATCGGAATCTTCAGAAAAGTGCGATGGGAAGACACTGAATCAGGGAGATACAGGCAATTGTATGATGAAATGACCCGAATTTCGATTGGGTTGAGGATAAACTATTGTTTCAACGTGACGACGAGGGCGCTTCTCTAGGTTCAATTGCCTAGGAAGCGTGCTTGATCCATCTGGCTCGGGGAAATGCGTCCCCTGTCCGTGTAAGAAAAAGCGACAACCTTTAGCGCATCGCCGTCCACTTCGCAGGTGAATGCAACTCTCCGCCAGCCATTGGGCGCTTGAACCGCAACCCCATCGCCAAACAAGCTAATATCAGAGAGCATTGCCGAAGACAGCGCGGAGTTATTATAGCCTACCGCACCGAGATCATGACGAAACTGTAACAGCTCCTCAGAATTGCAGAGATATCGTACCCGATCACGCCGTGGCAGTTTCTTCCAGGCGTCATAATCACTCTTCGACAGACGGGCCATCTCGGCACCCGAATAAAGCTTCTTCGCCTGAACGGCTCGCTTCGGCACAAGTGATTTAGGCCGCGGTGGCTCGGTGACTAAGGCGGTGCCACTCGTCGGATCGCCCTGGCCACCCGAAGCGGGTTGATTATCAGCACTCTGTTGTGCCGGCGATGGCCTGACCGCCGGAACGACAATCTGAGGCGGATCTTTTGCCTCGTCCTTGGCCTGCTCGGCCGGAGACTGCTGCTGCGGATCGGATGGCGGCGCTTGGGCAGCCGCTTGTGGCTGTGAATTATTTGGATCGGTCAACGGCGCTTGCGGTTGTTGCACCTGCGAATCCGAAGGCTGGTTGGTCGCCAGGACATCGGGTGCGGTGGAAGAGGCTTGAGCGGTCGAGTCGCTCGCCGGCGGCTGCGCCGCGTTTGCTTGCTGATCCTTGGCGTAAGCTTGCTGTTGGGCCTGTTGGGCGACTTGCGCTTCAGCCTTGGCCTGTGCTTGGGCCTCGGCCTGCGCAGCCGCCTGAGCCTCCGCCTGTTGTTCAGCCGCAGCATCGTTCGGAGGCGTTGGAGGGGTATCGTCTTTCGACTGTTCCGAAGCGTCCGCCTGCTGCGTGGTGTTTGCGTCCTTCTGATCGCCCTTCATGTCCGGAAGCG
This sequence comes from Rhizobium sp., assembly GCA_039593415.1. Taxonomy (GTDB): domain Bacteria; phylum Pseudomonadota; class Alphaproteobacteria; order Rhizobiales; family Rhizobiaceae; genus Rhizobium. Next base: position 2,072 of record JBCNPI010000463.1, on the reverse strand, counting down.
GAGTCTCGGTCGCAGAGGGCTGTTGTTCCGCCTTCTCGACAGGCTTGTCAGCGGCAGGATCATACGGTTTGGGCTCGGACTTCGCCTGCTCTACCGGCTTGTCAGCCTTAGCCTCGTCAGGCTTGGCTGTGGGCTTCTCTGCGTGCTTCTTGCCGTTGGGATCGGATTGCTTTGGCGGCTGTTCGTCCGCCTTCTTTCCCTCAGGCTGCTGTGGCTCCTGTTGGGTTTCGGCCGTCTGCTCCGCCGGCTTCTCGTCGGGTTTCGGTGTCGGCTTCGGAGGTTGATCGGGCTTCTCGTTCGCCTTCGTGGCAAGCTCCTGCTTTTCCTCCTGCTGCGGCACCAGCTCGACATTGACGCTTTGCTCGGGCTTCGCCTCGGGCGGAGCGGGAAATAGCGGCAGCAGAAAAATCGCGACAAACAGGACGTGCAGAAGGATTGACAGGACAAAGCCCGGCCTTATCTCCCTATCCCGTTTTTGCGCAACCTTTTCCATCGTTCAGCGGATGGCGCGCGAAGAAAAAGCAATCAAGAGAGCATAGCGCATCGATTCACTCGATCCTTACCGGCAAACAGATCAGAAGACGTTCAAGCCGCCGACATATGGTGTGCGGCAATAGGGTCCAAAAGAGGTTGCCCTCAAAATCGAACTTGTCAGGCCTCCGCGCGATCCGCAATGCCGCAAAAACAAACCTGCGTGATCAAAACGCGAGAAAGCCAGCTCGTCCACCGCTAGAAGAACTCGTCCAGCAGTCGATAGTAAACCATCTTTTCCGGCCGTTGCTCAAAATTCCCGTAGGCTTCCAAAAACGCGGCAACGAGATGCTCTCCGAAATTGCGCTCGATGCTGCCGCAGGCCAGCGCGATATCCTGATGGCGATCGGCAATACCGAGACGGCCGCAATCGATATAGCCACTGAACTTCGGCCCGTCGGCCATGAAATTCGGGAGGCAGGCATCGCCATGGGTGACGACCAGATCCTCCGTGCGCGGCCTCGTCTCCTCAAGCTCGCGGAAAAGATCCTCCGCCGGCCTTCCTATCCGGGTTTCGTCGAAATCGTCCTCATCGACGCGGCCGGCGAGCAAGCGTGCCCTTGCCGCGCCAATTCTGCTCTCCAGCTGATGATCGAAAGGACAGACGGCAATGTCGACAGCGTGCAATCGGCGCAAAGAGTCGGCCAAAAGCCGCACTCGCTCAAGCGGCTGCAACCGCTCCGTGCTGACGAAATCGCTGCCCGGAAGAGCGCTCATCAAAAGCCATTCACGTTCGCCGTCCTTCTCGTGGGCAATGACATTCGGGCAGGCAAGGCCCTGCGAGGCCAGCCATCGCAGTCTGGCAACCTCGCCGGTCAGTTCACCCAAAGGATCTGTAGGCTCCGTCTTGAGATAGACCGGCGCGCGCCCGTCGGCCTCAAGCCTAAAGACATGCGCCGAGGAACGGCCGAGCGCATCTTGCCGCCATTCATATCCGGCCAGCAGATCGCGCAGCCGGATAGGAAGGGATGTCTCCATGAATTGCGGCTTGCCGGCCATAATCGGCTCCTCGAATTTGATATTGTCAAAGAAAAACCCGGCTCGCTTTCGCGAACCGGGCCTTGTTTCGTAAACTGTCGATGCCGACTTGGGCCAGACCTCAGCTGTCGAGGAAGCTTCTGAGCTTGCGCGAGCGGCTCGGATGCTTGAGCTTGCGCAGAGCCTTGGCCTCGATCTGACGAATGCGCTCGCGCGTAACCGAGAACTGCTGGCCCACTTCTTCCAGCGTGTGGTCGGTGTTCATGCCGATACCGAAACGCATACGCAGCACGCGCTCTTCGCGCGGCGTCAGCGATGCCAGAACGCGGGTCGTGGTTTCGCGCAGGTTCGCCTGAATGGCGGCGTCGATCGGCAGAAGCGCATTTTTGTCCTCGATGAAATCGCCGAGATGCGAATCTTCTTCGTCACCCACCGGGGTTTCGAGCGAAATCGGCTCCTTGGCGATCTTCAGAACCTTGCGCACCTTTTCGAGCGGCATGGCGAGCTTTTCGGCCAGTTCTTCCGGCGTCGGCTCGCGGCCGATTTCGTGCAGCATCTGGCGC
>JBCNPI010000462.1:0-3990 GCA_039593415.1 Rhizobium sp. | reverse complement strand
GGCGGTGATACGGCCGTAATCCGGGATGAAATTATGTTCCGGGTCTTCCGTCGTCACGCGGCACTGCAGCGCATGGCCGTTGAGGCGGATGTCCTCCTGCTTCGGAACGCCAGATTCCGGCGTACCGATGGTAAAGCCGTCGAGAATATGGATCTGCGCCTTGACGATATCGATGCCGGTAACGACTTCGGTTACCGTGTGCTCGACCTGGATGCGCGGATTAACTTCGATGAAGTAGAATTTGCCGGTATCGGCATCCATCAGATATTCGACGGTGCCGGCGCCGACGTAATTCGTCGCCTTGGCGATCTTCAGCGAATAGGCAGCCAGTTCCTGACGCTGTGCATCGGTGAGATAGGGAGCAGGCGCGCGCTCGACGACCTTCTGGTTGCGGCGCTGCACCGAACAGTCGCGCTCGAACAGATGCACGACGTTGCCATGCGTGTCGCCGAGGATCTGGCTTTCGACATGGCGGGCGCGCTCGACGAGCTTTTCGAGATAGACTTCGTCCTTGCCGAAGGCAGCCTTCGCCTCGCGCTTGGCTTCCGTCACTTCCTTGGCGAGATCGGGTTCGGAGCGGATGACGCGCATGCCGCGGCCGCCGCCGCCCCAAGAAGCTTTGAGCATGACCGGATAGCCGATTTCCTCGGCCATCTTGGCAACTTCCTTCATGTCGTCAGGCAACGGCTCGGTTGCCGGCACGACGGGCACGTCGACCGAGATCGCCAGATTGCGCGCGGCGACCTTGTTGCCGAGTTGGCGCATTGTATCCGCCCTCGGGCCGATGAAGATGATGCCCGCGGCATCGCATGCATCGACGAATTCGGGGCTTTCCGACAGCAGGCCGTAGCCCGGATGGATAGCATCGGCGCCAGAAAGCTTGGCGACGCGGATGATCTCGTCGATCGAGAGATAGCTCTCGATAGGCCCGAGATCGCGGGCAAGATGCGGGCCGCGGCCCACCTGATAGCTCTCGTCCGCCTTGAAGCGATGCAGCGCAAGTTTGTCTTCCTCGGCCCAGATGGCCACCGTTTTTATGCCAAGCTCGTTGGCGGCGCGGAATACGCGGATGGCGATTTCGGAACGGTTGGCAACCAGGATCTTGGAAATGGGCAATGCTGTCTCCTCACGGCATCGAAAACGGGCAATGCTGCACCCGCGAAGAGAATTCTTAACTTCTTGTCACAGGAAGTTCAATTTCTCCTGCGACATCCGGCATCAAAATAGTTGTCGTTACGGAAGAAGTCCATTTCTGAATGCGATGGCGACGATGTGTTGCCGATTTTTGGCCTTCAGCTTGTCCTGAATGCTGTTCATGTACCAATCGACGGTGTGATTGGAGATCGCCAGCAACTGGCTGATCTCGATCGAGGTCATGCCATCGGCCAGATGGCTGAGCACTTCCATCTCCCGCTTGGTCAGCTTCAGCTCCGCCGCTCCGGCTTTTTCGAAGTGCTGGGCCTCGTCCCGAAACTCCAGAAGTCGCCAGAAGACCTTTTTGGCAACCGCTTCGAAAACGGAAATCTCTGTTGGAGATAGATCGACCGCCTCGCCGCCGATCGTCATGCTTCCCAGCAGGCCGTTACGACCATGGATGGGGAAAAGATAGCCGTCGGCGAGCCCGTTGACCCGGGCATCCGCCATCATTTGCTCCATGCGCCGCCACAGCGGGTCCTTCTTCAGCGCCGCTACGGCATCGCTCCAGCGGAAAGGACGCTGCGCCTGGGTCGCATATCGTGCGACCGGATCGACGAGCATGTACCTCTTGCCGACATAAGTCAGCGGCCACTGATCGGGCCAGCGGCCAGCCAGCATAAAATGCGCGACATCGACATTCGGCTGCGCCCGCTTCAACACGCCATAAAAATCGAACTTATAGGAGCGAAGCGCAAGCTCAAGCTCGGTCACGACGTCCTCCGCAAGCTTGCATTCTTCTATCACGACAAGCAATTGTATGAGCGAATGGATATTCACATTTACCCCTTGGCCTTGCAGCCTGAATGATCGGCGGACGAGCTTTGCCATCCTCGCCAGGTCCCGTAGCGCGCTTAATCGGCGGCAACATACTCGGGCCGACGCAAAATTGAACGCCTTTGGCGATTTTTTTGCCATTCAACCCTGAATAGACGCCCTTTGCGTGACTTAATGGTAACGGTTAACGCGGCGGTGAGATCATATCCAAGTTGTCATATTTCTGCGGCGAACGATAGCACCGCTTTCTGCGGTGACGCGCCAGGCGCGAGAAATTCTCTCGAAAAAGCAGCTTCAGATTCCGTTAATCGCCGGTTCAGGTAGCGGTCTGTAGTGTCGCAGCATTCCGAGTTTTGCTGATGCACAGAGGGTGCCTGACGTGTCACTGTTCAAAGTCTATGCAAGAGCCCTGAAGTATCTTGGCGCGTATCGATACCGCGTCTGGATGGTCGTGATCGCAAACATCGCACTTGCGATGACCACCATCTACGAACCGGTTCTGTTCGGCCGCATCTTCGACGCCATTGCCAAGAAAGAAGCCGTCACGCCGACCATGATGCTATGGGCCGGCTTTGCCGTCTTCAGTGCCGTAGCCTTCATCGTGGTATCCCGCGAGGCCGACCGCCTCGCGCATGGGCGCCGCGCCTCCCTGCTCACCGAAGCGTTCGGCCGCATCATCTCGATGCCGCTCTCCTGGCATAGCCAGCGCGGCACGGCGAGCGCGCTGAACACGCTGCTGCGCGCCTGCGAAGCGCTGTTCGGCCTGTGGCTCGAATTCATGCGCAACCACCTCACGACCGCCGTCGCGCTCATCATCATGATTCCGACCGCCATGGCCATGGACCTGCGCCTATCCGCAGTCCTCGTCCTGCTCGGCGTCTTCTACTGGATCATCGGCCGTCTGGTCATGAACCGCACGAAGGATGGCCAGACTTCGGTCGAAAGCCACTACAACACGGTGTTCTCGCATGTCAGCGACTCCATCAGCAACGTTTCGGTGCTTCACAGCTACAATCGCATCGAAGCTGAAACCAAGGCGCTGAAGTCCTTCACCGAGCGTCTGCTGGCTGCCCAGTATCCGGTTCTCGACTGGTGGGCTCTCGCCGGCGCCCTGAACCGCACGGCTTCGACCGTTGCTATGATGGCGATCCTGATGATCGGCACCGTCCTCGTCCAGGACGGCAGCCTGAGCCTCGGCGCGCTCATCACCTTCATCGCCTTTGCCAACGTGCTGATCGGCCGCCTGGAGCAGCTGCGCAACTTCGCCAACCAGATTTTCGAAGCTCGCGCTAAGCTCGAAGACTTCTACACACTCGAAGATTCGGTTCGTGACCGTGAAGAGCCGGCTGGCCTTGCCGAAATCAAGGACGTCAAGGGCGAAGTGGAGTTCCGCGACGTATCCTTCGGCTTCGCCAACTCGTCGCAGGGACTGCACGACATCTCCTTCAAGGTGAAAGCTGGCCAGACCGTCGCCATCGTCGGCCCGACCGGCGCCGGCAAGACGACGCTCGTCAACCTGCTCCAGCGCGTCTTCGACCCGCAGAAGGGCCAGATTCTTGTCGACGGTCACGATATCACCAAGGTAACGCGCAAGTCGCTGCGCCGCTTCATCGCCACCGTCTTCCAGGATGCCGGCCTGCTGAATCGCTCGATCAGCGACAACATTCGCCTCGGCCGCGAAGGTGCAACGCAGGAAGAAATGATCCGCGCTGCCCAGGCGGCTGCCGCCAACGACTTCATCGAAACCCGCGAAGGCGGCTACGAGACCCGCGTCGGCGAGCGTGGCAACAAGCTCTCGGGTGGCGAACGCCAGCGTATCGCGATCGCCCGCGCCATCCTCAAGGATGCGCCGATCCTCGTACTCGACGAGGCGACGAGCGCGCTTGACGTCGAAACCGAAAACCGGGTCAAGACGGCCATCGACAACCTGCGCCAGAACCGCACGACCTTCATCATTGCGCACCGCCTGTCGACGGTACGAGAGGCTGACATGGTCCTCTTCCTCGACAACGGCCGCAT
>JBCNPI010000461.1:0-3996 GCA_039593415.1 Rhizobium sp. | reverse complement strand
GATTTCTGGGCACGGCTTGCCCTCGAATTCGCCAACCGCAAGGGCGTCCTCTTCGGCCTGATGAACGAACCGCACGATATCAAGGCGCCCGACTGGCTGGAGGCCGCCAATACGGCCATCCGCAGCATCCGCACCGTCGGCGCGCGCAACCTCGTCCTCGTGCCCGGCACGAACTGGACGGGCGCACACAGCTGGTCCGCCGACGTGCTGGGCGGCGGCGCCAATGGCACCGTGATGCTCGGCGTCAAGGACCCGATCGATTTCTACGCCTTCGAATTCCATCAATATCTCGACGCCGACAGCTCGGGAACGCATGCGGTCTGCGACGGCAGCGACAGCGCGCAAAAGGGTCTGCTCGAAGTCACGGACTGGCTGCGCAAGAACGGCAAGCGCGGCTTTCTTGGCGAATTCGGCGTAGCGGGGAGCCAGCCCTGCCTCGACGGGCTGAAGGCGGTTTTCGGCATCATGGCCGACAACAGTGACGTGTGGCTCGGCTGGACCTATTGGGCCGCAGGCGAGTGGTGGCCGCAGGAAGAACCGTTGAACGTACAACCGCGCAACGGCAAGGACCGGCCGCAGATGAAGGCGATTACGGCCGCCGCCGGCGCGAAGACGCCGCCAGGACCCAGCTGCGCAGCCGTGAAGCCAGCCGGCTGACCGGCGAGCAAGGCCCCGGCCGGTGCAAACGGTTAGTACTTTGTCGCGAATCACCAGACTGATATCCTTGCGCCGGCCAAAGCATGCCGCAGCCTCGGACGATAGATGAGAAGCCTTCCCGATAAACAGCGCGTCGATTATCCGATCCTGGCGATCACGCTGTTTTCGGTGCTCTACAATTGCATCCTCGCCTATATCAATCACAATATCATGCCGCTTTCGGTCTCGCATGTGGTGCTCTGCGAGGGCCTGATGATGATCTCCAGCGTGGCCTTCATTTTCAAGAAGGGGATCTATGAGGAAGACCTGCCGATCGTCCTCTTTCTCCTCTTCACGCTGATCATCACGATCTATATCACGGTCTTCAATCGCTTGACCTTCATCGACCAGTTCCGCAACGTCCTGATCATCTTCGCCTTTGCGGGCATCGGAAGCTGGGCGAGCGAGCGGACGGTGAAGCTCGCCTTTCGCATCGCCTGCACGGCGGTGCTGCTGTTCCTCATCTGCGAAGTCGTCAGCACGCCCTTTTATGTCAGCCTGTTCCACCCCGGCGAATATTTCGAGAATACGCGCGGCATAAAGCAGGCAAGCTTCAATTCGACCGGCCTCTTTGCCAATGCGCTCGGCTTTCAGGGGCGCTTCTCCTTTGGCCTCATCGATCACCGTTCCTCGTCGATCTTCCTCGAACAGGTATCGCTCGCCAATTTCTGCGGCGTCATCGTCATCTACCTGCTGTCCTTCTGGCCGAAGCTCGCCCTCCTCGAAAAGGCGCTGTTCATCTCGACGGTGCTTTTGATCCTGCTCACCAACGACACCCGAACGATGCTGATCTTTTCCTGCATCAGCATCGGGGGATACTTCCTGTTTCCGAAGATACCGAAAGCGTTCGATCTTCTTCTGATGCCGCTCATCATCCTCATCGGCTTCTTCGTGCATTTCATGAAGCCGGACGAGGTCGGCGACAATTTCACCGGGCGCATCGGCGTCACGATCAAGAAGATGCTGGATCTCGACATACAGTCCATGCTCGGCCTGTCGATCGCGCGCATCGGCGAATTTGCCGACAGCGGCTATGTCTATCTCATCTACGGATCGACGATCCTCGGCCTGATCGTCTTCTGGCTCTTCGTCTGCCTTTATCCCGCCGGCAGGACGGCGGCGCAAAGGCGCTGCGTTCATTCACTCTCTCTTTTCATTTTTCTGAATATGATGATTGGTGGCACGGCGATCTTTTCCATCAAGATCGCCGGACTGCTCTGGCTGCTCGTCGGTTACATGCGCGTGTCCGACAACCCACGCGCCGTTCGGGCGCAGTCGGAGACCCTAAACGAAAGCAGAGCGCCGGGCTGACGACTGTTCGCGTCGGTGGCGGCCGCGTGAGGATCGGGATGCTTGTTCAGTTGCAGTATCTGCGTGCCATCGCTGCGCTGATGGTCGTATATTTTCATTCGGTGCTGCAGGTGCCGAAGGTCCAGCCCGGCTTCCAAACGGTTTTTCACCTCTTCGGCGAAACAGGCGTCGATATATTCTTCGTGCTCAGCGGCTTCGTCATGTGGCTGACCACCGCCGGGCGCGAAATACGTCCGCTGGACTTCTACCGGCGCCGCATACAGCGCATCGTGCCCCTCTATTGGCTGGCGACGCTGTTTGCCGCGAGCGTCGCGCTCGTTGCCCCGACGCTGCTGAAGTCGACGGTCTTCGACCTTCCGCATCTCATCGCCTCGCTGTTCTTCCTTCCCTGGCGCAACCCTGCCGATCCCGAGCTCACGGTCCCCGTCGTCGTCCCGGGCTGGACGCTGAACTACGAGATGTTCTTCTATTTCGTGTTCGGCCTGCTGCTGCTCGTGCGCGAGAAATGGCGGTTTGCAGCGCTGTTTGCGGCGATGACCACGATCATCCTCATCTGCCGTTTCCTGCCCGGAGGGACGACTGCCGCCAAATTCTACAGCGACCCGATCATCTACGAGTTTCTGGCGGGTGTGCTTCTTGCCAAGCTCTATCTCGACAAGATTCTTTTGCCGCAAGCCGTCGCCTGGCCGGCGCTGGCGATGGGATTCTCCTTCCTGCTGATCAACGAAACGCTCTGTGATGCCAACACGCGCTCCTACATGTGGGGCATCCCCGCCGTCGTGATCCTCTATTCGGCCGTGTCGATCGACTTCTCGAAGCTTCCGGTCGTCGCCGCACTGCAATATCTGGGCGACGCCTCCTACAGCATCTACATCACCCATGCCTTCACGCTCGCAATACTGCGCGTTGTTTGCGTCCATCTCAATATCGACATTCTGGCAAACGCGCCGATCTTCGTCACGGCCTGCATCACCTGTTCGGCGATCGGCGGCGCCATCGTCCATGAGCTGACGACGCCCAGCCGCTGGCGGAAATGGAAAAGGAAGCGCCCGGTCGCGGCCTGACCACCATCTCCCCACCGGATTTTTGCCGTCTTCGCTCAAGACGACGGTGATACGCGGCTGGAAGACGCAATGGGAACGGAATTTTCCGCCACCTGTCATAAGCTTTGCCACATGTTCGGATCGGGAAGCTTTTCCCTGCCGATTGATTGCGATAAGCGAACGGCAAAGCTGAAGCCGTTCTATGAGGGAAGAGACATGACAAGCTATGTACTGACAGTGGCATGCAAGTCGACGCGCGGGATCGTTGCGGCGATCTCGAACTATCTGGCCGATCAGGGCTGCAACATCGTCGATTCCAGCCAGTTCGACGATCTCGATACCGGCATGTTCTTCATGCGCGTCTCCTTCATCTCCGAGGAGGGTGTCGGCGAGGCGGCACTTGTCGAAGGCTTCAAGCCGATCGCCGAGAAGTTCGCGATGGTGTCAGAATTCCACGATGCCAAGAAGCGCATGAAGGTGCTGCTCATGGTGTCGCGCTTCGGCCATTGCTTGAACGACCTGCTCTATCGCTGGAAGATCGGCGCATTGCCGATCGATATCGTCGGCGTCGTCTCCAACCATTTCGACTATCAGAAAGTGGTGGTCAACCACGACATTCCCTTCCACCACATCAAGGTGACGAAGGACAACAAGCCGCAGGCCGAAGCGCAGCTTTTGGAGCTGGTCGAGCAGACCGGCACGGAACTGATCGTGCTCGCCCGCTACATGCAGGTGCTGTCGGATGCGCTGTGCCGGAAGATGTCTGGCCGCATCATCAACATCCACCACTCCTTCCTGCCCTCCTTCAAGGGGGCCAATCCCTACAAGCAGGCCTATGAGCGCGGGGTGAAGCTGATCGGGGCGACGGCGCATTATGTCACGGCCGATCTCGACGAGGGTCCGATCATCGAGCAGGACACGGCGCGCATCACGCATGCGCAGTCGG
>JBCNPI010000460.1:0-4006 GCA_039593415.1 Rhizobium sp. | reverse complement strand
CGGCAATCGCAAATTTGCCGGTGCGCCAGAAATATTCGAGCGCCGTCTTGTTCGGATGCCAGTTCCACCAGCCGCCGGAGACATGATCATCCGCCTTGACCTCTCGGGCGGTGATCGCGCCGTTCTTCAGCACGCGCTCGTAGGTTTCCTCGAAAGCCGCCTCGAACCCCTCGCCGCGCCATTTTCGCCAGCGCTCAATGATCGCCACTTCCTCGCGGCGGAAACGATGCTTCCAATAGACGAAGAAGGCGCTCGGCAGGATGGAGGCGTCATGCGTCCAGTTCTCGAAGAGCGCGCCGTCCTTTTCCAGGAGCTCCGTCAGGTGCTCGCGTCGATAGGTCTGGTTGCGCGAAAACAGTATCTGATGATGGGCGCGCTCGACCGTGGCTATGCTGTCCACCTGCACGAAGCCTATGTCGTGGATGAGCTGCAGCAGGCCCGCCTTGGTCAAGGCGCGGTTCGGCGGATTGGCGAGCCCCTGCTTGGCAAGGAACACGCGGCGGGCGTCACGATTCGAAAGCAGATTCGTCATGGGCAGATCATAGGCATAAATTCCCATGCTTTCAAAGAGGCGTCGATTTGATAATTCGATGCAGTGCGCTATAGCTCCGCGATCACACTACCGAACAAGGAAGCCGCTTGGATATCCGCTTCGAAAACGCCGGCGTCGACTATGGCAACCGCACTGCGCTGATTCCGCTGAATCTCACATTGCAAGAGCGCCGCATCGGGGTGATCGGCCTCAACGGCTCCGGCAAGACGACCTTCGCGAGGCTGGTCAACGGGCTCGTCAAGCCGACGACGGGACGCGTCACGGTCGATGGACTCGATACCGTCGCCGACGCTGCCAAGGTCCTTGGAAAGGTCGGCTACATCTTCCAGTCGCCGCAAAACCAGATCATCCTGCCCATCGTGCGCGACGACATCGCCTTCGGGCTCAAGGCGCGGGGATACGACAAGACACGGATAGAGACGGCCGTCGACAGCATTCTCGATCGCTTCGGCGTCACTCATCTCGGTTCGCGGCGCGCGCATGAGCTTTCCGGGGGTGAGTTGCAGATGGCGGCCCTGTGTTCGGTGCTGGTAACAGGTCCTGACATTCTCATTCTGGACGAACCGACAAATCAGCTCGATCTCAAAAACCGGGCGCTCGTGCAGAAGACCATCATGGGCCTGCCGGAAAGCGTCATCCTCATCAGTCACGATCTGCCTCTGCTCGACGATTTCGAGCGAGTATTGGTGTTCGATCAGGGCCGGCTCGTCGCCGACGCGCCGGCGGCTGAGGCGATCGCGCGCTACAGGGAGCTGGCGGCCTGATGCAGACGCTGCATGTCGACGTCGATACCTGGCTGCATCGGCTTTTGCCGCGGATAAAGCTGCTGGCGCTGACCGCATTCGGCGCATTACTGTTTCTGACCCAGTCTATCCCGGTGCTTGCCTGTGCAAACTTTGTCGGCGCCGCCCTCTATCTTCGCAGCGGCCTGCCGGTCGGAGAGGCACTGAAGCGGCTTCGGCCAATCCTGATCTCGATTGCCATACTCGCGATCTTCGCTGCCCTGGTCGGCCCATTCCACGCCGCGATCGTCACCGCGCTCAGACTGATCGCGCTGGCGCTATTTGCCGCCACGGTGACGGCCACGACCTCAATGGCCGCTTTCATCGACGAGATCACCGCGTTTGCCATGCCGCTCGAAAAGCTCGGCCTGCTGAAAGCCGCCGATATCGGGCTTGCGATCGGCCTCGTCATCCGTTTCGTGCCTGAAATTCTCGATCGCTACCGCGCGATCCGTGAAGCGCATCAGGCGCGCGGGATCAGGATCCGCCTGGCAACCACGCTCGCACCGCTCATCATCCTGACGCTGCGCGATGCGGACAATATCGCCGCGGCGATTGACGCGCGCGGCATTCGGCGGCAATGAACGAAGAGCTTTTTCGGAAGGAACCGCCATGAACACCCGTGATCTCGTGCTTTCGGCGCTTTTTGCCGCCATCATCGTGGCGCTCGGCCTCTTGCCGCCGATCCCGATCGGCATCATTCCGGTTCCGATCACCGCCCAATCACTCGGCGTCATGCTCGCCGGTGTCGTACTCGGCGCCAAGCGCGGCGCCATTGCGGTGCTGCTGGTGGTCGTGCTTGTCACGATCGGACTGCCGGTACTGTCGGGCGGTCGTGGCGGTCTTGCTGTTTTTGCCGGCCCGACGGCCGGCTTCTTCGTCGGCTGGATATTCGCGGCCTTCGTCACCGGCTATCTCTCGGAGCGGCTGGTGAAGCCGGAACAGGGCGGCCTCGTGCAAGGTGTCGGCTTCTTCATCGCAGCCGTTGTCGGCGGTGTCGTGGTGCTCTATGCGTTTGGCATCGCCTGGCTCGCCGGCAATATCGGCTTCAGCAAAGCCTTTCTCGGCTCGATGGGCTTTGTGCCGGGTGACGTCGTCAAGGCCGTGGTCGCGGCGCTTGTAGGCCGTGCGGTCATGGCTGGCTATCCGCTTCTGCCGCAGCGAACCTAACGCTCGGCTCACGCCAGATATTTATAGAGCCAGTCGCGCGTATCCTCCGGCAGCGGGGCTGGATCGTGCTCGTCGCCGCGTACCGCGAGCCAGAGGATTTCCACCTCCGCCGCCAATTCGTTGCCGGTCTCGACCATGACCATGAAGCCGATCGACTTGCCGCCGATCTTGTTGACGCTGACCGAGAAACGGGCAAGATCATCATAGTGCAAGGCCCGGTGCAGCGAGCAGGACGCCTTCCTCGCGATGTAGAGAGGCTCGTCGTCGACTATCGGCCGCGTGCGCCAGAAATTCGAAAGCGCGGTTTCCGCCTGCGAGATGTAGGAAGCGATGAACATCTGTCCGTGCCGGTCGACGTCGCGCGGCGGCACCCGCACCTCGATGACATCGGATCGCTCTACTCTCGCCATCACCCAACAAACCCTGGCCGACGCCATACTGACCTTAATGAAAGCTTAACACCGCGCCGCGATAAGTAAACGGGCGCCATTCCAAAGTGGTTAAGACGGATTGTTGACATTGTAGTGACATGGCCCATGTCCTGTAATAGGCGTCATATCTCATTTATAGATTGGTCCCATGAGCACACGTCTTTACGAACACCCGATCTTTCTTGAACATATCGTTCCGCCGGGCCACCCCGAGCGGCCGGATCGGCTGCGCTCGCTGAACATAGCGCTCGAGCATCCCAACTTCGAGCGGCTGGACCGGTGGAAGGCGCCGCCCGCTCATGAAGATGCGATCCTGCTTGCGCATCCCGAAGAGCATCTGGAATTCGTCCTGCGCTCGATGCCGGACAAAGGCGACGAGGCTGAGATCAACCAGCTCGAAGCCGATACCTATGCCAGCCCGAAGACGCTGCAGGCGATCATGCACGGCGTCGGTGGCGCCATGGCGGCGGTCGACGACGTCTTTTCCGGTGCAGCAGACAATGTCTTTGTCGCTGCCCGTCCGCCGGGGCACCATGCCGAGAAGACCAAGGCCATGGGCTTCTGCTTCTTCAACAATGCCGCGATTGCCGCCCGCCATGCGCAAAAGGCCCATGGTGCCGAGCGCGTCGCCATCGTCGACTGGGACGTGCATCACGGCAACGGCACGCAGGACATTTTCTGGGACGATCCGTCCGTACTCTTCTGCTCTACCCACCAGATGCCGCTCTACCCGGGTACCGGCAAGAAGGATGAAAGCGGCACCCACAATACCATCGTCAATGCGCCGCTCTCTCCCAATACCGGCGGCGATCATTTCCGAGAGGCCTTCAAGTCGCGCATCCTGCCGGCGCTCGCTGACTTCAGCCCCGATCTCATCATCATCTCGGCCGGTTTCGACGCCCACCACCGCGATCCGCTGGCGCAGCTGAACCTGACCGGTGAGGATTTCGACTGGGCGACGGGGCGGCTGCTCGAAGTCGCCGATCGCAGCGCCAAGAACCGGGTCGTCAGCCTGCTCGAAGGCGGCTATGATCTGGAAGGCCTCGCCGAGTCGGCGGGGATGCATATTC
>JBCNPI010000046.1:0-25318 GCA_039593415.1 Rhizobium sp. | reverse complement strand
TATGCATCACAACGACTTCGCCAATTATTGCGGCACGTCGCTGATCATCCGCTCCGATCTCTATCGCCTGCCGGCGACCTTCGACGATGCCGAAGTCGACTACATCAAATCCATGCTCGGCAGCCATGTACGCATCGGCAAGCTGCTGGCCGACGCCGGTTCGCCGCTTGGATCGCTTCCCTTCCGCGGCGCAATCTATCGGGTCGGCCATGCCGGCGCTCACAGCAAGTCCTCCAACCTTATCAGGACGCATTTCCTGAACCGGTCGGTACTGACAAGTCCCCGCCAGTTCCTGGGCAACCTCTCGCGGGTTCGCCCGCTCGATCGCACGCTGAGAAACGAGTTCTTCGGCGCGCGCGCCGCCGGATAACACAAGGCACAATTCTTTCGCTCTAGAAGGCTTCGATCAATGCCTGCTGATGCAACGAAACAGAGATATGCCGCCCTGGATGCGATGCGCGGCCTGGCCGCATTGGCCGTCGTCGTCTATCACCTCGACAGGCCCTATGCGCCGTCGGCCTATATCGCAGTCGATTTCTTCTTCGTGCTCAGCGGGTTCGTTATCGCCAGGGCCTATGGCGAAAAGCTCGCCGGCGGCATGAGCGTACTGGCCTTCATGAAGGCCCGCTATGCACGGCTCTATCCGCTCTTCCTCATCGGCAGCGTCTACGGCCTGGTTCAATTGCTGCTGCACTGGCAGGCGTCCGGTGTCGGGCGAGCCGATCTTGCAGCAAGCGTTGTCTCGACCGTCTTCATGCTGCCCTCGCCGAGTTTTCTGACGCGGTCGGCCGGAGACATCTTGGCGCTTTATCCGCTGAACGGCCCCGCCTGGTCGCTGTTTTGGGAGTTGCTGGCCAATCTGGTATTCGCGCTTGTACTGTTCAGGCTGAAAACGCGGAGCCTGATCCTCATCGCGGCCGCATCTCTGGCGCTGCTGATCGGTTCGGTCCTCTTCCACAAATCGCTCGACCTCGGCTGGGAATGGCACTCGGTAGATGGCGGCTTTGCCCGCGTCTTCTTTTCCTTCACCCTTGGAATGATCATCTATCGGCTACGAAGCAGCACCGCGCTGGGCTGGACCATGAACAGCTATGCCGCCCTGCTGCCCATCGCCGCGATCTTGATCCTGCTGTTTTTGCCCACCTATTCGCTCAAATATGCGCTTGTTTTCTGCATCCTCATCTCGCCGCTCATCGTCCTTGCCGGCACGATGCTCGAACTGCCGGCCAGACTGCAGCAGCTCGGCATCTTTCTCGGCTACCTTTCCTATCCGATCTATATGTGCCATCGCGGCTTTACCGAGATTTACGGGCACCTCATGCGTGATGTGCAACTGCCGCATCCCGTTTATATCGCAATCTATCTTGTTGCGATTTCCATTATTGCGCTTATCTCGGCCAAACTTGCGACCATCCTCGTCAAATATGCCTCCTCCTCGAAGGAGGCGCCCAGGAGCGTGGGCGCGACTTCGAGCCGATAGCATTCCCGTTCATGTGTGGACGGCGGCCAGTGCGATGGCATCCGCAACTTCTTCGCGCCGCTCCGAAAGATTGGCCGTCGCGACGCGCAAATGGCTGCTGGGCAGGATCGAGAATTTTGCGCCTGGATGCACCGCAATGCCCCGGGCGGCGAGCGTCACCATTGCAAAGGGCTCCGACGAGACGGGAATCCAGGCACATAGTCCTTCGCCATGCCGTGCATCGACGCCGCGCTCGCGCAGCGCATCGATGAGGCCGGCCCGGCGTTCGCGATAGGTCTTGCGGGCATGATCGAGGCATGCCGCCGTCGCTGCATCCCGCAGCAGCCAGGCAACCGCCGCCTGCAGGATACGGCTGGTCCAGCCGGAGCTGAAGCTGCGATAGGATTGGATCTGGTCGATGATCGCTCGCGAGCTCGACAAGACGGCGAGACGCAGATCTGGCCCGTGCGTCTTCGAAAATGACAGGATATGGATGACCCGATCGGGGAAGAGATGCCCCATCGAATGGCGCGGCGCCGTCGAAATGTCGGCGATACCATCATCCTCCACGATCAATGTATCCTTATCGCGAAGGATCTCGGCGATCCTTGCCATCCGTGCCGGGCTCACGCTCTGGCCGGTGACGGAATGGATGCGCGGCTGAAAGATGAAAGCGACCGGACGATATTTCAACGCCTCCTCCAGCGAAGGCGGCAGCGGCCCCTCCTCATCGCATTTCACCGGAATGATGCGCGCACCCCTATCCTCAAGGATATCCAAGAGCCGCATGCCTGTGGGATCTTCGATCGCAACCGCAGCACCCGGCATGACCAGGGCGTTGATCAAGGTGTAGACGGCATTATAGCCGCCATTGGTTGCCAGGAACGCCTCCGGCTCGTAGGGCCACGCCTTCCTGACCTCGCGTTCAAGCTCCGGCAGAATGCGGCTGCGCTCGTAACTGTTGAGATTTTCCGCCGAGGCGCCATAGGCCATTGCCGCCTCAAGCTTCGGCAGGAGCCGGAGATCGGGCACGGCGGCGGTTAAATTAAGGGCGCTGGAGCCATAATCGCCGACGCTTGCAAGCCGTGCGGGCTGAGCGACAAAGCGGTCGCCGCTGACCCATGTGCCATTCCTGCCGCGTCCGCTGATGATCTTTTGGCGCCTGAGTTCGCTCCAGGCCTCCGATAGGGTCGCAGGACTTACACCAAGGACAAAGGCAAGGTCTCGGATCGGCGGCAGCTTGGTACCAACGGGCAGGGCACCGGCGCGAATGAGCGCGCTTGTTTCAAGCGCGATGCCACGAATGGTCCGATCGTTCAATTGTTCGGCAAACCATTTCGCGTCCCGATCGTCGCTCATTTTCGCACCATTTTTAATGTTCAATAACGTAATAACATTTGATCGACCTATATTGAACATTTACTCGTTGAGAAAACAAGTTTTCCCGCGAGTGAATTTCATGCCCCTTACTCTTCGCCTTGCCCTGCGTGATTGGGACTATATGACGCCTTTGGTCCTGGGTGACGTCTCCTCTCCCAAGCTAGACATCAAGGTCGACCGGGTCGGCACGCTGGTCTCGCACGTCGGCAAGAGCGACGCCTATGACGCGGCCGAAACCTCCTTCAGCCGCTACACACAGATGCGCATCGATGGCGACGAGAGTGTGGTCGGCATTCCGAACTTCATCATGCGCGGCTTCCGCCATCGCTGCGTCATCACCACCAGCGACAGCCCGATCACGAGCTTTGCGGAGCTCGCCGGCAAGCGCATCGGCGTCACCGGCTGGCGCGATTCCGGCAATACCTGGACGCGGGCAGCCCTCAGGCGCGAAGGCGTCGGCGTCGAGGATGCCATCTGGTATGCCGGCCGCCTCACCGAAGCCCACCCGATCACCGATCGCCTCGATGGCTTTGGCCGTCCCGGCCGCATCGAGGCGGCGCCACGCGAAAGGCCGATGGTTGACCTGCTGAAGGAAGGCCTGCTCGATGCGATCTTCACACCCTTCATGCCGGACGGTTATTTCGCCGGCAATTCCGGCTTCCGCCAGCTCCTGCCAGATTTTCGCTCAGCCGAACATCGCTATTTTGCCGATGTGGGCTATGTACCGGGTATGCATCTGATCGGTTTCAAGGCGGAGTTCGTCGCCGAGCATCCGTGGGTCATGGGCGAGCTGAGCGCACTCATCGATGAATCGCAGCGTGTCTGGCTGAGCAAGCGGCGCAAATATGCCGATACCACGCCCTTCATGCTCGACGAACTCCTGAAATCGGCGGCAGAGCTGCCGAAAGGATGGGATGCCAGCGGCTTTGCCGCCAACCGCAAGATGATCGCCGATTTCGCCTCAGAATTGCATGTGCAGGGCATCCTGCCGCGACTGATGACGCCGGAAGAGCTGTTTCCGTTCGATGTCGACGGCAGCAGGACAAGCGCTGCCTGACCACCGACTGAAAATCAAAGACGCAAAGCAAAAAGGGGAATGAACATGTCGCTGAAGAAAATGACCTACGTCGCCCTGGCAAGCCTGATGATGTCGGGCGCCGCGTTCGCTGAGGATGCGGGCCTGCCGAAACTCCCGGTCAACAAGGATCTGCAGGCCAAGCTGCCGGAAGCCATCCGTACATCGGGCAAGATGATTTCCGTCAACAACGGCTCCTTCCCTCCCTATGAAATCGTCACCGGAACCAAGCTGACCGGCGCCAGCGCCGATCTGACCGACGCGATCGGGCAGGTGCTCGGGGTGAAGATCGAGCATGAGAGCGTCAGCGGTCTGCCCGCCATTCTTGCCGGCATCAATTCCGGTCGCTATCAATTCGCCTTCGGCCCGATCGGCGATTTCAAAAGCCGCGAGGAAGCCAATGATTTCGTCGACTGGGTTCAGGAATATGTCGTCTTCGCCGTCCAGAAGGGCAATCCGAAGGGTATCACCTCGCTCGACAGCGCCTGCGGCCAGCGCATTGCCGTCATGGCCGGCGGATCGGCTGAAAAGGTGATCCAGGTGCAGGCGGAAAAGTGCAAGACCGACGGAAAGGGCGCAATCGAGGTCCAATCCTTCACCGATCAGCCGAGCTCGATCCTCGCTGTCCGCTCCAAGCGTTCCGACGCCTTCTTCTCCTCGCAGGCCCCGCTCACCTATTTCGTCTCGCAGGCGAACGGCCAGTTGGAGCTGACCGGCGTCGGCCA
Organism: Rhizobium sp.; assembly: GCA_039593415.1. GTDB lineage: Bacteria > Pseudomonadota > Alphaproteobacteria > Rhizobiales > Rhizobiaceae > Rhizobium. The sequence goes on along the minus strand of JBCNPI010000046.1, from coordinate 20,679 downwards.
GAAGAACGGTTTCGAAGATCTTTATCAGGGCGCCGTGGTGCCGAAGGGCTCGCCGCTCGGGTCCGTTCTCAAGGATGCCGTCAAGGTCTTGATGGACAATGGCACCTATGCCGCCATCATGAAGAAATGGGGCCTTGAGAACAACATGATCAAGGAGCCGGGTATCAATCTTGGCGGGACGCTGCCGAAATGAGCACCAATGCCAAAGATATCGCATCGCCAGCAGGCGATGCGGCTGAGCGGGATGTGGCGAATGCCCACACACCGTTTCCGAAGGGCCGTGTGACGGCCTGGGTCGTCACGCTTGCGATCGCGGCCTATTGGGCTTGGTCGGTCGCCCACAACGAGAATTTCGGCTGGCACGTCGTCGGGCAATATTTCTTCGATCCCGTCGTCATCAGCGGCCTTTATGTTTCGCTCGGCCTGACCGTCGTCGCAATGGCGCTCGGCATCGTGTTCGGCCTGCTATTGGCAATCGCCAGACTATCGAAGGACACCCTGGCAAGCACGCTCGCCTCTCTGTTCATCTGGTTCTTTCGCGGCACGCCGCTCCTCGTGCAGCTGATCTTCTGGTACAATCTCTCGACGCTCTTCCCGACATTGTCGATCGGCATTCCCTTCGGTCCGACCTTCGTCAGCTGGGACACGAATTCCGTCATCAGCCCGATGACGGCTGCGATCGCCGGCCTTGCGCTGAACGAAGCCGCCTATATGGCCGAGATCATCCGCGGTGGGTTGCTTTCCGTCGACAAGGGCCAGTTCGAGACGGCCGAGGCCTTCGGCATGACGCGCATCCGCGCGCTGCGCCGTATCATCATCCCGCAAGCCATGCGCTCCATCGTACCGCCGACCGGCAACCAGCTCATCAGCATGATCAAGGCGACCTCGCTCGTCAGCGTCATCGCCATGGCCGATCTGCTCTACTCCGTGCAGTCGATCTACAACCGCACCTTCGAAGTCATCCCTATGCTGCTCGTCGCGGTCATCTGGTATTTGCTGATTACCTCGGTGCTGAACATCGGCCAGAGCTACATCGAGCGCTACTATAGCCGCGCCGACCGCCGCACGGGTGCAGCGAAGGCCACAAAGGACAGCCCGCCGGCCCTCGTGCCGGCACAGGAGGCGGGCCAATGAACGCTCGGCTGAATACTCCCATGAGCACTGTCGCCAATGTGCCGCCGCTGGTACGGGCACGCAACGTCCACAAATCCTTCGAAAATCTCGAAGTGCTGAAGGGTATCGACCTCGACGTGACACCGGGCGAAGTCGTCGTCGTCCTCGGGCCGTCCGGCTCCGGCAAGTCCACTTTCCTTCGCTGCATCAACCATCTGGAATCGATCAACCGCGGTTCGATCGAAGTCGATGGCGAGCAGATCGGCTACCGGCTGAGCAAGGGCCGGCTTGTCAAACTTGCCAACCATGCGATCGCGCTGCAGCGGCGCAAGATCGGCATGGTGTTTCAGCAATTCAATCTCTACCCGCACATGACGGCGCTGCAGAATGTCATCGAAGCGCCGATCGGCATCCATGGCGAAAGCCGGAAGCAGGCAACCGAGAATGCGCTGGCGCTGCTCGGCCGCGTCGGGCTTTCTGCCAAAGCGCATAATTATCCGCGCCAGCTGTCCGGCGGCCAGCAGCAACGTGTGGCGATTGCGAGAGCGCTGGCGATCAAGCCGAAGCTGATGCTCTTCGACGAACCGACCTCTGCGCTCGATCCGGAGCTCGTCGGCGAAGTGCTGTCGACCATGCGCGATCTTGCCAGCCAAGGACTGACGATGATCGTCGTCACCCACGAGATCGGCTTTGCCCGTGAGGCGGCCGACCGCGTCGTCTTCATGGACGGCGGCAAGATCGTCGAACAGGGCAGGCCCGAGGAGGTGATCGGCAACCCTCAGCATCCGCGCACAAGAAGCTTCCTGTCGCGCTTCATCTAGCGCGGCAGCTCCACCGTCAGTGCAGCCCGCGCCCTATGGCGGATGGCGGCTCAAAGCGAACCATTGGAATAACCATGACCCTCGACAACGATTTTGCCCGCCTCTCGGACTTCGAGCCGATGAAGGCCGAACTGACCAGCATCCGCCAGCATCTGCACGCCAATCCCGAACTTTCCTTCGAAGAGGCGGAAACCGCGCGCTTCGTTGCCGAAAAGCTGGAAGCCTGGGGCTACGAGGTCACCCGCAATGTCGGCGGCCACGGCGTCGTCGCGCGCATGACTGTTGGAGCGGGCAAGAAGAGCATCGCGATCCGGGCCGACATGGACGCATTGCCGATCACCGAGCAGACCGGCGCCGCCTATGCCAGCAAGGTGCCGGGCAAAATGCATGCCTGCGGCCACGATGGACACACGACCATGTTGTTGGGAGCTGCGGAATATCTCGCCCGCACCCGCCGTTTCAACGGCACGGTAAACCTGATCTTCCAGCCGGCCGAAGAGGCAGGCGCGGTGAGCGGCGCTCCCGCAATGATCAAGGATGGGCTGTTCGAACGCTTCCCCTTCGATGTCATTTACGGGCTGCACAATCATCCAGGTGCGCCGGAAGGCACCTGGCTGCTGCGCTCCGGCCCGCTGATGGCGGCCGCCGACACGGTCGAGATCACCATCACAGGCAAGGGCGGCCATGCCTCGCGGCCGCATCTGACCATCGATCCCGTCGTCGTCGCCTGCAATCTCGTCGTCAGTCTGCAGACGATCGTTGCACGCAGCGTCGACCCGACGCAGACGGCGGTAGTCACCGTCGGCGCCATCCATGCCGGCGAAGCTTCGAACGTCATTCCGGAAAGTGCGAGACTGTTGCTCACCGTCCGCTCCTTCGATCCAAAGGTACGCGAACTGCTCGAGGCCCGCATCCGCAAGCTGACCGTCTCCATTACGGACGGCTATGGCGCAAGCGCCGAAATCGACTACACCCACGGTCATCCCGTCGTCGTCAATTCCGAGAAGGAAACGGAATTCGCGCGCATGGTGGCCGAAGAGCTCGTCGGCGCCGACAAGGTCACCACCTGCGGCCTGATCCCGGGCAGCGAAGATTTCTCCCATTACCTGGAGCATAAGCCCGGCAGCTTCCTGCGTCTCGGCAACGGCTTGAACTCGGCCATCCTCCACAGCGCAAAATATGATTTCGCCGACGAAAGCCTGACCGTCGGTGCGGCCATGTGGGCGCGGCTGACCGAGCGTTATCTCGACGCCTGAAGCAATTCGGCACGGCATGCTGCCAATGGACAGCACGACAAGCAATGGCCCTGACTAGCAGCCAGGGCAGGTCTATTCTTCGATTATGATGGGAAGAAAAGATGTGCCCGGAACGGCGCGCTGGCGCCCCATCATCGGGGAGCGCGGCACGTTCCGGTTTCCACCAATGATTACTTGTCGAGGGATGCAAGGCTGTCGGGCGCAATCGGCGCCTTCTTTGCAGGCATCTCCGTGGACACCCCCGTCTCCATCTGCGTACTCTGAGCTTGCACCAGCCGCCATTCATTTTCCAGGCGATCAATCACATACGTAGGAATTTCATCTCTTACGTTTTCAAACTCTTGCATCACGACCTCCATTGTCATGCATCCATGGCATGACATGGAAGAGTTTCTTTGTAAATCAAGGCATTAAACTATTTAAACGATTGAAATATTTTCAATCGTTTGAAATATCGCCTTCTGTGGAAAAGATTCCGGCAGCGTTGATATGCGTGCGTGATACGATCAGCCCGCGGCGGAATCATCGACCGTGTCAGCTCGAACACCTTTACCGGCCCGATGAGCAGCTGGCTGTTGCGGGTGGCCATCAAACTCCAGATCCTGTGCCCGCCAGATAGAATCATGCTGCTCGCGCATTGCGTCGGCGGCTTCTCGCACAACTTCGGCAATCTGCTTGAGCTGCCTGGCCAAGGGGCTCGTCTTGCGCCAGATCATGCCGATCGTCCTGGATGGCTGGGGACTTTGAAAGCGCACCGTCGAGACCGAGGCTGAACGGGTTTCAACCGCCACGGCCATCTCCGGTATCAGGGTGACGCCAATACCGGCGCTGACCATCTGCACCAGCGTCGATAGCGAGCTGCCGTCCATGAGCTCACGCGGGAGCGCCGACTGTATGTTGCAGAAGGAGAGCGCCTGATCGCGGAAACAGTGCCCCTCCTCCAAGAGCAGCAGCCGCATTTCGCGGAGCGCTTCCCGGTTTGGCACGGGCTTGCCTTCATCCTCGCTTGGCCGCACCAGCACGAAATTTTCTGCAAACAGCCGTACTTCCATCAGGGATGGCTCGGAGACCGGCAAGGCGACGATGGCCGTATCCAGCCTCCCCTCCTGCAATTCCTCAACCAGTTTCGAGGTCAAGGTCTCGCGGACATGGATATCAAGCCCGTCATATATGCGAGAGAGATTACCTATGATGCTCGGCAGCAGATAAGGCGCAACCGTCGGAATGACGCCGATCCGCAGCCGGCCAACAGGCTGATTGTGCGATGCGCGAGCAAGATCTCCCAGCTCATCGACGGAGCGCAGGATGTCGCGGACGCGGATGGCGAACGCTTCCCCGAAATTGGTCAGCCGGACCTGGCGCGCGCCTCTTTCGAAAAGGTCGGTGCCGAGCTGCTCCTCCAATTCCTTGATCTGCATCGACAAGGCAGGCTGAGAGATCGCGCATATGTCGGCGGCGCGCCCGAAATGGCCTTGCCTGGCGAGTGCCTCGAAATAGCGAAGCTGTTTGAGCGTCAGATTTGTCATAAGCTCAACTTATCGCATCGATCAGGAAATCCAACTTAAATTAATCGTTCGCCTTGGTTATAGTGGCGCGGCAAAGATGAGATGCGGCCGCCTGTCATACGAAGCTCACATTGGGAGCATTGACTGCGTTCAGTTTATCGATGCTCGGACTGCTCGAAGTCATGGGCCAGCAAAGCCCTGGCTTTAGCAGATACGCTTGTGCGAGGCCAGAACTACGAGAGATTTCATGCGTCCGACATGTCCCCGCCATGCCCATCATCAAGCCGAACCGTTTTACCGGGGGACCCAAACTATCCTCACCGGGTTGCCACAAACCAAGTCATCGTAAGGGAGAGAACTATGGATACAAAAGTCGAAACTGCCGGCAAGTGTCCGTTCCCGCATGGGAACACGAGCGTTTCTGCACGCTCGAACCGCGACTGGTGGCCTAACCAGCTGAACCTCAAGGTTCTGCACCAGAATTCGGCGCTGTCGAACCCGCTGGGCAAGACGTTCAACTACGCCGAAGAATTCAAGAAGCTCGATCTTGCGGCCTTGAAGAAGGACCTCGTCGCGCTGATGACGGCTTCGCAGGACTGGTGGCCGGCCGACTTCGGTCATTACGGGCCGCTCTTCATCCGCATGGCCTGGCATAGCGCCGGCACCTACCGCACGGGCGACGGCCGCGGCGGCGCCTCGTCCGGTACGCAGCGCTTCGCGCCGCTCAACAGCTGGCCGGATAACGTCAACCTGGACAAGGCTCGCCGCCTGCTCTGGCCGATCAAGCAGAAATACGGCAACAGCATCTCCTGGGCCGACCTGCTCGTCCTGACAGGTAACGTCGCGCTGGAATCCATGGGCTTCAAGACCTTCGGCTTCGGCGGCGGTCGCGAAGACGTGTGGGAGCCGGAAGAGGACATTTACTGGGGTGCGGAAGAGACCTGGCTCGGCGATAAGCGCTATACCGGTGACCGCGATCTGGAAAACCCGCTTGCAGCCGTGCAGATGGGCCTCATTTATGTCAATCCGGAGGGCCCGAACGGCAATCCCGACCCGATTGCAGCAGCCCGCGACATCCGCGAAACCTTCGCCCGCATGGCGATGAATGACGAGGAAACCGTTGCCCTCATTGCCGGCGGCCACACCTTCGGCAAGACGCATGGTGCAGGCGATGCGGCCCATGTCGGACCTGAGCCGGAAGCAGCGGGCATTGAGGAACAGGGCCTCGGCTGGAAGAACAGCTTCGGCACCGGCAAGGGCGGTGACACGATCGGCAGCGGTCTCGAAGTCACCTGGACCTCGACTCCCACCAAGTGGAGCAACAACTTCTTCTGGAACCTGTTCGGCTACGAATGGGAACTGACGAAGAGCCCGGCCGGCGCGCATCAGTGGGTGCCGAAGCATGGCGCCGGCGCCGGCTCGATCCCCGATGCGCACGACAAGTCCAAGCGTCATGCTCCGTCCATGCTGACCACGGACCTCGCCCTGCGTTTCGATCCGGCCTATGAGAAGATCTCCCGCCGCTTCTTCGAAAATCCGGACGAGTTCGCCGATGCCTTTGCCCGCGCCTGGTTCAAGCTGACCCACCGCGACATGGGGCCGCGCGCCCGTTATCTTGGTCCGGAAGTGCCGAGCGAAGAGCTTATCTGGCAGGATCCGGTCCCCGTGGCCGATTATGCGCCGATCGATCCCAGCGATGTCGCCACCCTCAAGGCCGAGATCGCCGCAGCGGGCCTGACGATCCCGCAGCTGGTATCGACTGCCTGGGCTTCGGCCTCCACCTTCCGTGGCTCAGACAAGCGCGGCGGTGCAAACGGCGCTCGCATCCGTCTTGCTCCGCAGAAGGACTGGGAGGCCAATCAGCCGGCCCAGCTCGCTTCCGTGCTGGCAGCGCTGGAAGGCATCCAGAAGAAGTTCAACGATGCCCAGACCGGCGGCAAGAAGGTGTCGCTTGCCGATCTGATCGTCCTTGGCGGCTCGGTCGCCATCGAGCAGGCTGCAAAAAGGGCCGGTCATGATGTGGTTGTTCCGTTTGCTCCCGGTCGCACCGATGCGACACAGGAACAGACCGATGTCGATGCTTTTGCCGTTCTCGAACCGATCGTCGATGGCTTCCGCAATTACCAGCGGCAGGCCTACACCGTATCGACGGAAGAGCTGCTGATCGACAAGGCGCAGCTTCTGACGCTGACGGCGCCGGAAATGACTGCCCTCATCGGCGGCTTGCGTGTGCTGAACGCCAATGTCGGCCAGAGCCAGCACGGCGTCTTCACCAAGCGTCCGGAAACGCTCACCAACGACTTCTTCGTCAACCTGCTCGACATGGGTACGGAGTGGAAGGCGGTGTCGGATGCCAAGGACGTCTTCGAGGGACGTGACCGCGCAACCGGCGACGTGAAGTGGACGGCAACGCGCGCCGATCTCGTCTTCGGTTCCAACTCGCAACTGCGCGCCATCGCCGAAGTCTATGGCCAGAGCGACACTCAGGAAAAGTTCGTGCGGGACTTCGTCGCGGCCTGGACCAAGGTCATGAACGCAGATCGCTTCGACATCGCTTGACGTTAAAAGCTATTGGGCGCGACCGAAGCCGGTCGCGCCCTAATCAGTTCATTTTCAAAGCCTCACGTTCCCGTTTGCCTTTTCCGGCCGGGCGTTCAGCCCCGCAGGGTCGGCTGTTCGATCACATAGTAACTTAGCAGCCCGAAACATATTGCCAAAACCAGTACAAAAAGTGTGAATGCACGCTTGGGGCGGAGAGACTGCCTGAAGACAACTGCTGCTGAGATTGTAGAGTTGACGAGGGCAGCGATCAACCAGCTAGAGGTCCCCGAAAGGCCAAGCGGGTACCCATGTGGATGGAAGGCCGCGAAACACCCCGAGATCGACGACAGAAGCTAAGCCACCCACAGGTACATCGCGGATTGTCTTGGACAATGTCATTCGAACGCTTTCTCTCCTAGCAACGGAGCAAACCGCCGATCCGAGTAGTTGGAAAAAGTTAGCCAGCCATCGCGCGGCGTATTGGAGCGAATGAACGGGAGGACGCCAGCGCGTTGGGCCGCAAGGCCGTCCCGATCAGGCCTGTCGCCGATAAGAACGGTTTCCTCCGGGCTTACGCCAGCGCGCTCCATCAGCATCTGGAGGCCACGCGGGTTTGGCTTCAGGATGCCAACACCGACGTCGTTTGCGGATAATATGTAATCGGCTGACAGCTTCATCCTTTGTAGCTTCTCATCGGCAGGATAGTCGGAAAAGATTCCGATAGCCTTCTTTCGTCGCCTCAGCCCCGCAAACAATTCGACCAGTCCGTTGTATCGACAGGACTCGATATAAGCGAGCGGACGACACTGGATCCATTCGGCAACGATTGCCTCTATCCGCTCCGAGGGCTGACCGGTCCGCTCGACGGTTCGCGCCATCAGGCTATCCTGAAAGTCGTCGATCTCTTGCTCACCGATCGTTTCACGCAGCGACCGGTACGCTCGCAACACCCGTAGATTGGTCAGCCCGCCCGTTGCCAATGCGTCGGCAATCATCTCACCTGCCATGCAAAGGCGCAGCTTGCGTTGATTGTAGAGTGTGCCGTCGACATCGAAGACGACAAAGTGAATCCTATCCCAGTCGAAATAAGGCTCTATCATCTGATGGCGATGTAGTGCTGCTCGGTCAGGGCCACGAGAAACGGAATATCGACAAACGTCGTGAACATGAATGCCGCCACCAATGCCACGACGATAGCTATCAGACCCGGCTCACGGAACAGCCTTTCCGGTTTCTGCGCCGTAGACCCCGGCTTCGCCGCCATCACGAAATAGACCGTAAAGAGGGCCACAACAAAGGGCAGGACGAGAATATACTCGATCCGATATTTGATCAGAAATACCGATAGGAAGGCGATCGAGAATAGGGAATAGGCAATGCAGGAGGCGGTCAGCGATACCTGTGTATACTGAGCGAAACTCGCGCGGTATCGCGACAGCAATTCCTTGCCATGCGACGTAACGATTTCATCATATTCCGAAAGGCGTTTTGCAGCCATCAGAAACGCGCCACCGAACCAGTAAGCCAGAATAACCGACCCCGGCGGTAAGGTCGTCGGGTCGATCATCGACCAGCCGATCACCAAGCGGATCGGATTGTTGATCGATTCCGAGATGACGTCGAGGTAAACCTTATCTTTGCTCCTGATCGGGTCGAGATTATAGACGATCCCCTGCATCGCAAACAAGCAGGCGACGAAGAAGAGAAGCTTGCTAGACAGGATGGCGCAGCCGAGGCCGACGATGAGCAGCAGAGTCCATTCCAGTTGCACCAACCTGCCGTTCATACGACTTTGTACCGCAGAGCGCTTTGATTTCGTGGGATGATGCCGGTCGAACTCACGATCGAACCACTCGTTAATACAATAGTTCGCCGATGCGATACAAATAGCTGTCAGGAACCCAAGTAAAATCGAAGAAGGCAGATCGTCGTTTCTCACCCCTCGGAGAAGAAAAGCGAGGATAATGCCAGGCACGATGAAAATGTGCTTCGTACTATGATCGAGCCGCGCAATGGCGACATAATCGCGCAAGCCCGCCCGTCCCGATGGTGACAAAGCGCCTTCACTCAACCTTGTGTTCACGCCGGAAGTCTCCTTCATCCGCGGACAGCTTATTTCCGATCATCGCCCAGTAAATACACGTCATAGGTTTCAAAATAATTCGCAGGTCCAAATTCCGCGAGTAGCGTAGTCCTAGACAGAAAGTCGCCGATCTGCTGCGACGTGGCGTGAAAGGTCCAGTTATAGCCTTCCCTGTAAACCTGACCCGAGACCATGTTCTTCAATTTGTGCTGCATTAAAATCACCACCGGAGACCCGGTCTTGTCGTGTAGATCCTCGCTGAATTGCAATGTTTCTCCGAGATTCGCGTCGAGCTGACCCTTTTTGGTAAAGCGGATGTAGTTCCCGAACTTGCGTTCCCGGATCAGGTAGATCGGATTGGCGATGTAAAATGGCAGCGCTTCGGCCAAGTATTCAGGTTCAGCAACTATGATTGCTTTCGCCAGCTCCGGCCGAGATCTTATCAGACGGCTAAGATCGGCGCTCCGGCTCTCGACTCTGCCCTCAGTGATTGCCAATACTGCCATCTTGAGCCCGAAGGCGAATTGTAAGCACGTCATGATCACAAACATTCCACATCCAAAACGGAACGCTAAGTCCCAGCGCAGCGTTCGTTTGCCTGAAAAGCAGTCCGTTATTCGATCCCAGCTTATCCAGTAGAGTGCGAGGCAGAAGCAAAACCAGACCAGAGCATGCCGTTCACCCCCGGCCGATGCCAGATTGGAGAAGAGCGAGAAAACGAGAAGCGATATAAGCGCCGCAGCGAAGGCGGCCGGTCTGGGTAAAAGGCCAAGGGTGGCACCGAACAGGACACATGATCCGAGCAGGCTCGGCACCGATAGGAATAAGGTGCCGGGCGCCGTGCCGGCTGGGTTGAACATCGCACTGAAAACGAGCATTGCTAGCGAATGCGTGGAGAGGTCGACAACCGCGGCATCGTTGAAAGTCGGAAGAATTGTAACGCCGCAAACCGCCAATCCCGCCGTGGCGATAAGCGCATTGACAAAGAAGTTCGTGAGTGCCGGAGTCCAGCGCATTCCGCATTCTTCAAGCAGATCGAAGAACCAGAAAAGCAGGAAGCCTCCTACCATGATAGCGGCAATGACATTGGTGTTGGCGAGAAGGAAGAGAAGACAGCCAATCAAATATCCCCGCTTGTGTCGGGCTCGATAATTTGCAGCGACAATGAATAGCAGGAGTGCGGATAGGCCGTAATTCCTGGCCATGACCGAATATTCATAAAGGAAGCCGTCGCTTCCCATAAATAGGATTACCAGGATAAGAGGAAACGGTGATCGGAAGAGGAGTAGGCCTACTGCAGCAGCGGCGATCAGGAAAGCGAGGCCCGGCAACACCTGCACGCTTCCGAACACCGTATAAGCGAGGCGCAGAAGCAGATACCAGATCGCTGGATGGCCCTCGCCATGAATTGTCCGCAGCATCGCCCATATGTTCTCGCCGGACAGTGCCAACGACAGAGCGCGGACTTCGTCCCGAAACATCACATGTTGGTGGATCTGGATGCCGATGGCGGCAAGCCAGATTAATAGAATGGCAAATTCGAGAAGCCGGCGTGGCCGGGTTCTCGATTGAATGAGAAATTTAAGCGGATTGGCCGATGCTGGTACGGTTGCGGTATGCATGATTCTCGAACTGTCATATAAAGGAGCAAATAAACGAGCAAATGCCCTGCCCAAAAATATCCCACCGCCAGCTCCTCGACCGGCAATTACCTCATCCCCGCCGAAATGCCCCATCAGCGCCTATAGGATGAAAAATCCACGCCATTCATCGAGCGTGGGAAATAGGGTTGTCTTCCTTCTTCAGACATCGGAGACTGTCGAATATTTTATCCGGACGCTACCTTAGGATGTATATATTAAGAAATACATACAAATACCATCAATGATAAGAAAATAACGGTGATAAGGGAATTTCACCTCAAAAAGGCAAATCCTGATTGATCTCATCGAGACTGAATGGCATTGAAGCAGCAATCGGCAAAGTCTATTGCGAATTGAGCCTTTGACATTCCGCACCTGTGTCGACGCCGTGTTCCATCCAGCGACGGGACAATTCCGACTTATCTGTAAGGTGATAACGGCGCGTTTGCGGACAACCGCACCGTTGTCGGTCATCCATCAGCGGCTAGGCTGCAATTGCAAGCGGGAAACTCCGGCTGCCACATTCAGCCCGGTGCCGGCTTCCGCGCTCAGGGGCTGAAGAGCGAAGTTCTTCGAATTGCCGCCCACCAGAGCGTTGGCCCCGAGGCCAAGTCCCACGGAGACGCCTGCCGAGGCACCGACATAGGTGCCCGCCAGCGCACCTTCGCCGACCCGCGTGGGTGCGGTATTGATGACGATCCAGCGCAGATAGGTCTTGCGGGTGACGCCGATATCGATGCCGAGCTTGCCGATCGTACCCGTATAGCGTTCGACACGGCCCGTACGCTGCTTGAAAATGCAGCTTACCTGCTTGTTGGAGCCGATAATCATGCCGACGCCGCCGGCGACCTCGCAGGAAAGCGTTCCGAGGCGTTGTTTGGGTTCGGACGCGACCTGCTGCGACGGCTTCCTGGGATGATGACTGGTGCTGGCGGCAGAAGCCGCGGAACCAAAGGCTGCCGCAATGGCCGCAGCTGCAATGATGGTCTTCTTCATGACGTCTCCTTCGGGAGTTTCGGCGCCGCGGCCTGCCCGGTCGGCGCAGGGGAGTTCGACAGGTCGATGTCAGGCCGGCTGGACGGATCGCGATCGGCCTGGATGACGATATTGCTGACGATACGGCTTCCGGCATAATCGCCGGCAATCGCAATGGCTCGCTGTCGTGCCTGATCGGTCGGGGCTATTCCGGACAGGATGATGGTTCCGTCCACGGCAGCGACATCGATACGGCAATCCTCAAGCCCATCGGCATAGGCAATGAGGCAACGGATCGCCGTGCAGGTCGCCGCACGATCCGACGATTTCGTCAGCGAAGAAAACTTGGCGAGGAAAAGCATCGGAAACCTCGGTGAATCGCAGGAGCAAAGCTTTTAAAGGCCGGAGGCGTCAGCGAAGCGCGTTCTTGATGGCATCCTTGGTCTTGCCGATTTGCACCTGGATCTTGCCTTCGATCCTCTCGGCGATACCTTTCGCCTTGAGCCGATCGCTTCCAGTCAGCTTGCCTGCCGCCTCCTTGATGGAGCCGCTTGCTTCCTTGACTGCACCTTTGACACGATTCTTGTCCATTTCCTGTCTCCTTGAGCTTTTTCAAAAGAGGAAGCGTCGGCGTTGACCAAGGCCATGAACAATGAAGTAGGGCGGCAATGGCCACACTTGCAGGGTAGAATGTCCTGTTTGTACTGGTGGAAAGTAGCCTTTTTTAGGCTTGATGCATACATTCCGCGCTTGGCGCATCGTGGTCAGCCCCCAAAAAAGGACGTGCCGTTACTTTGACTTTCGGCCATGGCGATCGCCGACATGCCGGTTGACGCCGGCCCTCGCTCGGAGCGAGGCGACGTAGGCGCGGGTCATCTTTCCGGAATGATACGGCGTCTCGCACAGCTTTTTGGATGAGCGATGACGGATGCTTGCAAACGGTCCAGGCTACGGCTCAGTCAACGCAGCTCAGGGGCGCGACATTCTGCAGAAGCAACGGCAGAGCGACCGAAGGGTTCGGGATGGTCAGCGCGTCGAGGGTCGCCGTCTGTTGCGGCGAAAGCTCGATCTGAAGCGCGCCGATATTCTCATCGAGCTGCTCTAGCGTGTGAATGCCGATAACCGTTGACGAAACTCCCAGGCGTGCGATGGCCCAGGCAAGGGCAACGCGAGCGGTGGTCGTGCCGAGCTCATCGGCAACGCGAAACAAGGCGTCGACGATTTCCAGATCCTGTTCGTCGGGTCTTTGTGCCAGTTGCGCCGCAAGGCCGGTTTTCGCCCCCCCGCCGACACGCTTATACTGCCCGCTGATGATTCCGCCGCTCAAGGGTGAATGTGCAACGACACCAAGCCCCAGCCCTCGCGCTATCGGGATCAGCTCGATTTCGAACAGCCGAGCCGCCAGGGAATATTCGATCTGCAGACCGATGAACGGAGCCCAGTCGTTGGATTGGGTAACCAGATGCGCGTGCGCCACCTTCCAGGCCGGCGCATCCGAAATGCCGAAATAACGCAACTTCCCCGATCGAATGAGATCGTGGAGCGCGGCCAGTATCTCTTCCAGAGGCGCCTGCATGTCCCAATTATTCAGCCAGTACAGATCAAGATAATCGGTACTCAGCCGCCGCAGAGCCTGTTCGACACTTGCCATGATGGCCTTTCGGCCAGGTTCCTGGCGATGCCGATCAATGCCGAACTTTGCGGCGATAACGAGCCGATCGCGTTTGACCAGTTTTTGCGCGACGTAGTTGCCGACAACCGTCTGGCCGCCCGCTTTCATATCCCCACTGCCCGTATCCAGATAATTTCCACCGAGATCGAGATAACGATCGATGATCGCCTCGGCTCTGCTTTCAGACGAATGCTGGGCGAAATCGGCATCGAAGGTCATTGTGCCAAGCGCAAGCGGACTGACACGCAGGTCCGAGCGGCCGAGTGCCGCATAACTGTCAAGCTGCATAGATTGTCCCCCGACCGGCTCAAGCCGACATGTACCTTACCCCAATTGTAAGATCGTCAAACAAAGGAATTAAGTGTGGTTTCGTGATTTTACAATTCCTGAATACGGATAATGGGCCGTCCGCCGGTGGACCATGCCTTGCGATCATCCCGGAGCGCTCGCCCGCCACGCTATTCATGAACAGCAGTGATCAACGGCTCGCCAAGCCGTCTGCATCGAGGCAATCGGCTACGATTGGAGGCAGGAACCGATGCTGAGTTCGATATGGTTGTCCGGATATTGCGGCGGGAAGCTTTCGGGAGCCGGCCCGAGAAGAATGGCGGCAGCGACATGCCGGAGTGGTGATGCGGATGGTTCCGGCGAACTTATTCTCCAAACCCCGGCTGCCGGCCGGATCTTTCACAAATTTATGTTGGGCAAGACGGCAGAGATCGCCTTCTCGCTAAGCGGCGAACGAGGCTTGGCCCATGGCGTACTCGCCCCTCGCTCTGCCTTCAGTGCGTGGCCTCTTTTCCCCTCGGCAATACCTACAGCACCCTGGCCACGCTCGGTTTGGATAGCCAAGGCTTTGAAGAACTTAAGACCGTTTGCGTATGAATTCAGTGCGCAGGACCAATCCCTTGATCCCGTCGTAACGGCAATCGACCTCTTCGGGATTGTCGGTCAGTCGAATCGACTTGATAACGGTGCCCTGCTTCAAGGTCTGGTTGGCGCCTTTCACTTTCAGATCCTTGATGAGGGTGACGGAGTCACCATCGGCAAGGACGTTGCCACTTGCATCGAGAACGACACGCTCGCTGGCAGCGGCCGCAGCCATTTCCGCGGCGGGGCGCCACTCGCCGGTCACTTCGTCATAGATATATTCGTCATTTTGACTGGTCATGCCAAACTCCATCCTGCACTTTTTCTGAGTATTCCAAAGCCGGCGAACGCTTGGCCTTCATCTCACTCATGATCGATAAGTGGCGTCTATCGCAGACGATCAACCCATGCAACATGGGTGTTGACGTAAAGCGGCATTCCCGAAGCGAGCACTCAGCTTTGCCGCTCAAGCACCGATGCCGGCCAGGGATTGCCGCCGTCGCGAAGCCACGACAGCATGTCGATCCAGAAGCCGGCGGCATGGCTGTCGTGAAACAGGCCAAAATGACCGATCCTGTCGCGGCTGAGATCCCCGGGGCGCAGCTGCACCAACACGCATTGAGCGCCCGTATAATAGTTCAGCGTGCGCCGGACCGCCGGCACGGTGCCGAACTCATCATCCGAAACGGCAATTGCCAGGATCGGCGCCTTGACCGCCGCCATTCGCCGCAGCACTTCCTTCCTCTCATCCGTGGGATGGCTGCGCTCGAACCGGGAGCGGCGAAAACTCCATTCGTTTGCCACGCCCTTCGGCAGATCCTCCAGCCAGCCAAGCCGGCGACCTGGAAAATAGCCACAGAGCGCCGTCACTGCCGGCATGACGACGTGCCATTTGAGAAACAGGGCAGCGCGCCTGCTCGGCATATAGTCGCCCCACCAGGCATATTGCGCTCCGACGGTCAGCATCCTGTCAATCATCGGAGCATGTTCTGCCAACCCCGGCAGGAAGCCGCCAAAGCTATGACCGACCACCATTAGAGGGCCGTGACGCCGATGCTCGGTCATCAGCCGAAGCGCGGTCTCGAAATCCCGCTCCCCCCAATCGCGCCAACGATAGCCCGTGCCCCGTAGCTCAGGCGGGCGTGACTGGCCGATACCGCGATAGTCGAAGGTCAGGACATCGAACCCATGTCTCGCTAGAAAATGCGCATAGCGATGATAGTAGCGCGCCAGAACGCCCGTCGCCGGATTGATAATCACGCTGCCCGCCGGCCTGCCCGTCCCCGCAAGCCAGATATGGCCGCCGAGGACAACGCCATCCGGGCAAGGAATGGAAATGGGCAGGCCGCCCGGGTCCGACGATGATGGAATTGGTTGCTCGCTCATGGTCGCCAGGATGGAGCAGCCGCCGCGTTGTGTATATTCACTACCCGGTATACATTGAGCCATGAAAGACCGCTCCCAGCCGACACGCGAACGCATCCTTCAGGCCGCCGGAGGGCTTTTCCATCGCGACGGCATTCGTGCGATCAGCGTCGATGCCATCGCCGAAAAGGCCGGCGTCACCAAGCGCACGCTCTACTATCATTTCCGTAGCAAGGACGACCTGGTCGCCACCCATCTGCAGGCGCGCGACGAGCCGAACCTTGCTCTCTTCAAACGCTGGTTCGAGGAAACGCAAGGCGATACCGCCGAGAAGATTGCGGGCATTTTCCGCCATTTGGCGCAATCAGCGCGCAACGCCAAATGGAAGGGATGCGGCTTCCTGCGGACTTCGGTGGAACTCATCAACCTCCCTGGCCATCCGGCCGTGGTTGCGGCGCGCGCCCACAAGAAGCGGGTCGAGGGCTGGCTCGGATCGATCTTCACGGAGGCAGGAGCCGGCAATGATGCCCTGCCGCTCGCGCGCCAGATCATGCTGCTCCTCGACGGCGCGTTTGCCGTCGTGCTGCTCCATCGCGATCCGAGCTATATGGAAACAGCGGCGGATACGGCAGCTCGACTTATTGCCGATAGGCTATCGAGCGCAGCGGGAAGCGAAAGCAGCCTCCATGAGCGGCGCCCGTTTGCCGATCAATGATATTTCAGACGCTCGCGTCCGAGGATGGCAGGAGCATCGACGCCCGCGATTGGCTGGGAAAGATCGCTCGAAATATCGCCGGCAAGCTGCAAATCGAGATAGCGCGCGCAGCAGACCCGCAGGAACGATGTGAAATTGCCGAGATCGTGGCCGGCATCGATCGATTCATGGTGCAGCTTGGTAATCAGCTGCGCCACATTCATGCCGTCACGCCGGGCGATTTCCTCCAGCTTCGACCAGAAGAAATTTTCCAGCCTGACGCTGGTCACCATGCCGTCGATGCGCAGGGAGCGCGTGGTGCTTTCCCATAGCCTGGCGTCGGCCTTGATGAACAATTCGCACATGCGCGTTTCCCTTCGGTTTCAGGCGGCGTTTGCTTCCGACAATGCGCTGGAATCCAGTACCGCCATGAATTGCCGCAACCATGACGGATGCGCCGGCCAAGCCGGTGCGGTCACCAGATTGCCGTCTGCAACCGCGTCGTTGATGGCGATATCGGCATAGATGCCGCCGGCGAGTTCCACCTCGGGGCGGCAGGCGGGATAGGCCGAGCAGGTCCGCCCCTTGAGAACACCCGCAGCCGCCAGCAATTGCGCGCCATGGCAGATGGCGGCAACAGGCTTGCCCGCCTCGAAGAAATGCTGGACCGACTTGATCACGTCGGGATTGAGACGCAGATATTCCGGCGCGCGGCCGCCCGGAATGACGAGCGCATCGTAATCCTCGGCGCGGATACTGGAAAATGTCGCATTCAATGCGAAATTATGGCCACGCTTCTCGGAGTAGGTCTGGTCGCCTTCGAAATCGTGGATGGCGGTTGCCACCGTCTCGCCGGCATTCTTGCCGGGGCAGACGGCATGGACCGTATAGCCGCAGGCAAGCAGCGTCTGGAACGGTACCATGGTCTCGTAATCCTCGGTGAAATCGCCGGTGATCATCAAAATCTTCGCTGCTGGCATTGTCATCCTCCCTCAAAACCAACGGCGACACCCTATCAAAGTACCTGTGATCGCGGGTATTAGGCGAATACTACATCCCATTTATGACCCTGTTTACCGCACCGGCAAGCGGCTGATGTTTGGGATGGCACAAGCCTCGCCTCCGCCGAAGAGGCGCGAGCGGGTCAGAAACCGCTTCTCCCGCCCATTGTCGAGCGAGAACATGCCGCCACGACCGGGTACGACATCGATGATGAGCTGCGTGTGCTTCCAGGCCTCGAACTGACTGGCGCTGATATAGACCGGCACGCCGCCGATCTCGCCGAGCTTGACGTCGCTGTCGCCGATCATGAACTCGTTTGCCGGATAGCACATCGGCGAAGAGCCATCGCAGCAGCCGCCCGATTGATGAAACAGGATATCGGGATGATCCTTCTGAATGTCGCGGATAAGCTCGAGCGCCTTGTCGGTCGCAAGCACCCGAGGCTCCGATCCATTGTCGTCCATGATGATCCTCCATCACCGAAGGGCAACCGCTTGAGGCTCCCGGCCGCCGCCGGGAGCCTTGCTGGCTTCCTTGGGAGAACTTTAGAAGAAGCCGAGTGCCTTGGGGCTGTAGCTCACCAGCATGTTCTTGGTCTGCTGATAATGCTCGAGCATCATCTTGTGCGTCTCGCGCCCGATGCCCGATTGCTTGTAGCCGCCGAAAGCGGCATGCGCGGGATAGGCATGATAGCAATTCGTCCAGACACGGCCTGCCTGGATCTCGCGGCCAAAGCGATAGGCACGATTGCCATCGCGGGTCCAAACGCCGGCGCCGAGGCCATAGAGCGTGTCGTTGGCGATTTCGAGCGCTTCCTTCTCATCCTTGAAGGTCGTGACCGATACGACCGGGCCAAAGATTTCCTCCTGGAAGACCCGCATCTTGTTATGGCCCTTGAAGATGGTGGGCTTGATGTAATAGCCGCTCGACAGCTCGCCGCCGAGATCGGCGCGACCGCCGCCCGTCAGCACTTCCGCGCCTTCCTGTCGGCCGATATCGAGATAGGAGAGGATCTTCTCCATCTGCTCGCTCGATGCCTGGGCACCGATCATGGTTGTGACATCAAGCGGATTGCCCTGCTTGATGGCTTCCACGCGCTTGACGGCACGCTCCATAAAGCGGTCGTAGACTGACTCCTGGATCAAGGCACGGCTGGGGCATGTGCAGACCTCGCCCTGGTTGAGGGCGAACATTGCAAAGCCTTCCAGCGCCTTGTCGAAGAAATCATCATCCTCGGCCGCAACATCGGCAAAGAAGATGTTCGGCGACTTGCCGCCGAGCTCAAGTGTGACGGGGATGAGGTTCTGGCTGGCATATTGCATGATCAGCCGGCCAGTCGTCGTCTCGCCGGTAAAGGCGATCTTGGCGATGCGCGGGCTGGTGGCGAGCGGCTTGCCGGCCTCTAGGCCGAAACCGTTGACGATGTTGAGCACGCCCGGCGGCAGGAGATCGCCGACGACTTCAGCCCAGACGAGAAGCGAGGCAGGCGTGTGTTCCGCCGGCTTAATGACGACGCAATTGCCGGCGGCAAGTGCGGGCGCAAGCTTCCAGGCCGCCATCAGGATCGGGAAGTTCCAGGGAATGATTTGCCCGACGACCCCGAGCGGCTCATGGAAGTGGTAGGCGACGGTGTCGTGATCGATCTCACCGATCGAACCTTCCTGTGCACGGATGCAGGATGCGAAGTAGCGGAAGTGATCGATGGCGAGCGGAATGTCGGCGGCCATGGTTTCGCGGATCGGCTTGCCGTTATCCCAGCTTTCCGCCTGCGCCAGCACTTCCAGCTTGTCTTCCATGCGCTGGGCGATCTTCATCAGGATATTGGAACGCTCGGTTGTGGACGTCCGCCCCCATTTATCCTTCGCGGCATGGGCAGCATCGAGCGCGGCGTTGATATCCTTCTCGTCGGAGCGCGGTATTTCGCAGATCTTACCGCCGGTGATTGGCGTCAGATTGTCAAAATACTTGCCGGCGATCGGCTCGCGCCACTCACCGCCGATATAGTTGCCATATTTAAGTTTGAACGGAGATTCGACGATCTTCTGATGCAGCATGCCATGCTCCCTTGGTCGGCAGGTTCGATAAGTGAACCGATGGGAGAAGTCTGAGTGCATATGGCGGCGAGCGATAGAGGCGGCTTGCCATGCTGCAGCGCACAGTGTCGCAACTCTGCGACATGTGTCCCCGGGGGAATGTACCTTATCGGCAACTCAGTGCATATTGAGCCGGTTCATCTTCCGATGCAGTGTCGAGCGGCTCATGCCGAGCGCCGCAGCCGCCTGGGAAACATTGCCGTTGGCGCGCGAAAGAGCCCTGAGCAGGACGGCGCGTTCGGCCTCCAGCAGATCCTCATTCCCGGCTCCCTGCTCACGCAGAATATCGGAAGCAGGAATTCCCGCAGCAATGCGCTGATCGTCGAGCCTCAACGCAATGCGGGCGGCTCGGGTCGCTCCGAGCACGAGGTCATTGCGGTCGACGGCGAGCAGCGCTGATGTGGAAGCCGTCTCCGTCGGCACCATCACGAAGCGGGCACCGGCAAAAGCACTGCGGAAAAGATTGAGCTCGATGCGTATCGCGGCATCGCGCACTGTCTGCGACAGGATCGCCAGGGTCGCGTCGTTTACGTCGTCACGGCAGCTCGAAATATCGAGCGCGCCTGCGAGCTGACCGCGATGATCCCTGATCGGCGCGGTGGTGCAGCTGAGATTGATGTTGGAACAGAAGAAGTGCTGGTCGCGAAAGATCGCCACCGCCCGCTCATCGGCAAGAGCCGTGCCTATGCCGTTGGTGCCGATGCTCGCCTCGGTCCAGACCGAACCGGTCCATAGGCCGAGATTGCGGAATTCCTTGTCGTCGCCCGCAGCACCGCGACGCTCGAGCGCAATGCCGTCACGATCCGTCAGAAGCAGGCAACAACCGGCCCTGCCGACCGCGAGAAAGAGACGATCCAGTTCACTGGCGGCTTCGGCAACCAATCGCTCCGATCTGCCAAGCGCCGTTTCAAATTCCTGACCGCTCAAGCGCAGCGGCAGACGTTTGTCCTCCGGCGCCAGACGATGCATGACCATGCATCGCCGCCAGGAGGCAACGACCGAAGAACTCGCCGCCGCCGATTGCGCCGACGCATACACCTGATCCG
>JBCNPI010000459.1:0-4048 GCA_039593415.1 Rhizobium sp. | reverse complement strand
ATACTCCGCAAGCGCCGCATCGACGCCTTCGTGAACGGATCGGTCTATCACTACATGCCGCTTGCCGGTCGCCTGGCAAAAAGCGGTGAACTGATCGGTATAGTCATCGCAGAAATCGTCGAGTTCCGGATGCGAGATTGCCAGCGGCGCGCGCATCTCGGCGAATTTACCTGGGTCGCGCACGCTCCAGATTTCCGACGCGGCGGCGACGGCACGGCTCTTGCGCCACTCGGCCGAACCGAGCATGGCCCGCGCCGGGCGGCCAGTATTGCAAACAGCGATGACATCGGTCCGGCTGCCGCCGGCACCCATGGAACGGCAATCGTTGAAGCGGATCACCAGATCGGCAGCATCGATGACATCAGCAGCACCTGCCGCAATCTCACCATTGCCGATAATCATTATGCTGCGCCTGGAGCTCACTGATTGCCCTCCGGCCCGTCTGCGAGATCCTTCAACTCCTTGGTCCGGTTCTTGGTCAGATCCGCCTTGCAGGCGGAAACGAGCATAGGTTCCATGGAGCCTCCCCGCGCCTGGAACCCTTGGGCCTCGCATTCGCCGTCACGATAGTCCACCCAGGCGCGCTGCGCCTTGAGGAGTGCCTTTTCGGCCCCTTTCATGTCGGCGTCGAGATCCGCGTCGATGGCGACCATCGCAGCTCGCGTCTTCTTGTATTGCGCATTCAGCGCCTTGTCGGCCGTGTCGAAATCGAGCGCGGCACAAATGTTCAAATCCGTCTGCGCCTCCGCCTTGGCGCAATCGATTTTCGGCTCATCCGGACTGTTCTGCGCAAAGGCAGGAGCGCAGATCAGGACTGCGGCGAGAGCCGCAGCGGGCGCAAGCAATTTCATCGACATCCAATCCCCCGAGAAAACCTAGAGCAGTTCCGGCAAAGGTGCGAAGCGATTTTTGCGTCCGGAACTGCGTAAAAACAATAGGATAGAGCGTTGCCGCGATTCGAAGAAAGGCGGAAATCTCTAGAGCTTGCCCATGACCTGCTGGCGGAAACCATAGATTTCGCGCTTGCCCGACAGCGGGATCAGCGTCACTGAGCGCGTTTGTCCCGGCTCGAAGCGCACGGCGGTTCCAGCGGGAATGTCGAGCCGCATGCCCCTTGCCTTATCGCGGTCGAAGGAAAGCCCGGCATTGGTCTCCGCAAAATGATAATGGCTTCCGACCTGCACCGGACGGTCGCCGGTATTGGAAACCTCGAGCGTCACGGTCGGCGCTCCGGCATTGAGTTCGATGTCGCCGCCTGCAGCGATGATTTCACCTGGGATCATGGTTCTCTCCTTATGCAGCCTGAACGGGCGCACATCCCTCAGCTTTCAGAACACGCGTGGTCGAAGCAGCATATTTGGCAAGCAAGGCTGCCGGGCGGCTGGGACGCCGGGCGAAATCGCCGCCGCAATTCGGACAGGCGCCGCCCAGTACAGTGTCGACACAATCGGCGCAGAACGTGCACTCGAACGTGCAGATCATCGCCTCCCCGCTTTCCGGCGGCAAATCCCGGTCGCAGCATTCGCAATTGGGTCTCAGTTCCAGCATGGCAGCCTCACCGGATCGGTTCATGGACGGTGACGAGCTTGGTGCCGTCGGGGAATGTCGCCTCGACCTGAACGTCATGGATCATCTCGGCAATGCCTTCCATCACCTGATCGCGGGTGATGACATGGGCGCCGGCCTCCATCAGCTCGGCGACGGGGCGGCCGTCGCGCGCGCCTTCGACGACGAAATCCGTGATCAGCGCAATGGCTTCGGGATGATTGAGCTTCACGCCCCGCTCCAGCCGCCGCCGCGCCACCATCGCCGCCATGGAAATCAGTAGCTTGTCTTTTTCTCTCGGAGTGAGATTCATCGCCTACCTATGTGATTGCTGTTTTTTGAGCTTGATGCCGAAAAGTGTGAGCGGCTTTCGGAAGACATCATGCACCACTTCTTTGATTTTGGAGCCGGATAATTTTGGGTCGAGCAGGCCTAAAATCATCCGTCTCCGGGGGACTACAGGTTCCAGACTTTCGGCACTGGCGCTCCATTGCGCAAGGCGGAAATGATCGGAATGAGGATTTTTCTGAGCGCGAAGCCATCGGCAGCGGCGAGCCGTACCACAAGCTTCTCGCCCCAGTGGCTGGCGCCTCCCATATGCGTTTCGAGAAGAGGCCTGATCCGGCCAAGATAGGCCTCGGCCAGCGGCCCGACATAGAGCAGGGTCGCGAAGGCAACCTGGCCGCTCAGAACAGCCGCCTTGGCCGTCAATGCGGCCACATCGCCATCCAGACGCAGCTCCTCGGCATGAACCAGCCGTCCACCGCGGCGGATGCGCCAGCGGTCCCGAAACATCCCCTGCTCCATCGCCTCGCCCATGGCTTTCCGCCCGAGCAGTATTGCCTCGACAGCGAGGAATTCGGCCCTATCGTCAAGTTCCACATTCAACGCGCGCGAAAGCGAAGCCCGGTCGAAGAGGATGGTCTCCTGCGGCAGCCAATCGACCCGAGCACCGCTCCCGACCTTGATGGAGGTTTCAACCTTGGCCGTGCCGGCGGAGGCCTTATAGATTTTTTCGCAGGCCTGCGTCGTCACATCGATGCGCGTACCCGGCGCGGCGGCGACGCTCCAATCCATCCGGTCGCCGCCCGTCAAGCCGCCGGCCGTGTTGATGATGACCGCTTCCATGGAATGATCGAAGGTTTCCGGCAACCTGATCTTGGCCGCCCCCTCCTGATAGAGTTCGGCAAGGCGCGTGCGACCGCCAAGCGACTTGGCCGCGAGATGACCGCGGCCGCGCGCCCTCTGCGCTCCTGTGCCTGCCGCCGTCATTGCCATCTGCCTCTCCATACATCACACCATGCCGAAGCCTTCCGCATATTTCTTTAAATCGGCGTCGATTTAAGGATAAAATTATGCGGCAGATTAAAAGTGCTACAGCGATTTTTGCGCGTCATGAATAAGACGCGGCGCTGTAACCATTGAAACCTGGCAAGGAATAAACGCAAGCAATTTCTGTGCCTTATGCAAGGCCGTGCGATATCGGCCCATTGCCGACCGTATCAGCCGCATTTTTCGCCAGAAGCCGAAAAGAAAGGCAAGGACTTCAGACCGTCAGATGCCTGCGGGCCTCCGCTGTGTCCAGCGTCTCCGCCAGCCCCTCATGCACAATCTCGCCGCGGTCCATGATGTAGACATAGTCGGCAAGCTCCCGGCAGAAATCGAGATATTGCTCGACCAGCAGGATCGCCATGCCGGTGGAATCCCTGAGATAGCGGATCGCCCGGCCGATATCCTTGATGATCGACGGCTGGATACCCTCGGTCGGCTCGTCCAGCACCAGGATCTTCGGCCGCGTCACCATGGCCCGGCCGATCGCCAGCTGCTGCTGCTGACCGCCTGAGAGGTCCCCGCCGCGGCGCGAGAGCATGGATTTCAGCACCGGGAACAGGCTGTAGATATCATCGGGAATGCTGCGGTCGCGCCGGGAAAGCGGCGCATAGCCGGTCTCGAGGTTTTCCTTCACTGTCAGCAGCGGAAAGATTTCGCGTCCCTGCGGCACATAGCCGATCCCCTGCTTGGCGCGCGCGAACGGCGCCAAGCCGTTCAGCGTCACGCCGTTGAAGGCAATCGCACCCGCCGACAAAGCGTGCTGTCCCGTAACAGCGCGCAGGAGCGAGCTTTTGCCGACGCCGTTGCGTCCGAGGACACAGGTGATCTTGCCCATCTCCGCCTTGATGGAGATGCCCCGCAGCGCCTGAGCGGCGCCATAATGCAGATTTGCGTTTTCGACTGTCAGCATGGCTTCATCTTCTTTCTGTTCCCTCAAGCCCCCTCACCCTAACCCTCTCCCCGAGGGGAGAGGGGATGACCTCTGTGTCCTCGCCTGTAAGTCAGGCGGGAAGAGCGGGACAGCGCGTTATCCCCTTCTCCCCTCGGGGAGAAGGTGGCCGACAGGCCGGATGAGGGGGGACTCTTCCCGCCCACAAAGGCCCACTACCGCCCCAGATAATTCTCGATCACCTTTGGATCGCTGCTGACGAAATCGATCGACCCTTCCGCC
>JBCNPI010000458.1:0-4053 GCA_039593415.1 Rhizobium sp. | reverse complement strand
CGGTCTTCGAGCCAGACGCTTTGCGGATCGGGCTCGGCTTCGCCCCATCGAACTCTGTAGCTGTGGAGGGTGATGGCCACCCAGTCCGGATTGTCGAAGGATTTCGCCACGGCCTCGAACGTCGCCTCGTCGAACCAGCCGTCGGGGCTCCAGTTTTCCCATTGAATCCGTGCGAATCCGTGTGGGTCCTTTTCGATCGCGTCGGCGCCGCGCTTCGTTGCCATGAACCAATGATACCAATAGCGCTGTGCCTGCCGGAAGGGTGGCGTCTTCAGTCCGCCCATGCGCGGGAGCGAGGAAAGAAGCGCCATCCGGTCGACCCGGTCCGGCCATCCGATGGCAAGTGCTTCAGCGATGTTCGACCCCCAGTCGTGACCGACGACGGAGAACCGCTCGATGCCGAGACCGTTCATAAGGGCGATCGCGTCCATCGCGAGAACCGCTCCGTTCGCGGTGCGCAACGCCTTGCCGTTCTGGAAAACGGTTCCGCCGAAGCCACGCAGGTAAGGCGCAATGAGGCGGAGGTTTCGGTCCCGCAATTTTGACGACACAGCCATCCAGGTGGACGCGTCGTCGGGCCATCCATGTAGGAGGAGAACTGGACGGCCGTCGCGTGCTCCGGTTTCGTCAAACGCGATCTGCAGGTCATGAGTGTCGAGGTGCGGCATGACGATGCTCCTGGTTCGACAAGGCAACACGGAAGGCAGGCGCTTGGTTCCATTAGCTCATTGATGATCGGTGCGGCGAGCGATCGCCTGGTACCGAGTGGTTGGGGCGAGATGCAACCAAGACAGGCAATACGCATTCAACAAAAACTAAACGTTGACGCCGCGCTTTTAACCCCGTATAGAACCATTATCGATCTTTTGCTTGCCGAGCTTTGTCTACCGCACGATTGGCACCGTGCTCTAAGCGAACTTCTCTTTCAAAAATAGTCGGTTTTTACCTGCGTGGCATCCGCTCCGCAGTTCCTCACTCTATGCTTTGAAAGGGTTCATCATGACCACTGGCACAGTAAAATGGTTCAATTCCACCAAGGGCTTCGGCTTCATTCAGCCTGATAACGGCGGCGCTGACGCCTTCGTCCACATCTCGGCAGTCGAGCGCGCCGGAATGCGCGAACTCGTCGAAGGCCAGAAGATCGGCTTCGAGCTCGAGCGCGACATGAAGTCGGGCAAGATGTCGGCCACCAATCTGCAGGCTGCTTAATTGATATCTGCTTCCCTTTGACCACGGATGTACTGGCATTGCCAGAAGCACGCTATCATCTGAGGCCAGGCAGTTCGCCTGGCCTTTTTCATTTAAGGCCCATTGCCGACATCGGGGAACCCAATGACAGAGACATACAGTAAATCTCGCCAGCAGGCAGAGATCGCGTTCGGCAATGTCCAGACAGAGTTCTTTGCCAAGAACAATGCGATGGAGGAGCTCGAGTCGGCGGCGCAAGCACGCAATGCCAAGACTTTGCGGCTTCGAGAAGCGCGCCTTGCGAAGGAACAAGCCGAACGGACGTCGGCAACATCCACCCCGATTGCCAAATGAGCAAAGGCAGGCTGATCATCGCCGCCTGCCACCATCAGGATACAGATTTGACAAACCACAGAAACAACGAACTCGCTGACCGACGGTCAGCTGCCGCCGGCGCCAAGGCATCCCTTCTCCAAACGTACCGTGCTGCGAAAACGGCGGCTGAGCCTTCTCGACTTGCCAGGCAAGCCGAGCGGGTTTCGCTTGTCGAAGCTCGTGAAGCCCGCCGTGTTGAACGGGACCGCTTGAAGCTTGTGGAGCGCACCCCGCTTGAGGCCGCAGCAGCGGCTGAGACCGAGGCGCGCAAATCAGCCGAAAACATGCGCCTCGCGCAGATTGTCGAAGACGAAGCCGCTCGCAAGGCCGAGCGAGATAGACGCTATGCCAATCGCAAGGCCAGGCAAGCGTAGGCCGTCAGGCGTTTCCGTCCGATCAACGGTCTTTGGGACTGATGTATCGCGCCGAAATCACTCATGCTTTAGGAGCGACCGTGACCACTGATACAAAAGAGCTGCAGGCGATCAACACGGCCTGGCAAATCGCGATCCAGGAGATCCTGCGCATGGTCATCCGTGACATGTATCGCGCCGAGGGTGAAGTAGCGTTCAACATGCACATCAAGCGCATCGAAGAAGCGGCCGTCGATAGCATCTATACGGATCTAAGGCTCCGCGGCACGGACGAATGGACGGAAGTGCTGGTCAAGGAACGAGCCAGCAACTTCGTGACGACCCTTCTGACCTCCTTCACCTACGATCGGGCTTGATAAGGCGACGCCAAAGGGCTTCGGCTCATTTTTTGATAATCAAGGAGAAAATATTATGTCGATAGACCAAACGAGATCGCTTCTTTCTCCCAAAGAGAAAGTCGAGGCCAACTCGCGAGCCATTGTGGCATCGCTGACCCCGTCTCAGGTGCAAGCCCTGAAGCTCGCGAGAAGTGGAGACCTGCATTCTGCGGATGGCAGGTATTGGACTCATCTTAACGCCGTCGTCACCTACGCAAGGGCGGATCGATTTGAAGAGCGTCCGATCAAGGTGAAGTCGGCCACGACGACAACGGTTGAGCGGCTTACGGAACTCGACCTGCTCAGGAATCTCGATGGAACGGATGGAGAGGCACATTCGCCACGGACGATCACCATGGCGGGAAAGCTCTGGCTTCTCAAGCACAAGTGACCCAGGTAAATTCGGCCTACGACCTGACGGCAAGCGTACCATCTACCGCTGAGATCGACTGCCAAACCTGCGGGGCATGCTGCTCTTTTTCGTCCGAATGGCCAAGGTTCACGACGGAAGCCGACGATGACCTGGCTTTGATTCCCCGTCACTATGTCGAAGCGGATCAGCGCGGCATGCGTTGCGAGGGCTCACGATGTTCTGCATTGTCGGGGGAGGTCGGGATAAACACGTCCTGTCTCGTGTACGAGGTGCGGCCAGACGTTTGTCGAGCTTGTGTTCCGGGTGACGAAGCATGCACGATGGCGCGCGCCAAATTCCGTTTCTAGCGTATGATGGGAGACCGAAGTGATGCGTGTATTCGTGGCGGAGCTTGCTCAGGCTCGCTTAGCCGCCGCCGCGGGCGACGGGGTAGTGTCTCTCATCGGAAATCAGTAGGCTACAGGCCTTTCCAGGCTCTGATAGCCGATCCGTTCGGGTGGCCTGACTTCACCAGCCGAAAAGCTAGGACGCTGCCTTTTTCATTTGATCCGCCGGGAAAGCGGGTAATCTGGCGCGTCGTAAAGCGCCCGGATCTGATTGTGGTCGAAACGCGCCTCATTTACTTCCAAAAGAGAGCCTCGCTGCTGCGAGCCAGGCATGTCCTCGACCGCGAAGCGGAGTGCTTCGGCGGCTGTTTTGAAACGCCTGTAACGGAGTCCCCTGCGTCCGCGTGTCGCTTTGCCGCATAAAGCCCTGCTCCGTGTGCGTAATCGAAACCGATCACGTCGTTGTCCTCCGGGTTCGGTAAGTAGGCTGAGCTTCTGCTCGCGCGGCGTCTCTGATCTCGCGCTCGGTGTCTCGAAGCTCGCGCTTGCGCCGTTGCATCCCCTTTCGAACGTTCAGGAGCTTTTCGGCATTTGATCCTGCTTCGGCGCGGGGCACGCGAAAGAGCTTTTCCGCGGATTGTCTGGGGGTATGATTTATCATTGGTTCCTCGAATAGTGAGTGCGACAGCGCGCCCGCTCATAGTAATATTCGCTGGATGGCGCGCCCGCGTGCTATTTCTTGTTCAGATTTGCGGGGTTGCCGTTTGCAAGCTTAACCTGTGCGCCAGATGGGGCTGGTGCCGCTACTGGTGCTTTGTCTTTCTTGGGCTTGCGGATCTCTCGGTTGCTGCGCATTTGGCCTTTAGCCATGGGTTTCTCCTCCGGCGCCTGGATAAGTGTCGGCGCTGCTTAACTAGCTAGTTTCCGTCCACAAACACGCGTATTTCGGCGCGTTTACAATGGCTTGTCCTTGGCGGAGAGAGTGGTTTAGGGCGACGGACAGGATCATGGGCGCTTGTTATTGGGCGGTGTACAGTTGC
>JBCNPI010000457.1:0-4063 GCA_039593415.1 Rhizobium sp. | reverse complement strand
GCAGGATGGAAGCGCCGTAACCTGGCTGGAGGAATGACCGATGATCGCCATGCAATATAACTTCCCCCTCCCCGCGGATTACGACATGGCGATCATCGACCGCCGCATCCGCGAAAAAGGTCCGCTGCTCGACAATCTGCCGGGCCTCAAGTTAAAGGCCTACCTGACGGCAAGAAAGGGTGACGCCGTCACGGGGTGCCGCCAGAACCTCTATTCCCCCTTCTATGTCTGGTATGAGGAAGAGGGCCTGAGCGACTTCGTCTGCGGCCCCGGCTTCCTCGCCCTGACCGAGAATTTCGGCCGTCCTCAGGTCAATAGCTGGATCGCATGGCACGCCGAGACGTCTGCGGATATTCGGCGCGCCAAGTTCGCCACGCGCGAGGTGGTCGCAATCGATGCCGAAACCTCGCTTGCCGAACACCGCACAAAGGAGACAGAAGCAGCAGCGCAGGCCATATCGAACGGCGAAGCCCTCGCCTCGGTCGCCGCCTTCGAGCCGACGCACTGGACACTGGTACGCTTCCGCCTGCTGGCCGGGCCGCTGAAAGATCCGGCCAGATCCGGTCTGCAGACCTACGACGTCGGGCACCTCTCTCTGCCTGGCATCGCCTGAAGTGTCATGGAGACAATCTCCTTGTTTTAAAGGGCAGGCCGGCGCTTTATGGATGGAAAGCCTTTCGAAATCAGAAGAGTGATCCCTCCATGGTCGATATCGCAATGATCGAAGCCGCCCGCGCTCGCCTCGGTGGCCGGGCGCGCCGTACCCCGCTGCTCTCCTCGCCCTTTCTCGATGAGATCGCCGGGCGCCGCCTGTTCGTGAAGGCCGAGTGCCTGCAGCATTCCGGCTCCTTCAAGTTTCGCGGCGGCTGGTCAGCTGTTTCGGCACTGGAGCCGGCCGTGCGTGCCAGAGGCGTCATCGCCTTTTCGTCCGGCAATCACGCGCAAGGCGTGGCATTGGCTGCAAAGCTGCACGGCGTCCCCGCCGTCATCATCATGCCGACTGACGCCCCGAAACTGAAGATCGCCAATACGCGCGCCTTCGGCGCCGAAGTCGTGCTCTACGACCGTATAAGAGAAGACCGCGACGAGATCGGCGCCCGCATTTCCAAGGAGCGCGGCCTCACGCTCATCAAGCCCTTTGACGAACCGCAGGTGATTGCCGGCCAGGGAACGACCGGGCTCGAAATCGCCGAACAAGCCGCCGAGGAAGGCATCGAGGCTGCAAGCGTGCTCGTGCCCTGCGGTGGCGGTGGCCTGACCTCCGGTATCGCACTGGCCTTCGAATCCCGCGCTCCGGGCCTTAAGGCGCGCCCATGTGAGCCGGAAAATTTCGACGACACCGCCCGCTCGCTGGCCTCGGGCAAGATCGAGCGCAATGTGGCGATGCAAGGCTCGATCTGCGACGCCATCATCACGCCGCAGCCGGGCAACATCACCTTCCCGATCCTGAAGCGCCTTTGCGGCCCCGGCCTCGTCGTGACGGACGAAGAGGCACAAAAGGCCATGGCGCTCGCCTTCACCCGTTTGAAGATCGTGGTTGAGCCGGGCGGAGCCGTGGCTCTGGCAGCAGCGCTCTTCCACGGCAAGGATATCGACGGCGACACGGTGATCGCCGTTACCTCAGGCGGCAATGTCGACAAGGAAGTCTTCGAAGCGGCGCTGAGCCTCTAATTCACGGCGCGGCGATAGAGCGCCAGCGACCCGGCAAGAGCCAAAAGCGCGCCGCCACAGGCGCGCTCGAGCCATTTCGCGCCTTCCGACTTCAGGACGCGGACCGCCTGCGAGCCGAAGACCGCATAGCCGAACATGATCATAAAATCGAGCGCAGCGAAGATCGCACCCAGCACGATATATTGCTGCATCTGCGGCGCAGAGGGATCGATGAATTGCGGCAGGAAGGCCGAGAAGAAGAGATAACCCTTCGGGTTGGTGACAGCGACCATGAAGCTCTTCAGGCCGATCGCGAAGACCGTTCCCTTCGGCTGGCTGGCGTTCCCCTGCAACGCCCCGTCGATGCTGCCCTTGGAGCGCAGCATCATGATGCCGAGAAAGGCGAGATAGGCAGCACCCACCCATTTCAGGGCCGAGAACCAGAATTCGGAGGCCGCGAGCAACGCGCCGAGACCGATGGCAACAGCGCTGATCAGAACGGCGTCGGAAAGAACAGCACCGATCATGCCCGGCAAGGCGCGCTTCACACCGAAGCGCGAACCATTGGTGAGCGCCAGAAGCACGGTCGGCCCCGGCGTCGCGATACCGATGAAGGAAACGGCAGCAAAGGCGAGCAGCGTGGTGAGATGCATGATGTCCCTCCTCTTTGAGGAAGGAAGGTTGCATGTGGCGGAGTGGGTAGCAAGGGGCTTTCTTCCAACCTACCGCACCTCTGACGCCCCTCTGTCGCGACAGTGACAGAGGGGGTGCTGCACCCTCCATAAATGCAGCAGCCCATGACTACAACTTCGAGCGCGCCGAACTACCCCACCAACCCCGCATCCTTTGCCGCCAGCGCGCCGATGGCCGACCAGTCCAGCTCTTCGCCGCCATGCGCAAGCAGGTTCAGGAATCGATCACGCAGCAGGCTCGCCAGCGGCAGCGGCACGTTTAGCGCCTCGCCGGCAGCCAATGCCAACCGAATGTCCTTCTGGCCAAGCGGCGCCGCAAAGCCGGCCGGCTGGAACTTGCGGTCGGCGATCAACCCGCCATAGGTCTTGTAGACAGGCGCATTGAACAACGTCGAGGTCAGGAGATCGAGATAGGCATGGCGGTCGACACCGCCCTTCTCGACCAGGGCCATGGCTTCGCCGAGCGACTCGATGACCGAAGCGATGAGGAAATTGCCGCTGAGCTTGACGAGATTGGCGGATTTCGGCTCCTCTCCGAGCACGAAGGTTCGCTGACCGATGGCTTCGAAGAGTGGCGTGACCGATTGGACGGCATCGGGCGCACCTGCCGCAGCAACGAAGAGCTTCGCCGCAGCGGCAGCTTCCGGACGGCCGAAGACGGGTGCCGCAACGAAGCGCTGGCCTGCCGCGGCATGTTCCCTGGTCAGCCGTTCGGACATGGCGACGCTGATCGTGCTTGCGGAAATATGGACCGCACCCTTGCCGAGGCTGTCGAGAACACCGCTAGCGCCATGAACGACGGCCGAAAGCGCATCGTCATGCGCGAGCATCGTGAAAACGGCCTCGCCGCCGCAGGCTTCCGCCACCGTTGCAGCGACCTTCGCGCCCTCGCCGGCCAAAACCTCTGCCTTATCGCGCGAGCGATTGTAGACGGTCACCTCATGCCCGGCCTTGACGAGGTTGACGGCCATGGCGCTGCCCATCTGGCCCAATCCGATAAATCCAACTTTCATAGGCATATCTCCTTCTCTATCCGCCTGCCCTGCAATTGCAGGCGCTTCCGTTTCAAGAAAAAACCCGCCGTCTTTCGACAGCGGGTTTCGGATGTTTGAGGTGCTGCCGCAGTCAGATGTCGGCAATCACACGCCGGACTGGCCGTCCGAACCGATATAGGCAATGCGCAGCATGTTGGTGGCGCCTGGCGTGCCCAGCGGAACGCCGGCCGAGATGATGATGCGGTCGCCTGGCTTGCCGAAGCCTTCCTCGGCAACGATGCGGCAGGCATTGTTGACCATGTCATCGAGGTCGGTCGCATCATGCGTGACGACGCAGTGCATGCCCCAGACGACGGAGAGACGACGTGCCGTCTGAATGATCGGCGACAGCGCCAGGATCGGAACCTGCGGACGCTCGCGCGAGGCACGCAGGCCGGTAGTGCCCGACGAGGTATAGCAGACGATGGCGGCGAGCTTCAGCGTTTCGGCGATCTGGCGTGCGGCGAGCGAAATCGCGTCGGCACCAGTCGCTTCTGGAAGTGCGCGCTGAGCATAGATGATGCCTGGATAATGCGGCTCGCGCTCGATGGTGCCGGCGATCGAGGCCATCATGGAAACGGCTTCGACCGGATAGTCGCCGGAGGCGGATTCTGCCGAAAGCATGACGGCATCTGCGCCTTCGAAGACGGCGGTCGCGACGTCGGAAACTTCGGCGCGGGTCGGGAC
>JBCNPI010000456.1:0-4091 GCA_039593415.1 Rhizobium sp. | reverse complement strand
TCATAGTAACCGTTGTTGCTCCCGCGATACCTTGCGGGATTTGATCGATTATTTGAGAGGAAATCCGGCGAGAGCGCAGAGGCTCTTCGACGACGTCACAAGCAATGGTCGATAGACCTTATATAGGTTCAATTCACATTTTTGGCAACGCGGTTATGGACATTTCTCTTTGGGCCTTGAACAAAAAGGCGGCAACCAAGGTACTCCACTTGCGCTACACCGTGTTTTCCGACACCTGAAATTCGCGAAGGGATTTCATGATTTCGCGAATGCCTTTCGTGAGATGCTTGTCCCGGCGCAACACCATGCCGAGTTGCCGGACCAGCCTCGGCCTAAGCGGCGAGGCGACCAACAGATCGGATGTGTCGCGTCTCAATGCCATATGCGGGAGAATAGACCATCCAAGGCCGGCGGCTACCAGCTCCTTGATGGCTTCGACGCTTCCAAACTCCATGGCTGGCTCGGGACGAAACCCGCTGGCCTCGAACCACTCGTTCGTGGCGCGCCGCGTGTTACCGCCTTCGTAGAGCAGCAGCGTTCTGTCTTTCATGAATTCCGCATCCGGCCCGCCTTCCGGCATCGCACTTCCCTTGGGGGCGACGGCCAGAAGCTCGTCCTCATGGAACGGCTCGATCTCGATCGAACGACCGGCAGCGGGCAGGGCAACCACCGCCAGATCCAGTGCATTGACTTCGAGATCGCGCAGGATTTCATCGATATCGCCGACACGAACAATGATCTCGAGATCGGGCATGCGTTTCTTTGCCATGGCAATGGCGCGTGGCAGCAGGTGGATAGAAGCTGTGCCGCCGCTCCCAATCCGCACGCGACCGACAGATCCCTCCCGAAAGGGCGTCATCGCCTCTTCTGCCATGGAGCAGGCTTCGATGATATGCCGTGCATGTGGAAGCAGATCAAATCCGGCTGGCGAGGGCTGCGCCCGCCGCCCAACGCGCTCGATCAGCCGTACGCCGAGGCGCTGTTCCAGCAGCTTTACCTGCAGGCTGACGGCCGGTTGCGTGAGCCCGACCTTGTCGGCAGCGGCGGTGAAACTGCCGAGATCGACGACGCTGATGAAAGCTGCCAGCTGATCCAGATTGAACAACAGAAGAATTCCTTATGAGTTGTATAAATATCATAAGCTTCATTCGCTGCTAGCGCCAGTGCATCCTGGGGCCATGTCAAGATGAGCCTCAGGAGCAGGAAGATGACCAGCGATATCGATAGGCCGATGCAGTCTACAGCGGGCGCCGGCAGGGATCTGCAAAAGCGAGGATTTCTGCAATCGGTTGTGGTGAGGTTTCTGGCCTATCTCGAAAAGCGTGAAACGAGGTGGGAGCTGCGGGAACTAACCGATGATCGGCTTCGCGATATCGGCATGACACGCGCCGAAGCGCGCACCGAGGTTAGCAAGTCATGGTTCTGGGGTTAGGATGCTCAAAGGTGTCCGCACATTCAACTGCACGCTTTGAGCAGCGGTGTTCTCCATGTGACTCCAAACGATAATTGAGTGAGGGTTTCGTTGCGGCCCTGTCCGAGATAGCAGAAGCTGTTTTCGCACGTCGCGCGCCACGATGGTTCGCGATATTCATACGTTCACTGCCGCGATCAGGCCGGCATGGTCCTTGTTGGCAGCACCGAAATAGTAATGAGCGAGCGCGAAAGCCGATGTGGCTGCAGCCAGGATTGACCGAATGACGGGATCAGCGTAAGGCAAGGGCGGAGAACAAACCATCCGGGACTATTTTCGCATAGTCCATTTTTCCTGGCATCGTTCTTTTTTCCGCCACAGATTTGCCCGATCCATTCCGCTCGAAAGTTGGCCGCCAATTCACTTCGGTCGCCTGCTGCTCCGCAAGGAACAACAATAAAAGAGACTGCAAAAATCCATGCTCAATAAGACCTCCTTTCTGCTCGCCGCGGCGATCTCGACCTTGGCGCTTCTCGGCGCTGCTTCGGCAGCCGAGGCAGGGCAGGCAAGCTATGTCGTGGACGCGCGCAGCGGCCAGGTTCTGGAAGCATCGAATGAGAACGAGCTGAACTACCCGGCCTCGCTCACCAAGATGATGACTCTCTATCTCGCTTTCGAAGCGCTGCATGAAAGCCGCCTGAAATGGGATCAGAAACTGACCATGTCGGAGAATGCCGAGAGCAAGGAACCCTTCAAATTCGCGATCGGTGCCGGCCGCAAGGTCACGGTGCGCGAGGCTGTCGAAGGTATCGTCGTCCTGTCGGCCAATGACGCGGCGGTTGCGATTGGCGAGCAGCTCGGCGGCTCGGAGGAGAACTTCGGCAAGATGATGACTGCCAAGGCGCATCAGCTTGGAATGAGCAAGACCGTCTTCAAGAATCCTTCCGGCTTGCCGGATCCAGAGCAGGTCACGACCGCCCGCGACATGGCGACGCTCGGGGTCGCGCTGATGCGGGACTTTCCGCAAGAGTTCAAACTTTTCTCGCTGCGCGGCATGAAGTTCCGCGGCATGAAACTGCGCGGCCACAATAATCTGATGTATCGCTATGCCGGAGCCGACGGCATCAAGACTGGCTATACCGATGCTTCCGGCTACAATCTGGTGACGTCAGCTTCGAAAAACGGCCGCCGCGTTGTCGGTGTCGTCATGGGCGAAAAGACTGCCGGAATTCGCGATGACAAGATGGCGAGCCTTCTGGATACCTACCTGGCTCCGGCTGCGAAGACAGCCACGGTATCGACAGACGCCGCAAGGCAGAGCTCGGCGAATTGAGAACGCACCTGCAATTCTGGGTTAGCGCATAGTTCGCCATGCGGCGGGGATGCCAATTCGCAGCTGTTCGGAATGACACCGCAATAGGGTGGATGATGCGTCTGAAATTGGAACCCACCCGGCGACGATCGAGATATCAGATAACATAGATTATGGAACTAAAAGAGATTAGAGCGCGGCGGAAAAACAAAGCTTTTTTATTTTATTCCAGATAGTTGGCTAGATTGTCGAGAGTCGGTTTCAAGCCCTCATCATGGTCCTCTTTGCTGATACCGTAAGGCACGTTCTCCCAACTTATCGTGACCCGTGTGCCTGACGGTACTTCCGCCAAGGACCAGGTCATGATCATCGTGCCGTCGAATGCCGCGTCCTCGGATTCGAAATTCACAGCTTGAACGATGCGCTTGTCAGGCACGATCTCGATGAACCGACCTGAGACGATATCAATATGTTCGGAGGATTTTCCGGCCGTCGAATGATCCGGCGTATTGTAGGACACAGCGCCAGTCGGTACCTGCCGCCTTGACGCGGCTCAAAGACATGGATGCGGCATGCCATGCCGCGCGGCGGAAGCCATAAGGCCCCAATGCCTTGGGATCGATGAACGCATCAAAGATTGTGCCGACCGCCGCGCGGATTGTTCTGGAAGCCGCATCGGTCCTTTTGCGGCCTGAAGCGGCGTTCATGGCATCCTCCTCGTCATAGAGCACAGTGAACCATGCGAACCCAGCCGTCTTCGGCTGCTTCTGCTGTTCTCAGTTCGCCTTGATGCGGATGACCTTGGCCCCAGTCTTCTCGGCTAGCGTCTTCGGATTGCACGCAAATATGCTGTCTGGCCGCCCGGCCGCGCACCACACCAGATCGTAGGCCAAAAAGCTCTCATCCATGAAGACAGGCAGGCTGACACGATGGCCGATCGGTGCGACGCCGCCAATGGCAAAGCCGGTTTCGTCGCGAACGCGATCGATATCAGCGCGCTTCAATCGAATCCCGTAAGTTGCTGCAATATATGCCGTATCGGCATTGTGGGCGCCGGAGACGAGAAGCAGTGTCAGGGCATGTGTATCGGCATCGACGAAGACAAGAGACTTCACGATTTGCGCGACGGCGCAGCCCGTAGCCTTGGCGGCCTCTTCAGCGGTGCGTGTCGATTGCTCCATGCGCTTGATCGAAATGTCCAGCCCCAACTCGCGCGCCGCAAGCTCGACGCGCTCCAGGCTTGAAAGCTTCTTGATGTCTTCGCTCATAGATCGTCATCCTCCACGTCGAGTTCGATCTGCATCTGATCGTAGGCCGGCTCGACATGGTCGGGCGTTTCAGCCAGCACGGTTTCATAATCGAGCGGCG
>JBCNPI010000455.1:0-4107 GCA_039593415.1 Rhizobium sp. | reverse complement strand
TGGCGCCCGCGGCACCGTTTCGGAAACGAAATCGAACAGGGCACCGACCGTCAGAACAACACGAGCGTGCTGCGGACCAATATGTTCCGCGACCCATTTTTCCTGCAGCGGCGTGCCCATGCCGACGATCAGCACATCGATCTTCTGGCGGCTGATTTCCGCCGTCACGGCGCTGCTCCGAGCCGGATCGAAAAAGCCGTCCGATACGACGATGAATTGGTGCCAGGGAGCATGCTGGCGAAATTTCTCCGCTGCCTTTTCGACAACGGAACGCTTGCCGCCCAAGAGGCCGATCCGTTTCGGTTGCTCCATGAATGTCAGCAGTGCAGGCACGAAATCCGTGCCGTTCAGATTGGCGGGGAAAGGTTCGCCGTGAGCTACGCGCGAAGCGATATCGAGACCGACGCCATCGGGAAGCACCAGATTGCGCTCGAGAACATTGCGGTAGGTATCATCCCTCAGCATGACAAGCATGTTATGGGCATTGACAAAGGAAATCGACGTCTGCCCAACCGGAAGGGAGGCAAGCTCGCTGACGAAGGTCAGCGCGTCATCCCAGTCGAGATCGCACACCGGCAGATCGAAGATCATGCGGCGTGACGCAACCACGGCAAAATCGGCAACCTGGTTCAATCCAACGACCTC
This sequence comes from Rhizobium sp., assembly GCA_039593415.1. Lineage (GTDB taxonomy): Bacteria > Pseudomonadota > Alphaproteobacteria > Rhizobiales > Rhizobiaceae > Rhizobium. The sequence continues at coordinate 3,462 of JBCNPI010000455.1, read as the reverse complement.
CTGCCCGGCATCGCTGACACGCATGAACCGGTACTCATAAAGCCGATGCCTCTCGCCGCTCATGGATGCGACGAGCGCGAGACACCGCTTGAAGGTATTTTTAGCAGGACAAATCCAACTTTCCGTTAGGAAGGAAGGTTGGATTTGCTGGAAACCATCAGGGATTTGTTAGGCATGCCGAAATAATGCAAGGCATTGCTTATGTTCCTGCACGGATCGGCACTCTGCGGCCGGTGCGATACTATTCCACCGGCACCTTATCCTTTGCCCCATCCTGCACGATCTTCACCGGCTTGACCGTTCTCTTGCCGACGCTTTCTCCGCCATGGGTCTCTTCCTTGGAGAGATAGTCGAGCTGCTCGATCAGCACGTCGGCGACATAGTCGCCGCCAAGCCGCTCGTTCATCCGCTTCTTCAGATCGCTGCGAAAGGCTGCGATATCGAAATTTTGGGCGTGGGATATATCGATCGTCTTATTGCCCACCAACAACGAAAAGAGTTCGTCGGTCGTCAGCTCCGGCAGGGGTATTTGAAGCGCATTTGCCTTGCCCTTCTCCATCATGAAGGAGATGCGCGTCAGGAAATAGCCGGTCACCTGGCCGTTGGCGATGACGGGAACGTTGATCGATTCGCCCTTGACCAGTTCCTGCTGCGCCTTCTTGGCATCGTCAGGACTGATCGCGGGCGCCGTCGCCACCTGCACCGAAAAATAGACCGAGGCCAATGTTACGGCGCAGACCCACAGGCCGGTAAGAGCGAGCTTGATCATCCGGCCTCACGGACCCGGAATTGCTCTTGCGAATAGGTGCCGTCCGTGTCGGCATTCTGCACGGCATTCTTCAGAATTTCGGCGACGGCGCGCACGGCCTCGAGATGGGCCTCGACGCGGCGCGCATTCAGAACCAGCTTCTTCTTCAGATCATGCAGCTGCGCAACATGTTGGGCGGCGAGATCGGCAGGATCGGTATCGCGAAACAGCATCGACAGCTCGTAGAGGCAGCGGCTCTTATGCGCATTCGATACCTTGAGATCGAATTCCGGATCGCTGCCGATCCGATTGTTTTCGTTGTCGATAATCATCTCCAGGCGGCCAAGGACAGACTTGATCCGATAGTCCTGCGACATCATTTCCATGTTTGCTACCTCGCTCATGCTTTCTGGGACGTCAGTGAATTCTGGTTGGTGATGCTGGTGTTGCCATCGTTGTCGGCATCACTGGCGGCCAGCGTCTTGCGCTGAAAATCGGTAATCGCGCTGAGCGCCATCTTCTTGTCGTTCTCGTCGGTCGCGGAGTTGATGGCGCCGGAATTGCGCATCTTGTTGACCTGCTCCTGATACATCTTTTCGGCGATGCCCACGCCGCCGCTCTTGGAGATCGCGTCGCCCAACTGCTCGGCCATCATGCCCTTCCAGATCTCGCCGGCGGAGCCCTTGCCGTATAGCGTTTCGCTGCTCGGCAACATGTTCTTCACAAAGTTCTGCAGCACCATGGACTCGAACTTGCGATAGGCCTGCGGGACCTTGGTTCCCGCCACATGCGTATTGGCGTTGGTGAGACCGGCCTGGGTTGAGGCAGTGTTGAGTGCATCCACCGTCGCACCGAAACCATTGCCGTTTTCGGCTAGGCTGGTGGCGGCAAAAGCGGCCCTGTTAGCGGCAAGCTTGGCCTGCGCGGCTTGAACTTCGGCCGGATTGGCCGCCTTGACGACATCGAGAACCAAATCACTCGGAGGCGAAATAGCCACGTCACGTCTCCTTCTGCTTGTTCATGCCGTAGAGACAGGCAACACGGCACTCATCTCGGGCATGGCGAATCAAACGGTCAGGGCAGATCGGCAACCTGACGATGCGAATCCTGCCCCATGATCGCGACGATTATGGTTTTTGAACCTTGCTGGAGGCTGGCGTTACACCGGCGAAGCGCTGATCGATAATGTCGTAGACCGCATTGTCGTCGGCCTCCCGCATTTCGAGTTCGTGGGCATCCATCATATGCTCTTCCAGCCGATCGCCCTTCGTGCGCTCCTGCCGGACCTGTATCTGAATGAGGGTCTGGATGCTTTCGAGCTGCTGATCCTTGACCGTCAGACGGCCGTAACGGTCGGCGTAGTGGATCGAGAATGCCATATGCACGGGGTCGTTCGAGCCGATGGCATCCATGACCCGCTCCATCGACTCCGTCACTTCCGAGCGCTGCCGGGTCGTGTCGGCAAGTTCGTTTTCCGCCATCCGTTCCAGATGGCGCTGCACCGCAACCAGGCGCTTCAGCTTTTCAGATCGGCTTCTCTCCGCCATCGCTACCTACCTGCCGGCTGCCTTGGCTGCGGCCGCACTCGCATCGAACCTTACCTTCCTCATCATTCCCGAACTAATGCCCGTTGAAGACGGTAAGGAATGCATTGGAAAACTGACTGACCAGCGCCGCAATGCTGAGATAGAGCATGAACAGCCCCCCCATCAGCAGATAGGGCGTGGAAATGAAATAGATCGGGATCTGCGGCGCCAGCTTGTTGATGAAGCCGATCGAAATCTGGAACATCAGGCCATAGAGCACGAAGGGGCTTGCCAGCCGCAGCATGATGAAAAAGGTCGTCGACAGCGTATCCGTGATGGAAATCAGCGCCGAACGCGGTTCGATATGCCCGCCGAACGGGATAACCGAGTACGAATCGACCAGCGCCTGCAGAACATAATGGTGAAAATCCAGAATGAAGAGGATCATCAGCCCGCAAAAGCTGATGAGGCTGGTCAACGACGTTTCGTTCGATTCTTCTATGAGATCGGCGCCACCCGGCGCGTTGAAGCCGATCATCATCGATATGACCGTGCCGGTGAATTGCAGGCCCAGCGTATAGATCCGCGCCATCATGCCATACATCAGCCCGATGACGGTCTCCGTGAAGATAAGCCCGATGTAGCTTGCATCGCCCTTCGAAACCTGCGGATAAATCGTGTTCCAGAGCAACGGCAGAATTGCCATCGTCAAGGCTGCCGAAAGCAGCAGCCTGATCTGCGGGGGAATACGGCCGGAGGAAAATCCCGGGAGGACCATCATGCAGCCGCCGATGCGGCAGAAGGCGACGAACAGCGCCAGAATGGTCCCCTGGGGATCTGATATCATGAAATCGAACCTAGAATCTTGATCTCGATCCCCTTGGCCAATTCCACATGCGACAGGACCGGAAGCGTCGCGAACAGGCGTTCGATGATCATGCGCACATAGGAGCGCGTTTCCGGCGACGTGACAAGAACGAAGGGCATGCCGCGATCCATGTATTCACGGATAACTTTGCCCGCCTGCTCGCTGAACTCTTCCAGGCTGCGCGGATCGATATCGAATTCGACCACTTCGCCCTTCTGGTCGCGCTTCAGCGCCTGATGGAAGATGAGGTCCCATTTGCTGCCAAGGCGCAGGACGCGCAGCACGCCGTTATCGGCGAGATCACCGCAGAGCTGCTGCGC
>JBCNPI010000454.1:0-4112 GCA_039593415.1 Rhizobium sp. | reverse complement strand
GCCGCGGGGCTTTACACCAGCGGCATGTATATCTATGTCACCAGCACTCTTTGAATTGGATGACCGCTTGTCTTGAGCGGTGAACTGAAGAAGTGGGATTATGCGAGCCGAAATCGAGAAAGTAGTCGATGAAACCAAGCAGGCTATCACCCTGCTGAGGAGGCATCTTTGACTGGGACCAGGCGATAAGACGACTGGACTGGTTGAACAATAAGTCAGAGGATCCGACCCTCTGGAATGACGCTGCTGAGGCGCAGAAGCTGATGCGCGAGCGCCAGCAGCTTGACGATGGCATCAGCGGCGTGCGCGCGCTGGAACAGCAGCTGGCCGACAATGTCGAGCTGATCGAGCTTGGCGAAGAAGAAGGCGATGCCGATGTCGTTCGCGAGGCTGAAGAAGCGCTCAAGGGCCTGAAGGCGGAGGCCGCTCGCCGGCAGGTGGAGGCCATGCTTTCCGGCGAGGCCGACAGCAACGATACCTATCTCGAAGTCCATTCGGGTGCAGGCGGCACCGAGAGCCAGGACTGGGCCAACATGCTTCTGCGCATGTACACCCGCTGGGCCGAGCGCCAGCGCTTCAAGGTGGAGCTTCTGGAAGTCCATGACGGCGAAGAAGCCGGCATCAAGTCCGCGACGCTGCTCGTCAAGGGCCACAATGCCTATGGCTGGCTGAAGACCGAATCGGGCGTGCATCGCCTGGTGCGCATTTCGCCCTATGACAGCAATGCGCGCCGTCACACCTCCTTCTCGTCGGTCTGGGTCTACCCGGTGGTCGATGACTCGATCCAGATCGAGATCAACGAAAGCGATTGCCGCATCGATACCTACCGTTCGTCCGGCGCTGGCGGCCAGCACGTCAACACGACCGATTCGGCCGTGCGCATTACGCATATCCCGACCGGTATCGTCGTGCAGTGCCAGCAGGAACGCTCGCAGCACAAGAACCGTGCCAAGGCCTGGGATATGTTGCGCGCCCGCATGTACGAAGCGGAATTGATGAAGCGGGAGGAGGCTGCCAATGCCGAAGCCGCCTCCAAGACGGATATCGGCTGGGGCCATCAGATCCGCTCCTACGTCCTGCAGCCCTATCAGCTCGTCAAGGATCTGCGCACCGGCGTTTCCAGCACGGCACCCGGCGACGTTCTGGACGGCGACCTCAACGAGTTCATGGAAGCAGCCCTTGCGCATCGCATCAGCGGTGCTGCCGATGCCGTCGTCGACGACGTCGAATAAGTTTGTATCCATCAAACGGAAAAAGCCCCGGAAATGAACTGCCCGCGAAAGTTGGACATCAACCTTCGGGGGCAGTTCAAAACGGGGCTTTTTAATGGTGCGTATCGGCTGGTCGCTTTGGTCTCATGAGCGGCTTTAGAGTAATTCCAGGAAAAGTGCGCAGCGGTTTTCCGTCCGGAATTGCATGAAAGCAAAGAGATAGAGCGGCTCAGAGATCCCGTGAAGAGCTGAACCGCTCTAGTGTATTGCGGGATCAGCCTCATCGAAGAACGATCTGATGCCATCACGCGCGATCGTTGCGAGAAATTCGTCGAACGCTTCACGATCGGTCGCGAAGGGCTCTTCCCACTCGATCAGATCTTCTTCGGGCGTGATGACCTCCATCCGCCAATCGGCATTGGTGCCGGCCGGACGAAAGATATCGACCAGGACGGTCACGCCGTCATCGGTGAACTCACCCGAAAGCTCGGAGTGTTCGAGTTTAGGCTTCTTGGGCTTACTGGGCATAGGTTTCCCGGCACATGATGTAATATTGATAACGACCGCGAGTATTCCGAACTCGCGGGCACCCAGATATTATGCCGCCATCGGCGCTTTTCCATAGCGGAGATGAAACGATCAACGATTTCTAGGAGAATCTGGTGCCCCCGCCAGGGTTCGAACCCGGGACCCCCTGATTACAAATCAGGTGCTCTACCAACTGAGCTACAAGGGCGTATGCGCATGCCAAGTAACAGATTTTGAAATCCTGTAAAGGGAAAATCGATCGGCTTTCGTCAAAGCTGGGGATTGGCGATTCACCAGTTCGAGCGAAACGTCTTGTCGCAGCAAGGGAATAACATTACCTAGAATTGCCATTCAAAGGACGTTGCATGTCGCGCAATCTTCAATCTGTTTGTTTTCTCGCCTCCACCGCGCCGGAGGCGCAAGCGGCGCAACAGGAGCTGATTCGCCTCTACGGCCAGACGCCGCAGGAGGATGCGGATATCGTCGTTGCTCTCGGTGGCGACGGTTTCATGCTGCAGACACTGCACAACACGATGAACTCGGGTAAATGCGTCTATGGCATGAACCGCGGCTCGATCGGCTTCCTGATGAACGATTACCGCACGGATGGCCTGGCGGAACGCATCGAGGCGGCCGTCGAAAACGCATTTCATCCCCTGCGGATGACCACCCGCAATGCCGATGGCAGCTCTTGCGTCGCGCTCGCAATCAACGAAGTTTCGCTGTTTCGTCAGTCCTATCAGACGGCAAAGCTGAAAGTGGAGATCGACGGGCGGGTCCGCCTGCCGGAACTGATCTGCGACGGGCTGATGGTGACGACGCCGGCAGGCTCCACCGCCTATAATCTCTCCGCCCACGGCCCGATCCTGCCGCTGGAAGCACCGTTGCTCGCCATGACGCCCGTCAGCGCCTTCCGTCCCCGCCGCTGGCGCGGCGCCCTTCTTCCGAACAAGGTAACGGTGGATATCACCGTACTCGAAGCAGAGAAGCGTCCGGTCAATGCCGCCGCCGACAATACCGAGGTCAAATCGGTCCTCGGCATTCAGATTCGTCAGAGCGAAGATACGACGGCGCGCATTCTCTCCGATCCGGACAGGTCATGGTCGGACAGGATTCTGGCGGAACAGTTTTCGGATTGAGAGAAACGTCCTCGCCAAGCCAGGCGCCTCTATTTGCGTACCAGCAGCAGCGGTTCGCCTTCCTCTTCATCGGACTTCTGGAAGCTGCCGTTGGGCTTCATGTCGAAGGAGAGCGAGGAACCGTCATTGCCCAGCATGACGAGCCCGAAACCCTCTGCCGCCCAGAGGGAGAGCTTGAGATCGCCGACTTCACTGGCGCAGTCACTGCCTGGCGACATCTTGGCGGTGCCGTCTTGGTCCTTGTCCGTGGTGAGTGTGACATCGCAGACGAGCTTGCCGTCCGGCGTCTGGATGCGCCACGCGCCTGCAAGGTTTGCGGTCGTCGGGACATGGTCGACATCGCCGAGCGCCGGCAGAAGCCATGTGCGATCGCCGCCCTCGCTCTCCCATGGCGAGCCTTCTTCCTGCTGGAAACGCATGAGCGGCTTACCCTCGGCATCGGCGATGGCAAGCGAGCCGTCGTCGGTGAAGTTCCAGATTCTGGCCTTGGCGAGAGCAGGCAGGGGTGTTGCGCAGGCATCCGCGCCGGTGATGTCGTAGCCGCCGGAAACCGCATTCGTCCCGAAGGTGAGACGGCAGCCCTTGGCGCCGCTTTCAGGAGCCACCAGCCAAGTACCGGCCTGTCCCTGGATGAGTTCGTCATCGGCGGCGCGCGCCGGCTGCGCCATGGTGAAAGCAAGTGCGACGGAAGCCGCCACTGGAGCGAGAACACGGATCAAGGCAAATTCTCCCAACTTGTCGCGGCAACCTACGGCGCCGCTAGAGCCGGATGATTTTAGGTCGATTCGATCCAAAATCATTCGGCTCTAGGATCAAAGATGCAGAGCATGATGTTGTCCGAAATCCCCTCACGCTTTTCGGCATCAGGCTCTATGGTTTGAGATAGGATCGCGTCGCATAGAGCGCGATCGCAGCTGCGTTCGAGACATTGAGCGATTTGATGGCGCCCGGCATGTCGAGCCGCGCCAGCGCGTTCACCGTTTCGCGCGTCTTCTGGCGTAGCCCCTTGCCCTCGGAACCGAGCACAAGAGCGATCTTGTCGCCGCTGAAAGTCCCCTCCAGCGGCGCCGGGCCTTCCGAATCTAGCCCGATCGTCGTGAAGCCGAGCCGATGCAGTTCGGTGAGCGCATCCGCGAGATTGGTGATCTGTATATAAGGTATGAGTTCGAGCGCGCCGGAAGCGGATTTCGCCAGCACGCCCGATTCGGTCGGGCTGTGGCGCTGTGTGGTGATG
>JBCNPI010000453.1:0-4114 GCA_039593415.1 Rhizobium sp. | reverse complement strand
CTGTGCCATTCTCAACCGAATGCTTGCCTGCGCACGCCCGAAATCCGTCCGCAGCAAAGAAGCCACGGCCTGATCAGCCCTTCAAAGACCGTCATCCGCTCAACTACGGATCCATGCACCAAAGCCGATCGCCAATACACTTCATGATCGACTTAACCCTTTATCCGACATCTGAAGGTGGACGACGCAAGGCTATAGCCCGGGATAATTTCGCAACACCATGTAAACTGATGAGTGAAGACGACATGCTCTACGACTGTAGGTTTCGCTTGTTTGGTCAAGTGTAAGCGCGAATTTCTGTGCGCCTTCTGAAGCGCGGTACTCTGATGCATGAAGTTTCCACCAAAAATAGGTGGACACCAAATCATGGATGAAGATGCTCCTAAACTACAAGTGCGGCTTGTTGGTCGCGACGGCCGTCGTCGATATGACCCTGCGTCGAGAAATCGGCTTGTCGCGGCTTGCCTGGAACCCGGCGTTTCGGTCTCGCGTCTGGCGCTGGAGCACGGCGTCAATGCTAATCTTGTTCGGAAATGGGTGAAGAGAGCCAAAGAAGGACGTCCTTTGCCTCTCTGTCGAGTCTCACGACGCTTTAACCCGGATTTTCTTTTGAGGTTGATCCATTCATCACGAGGAACCCATTGATTAAACTGATATATCTGTATCGTAACAGGGTTACGCCGAGATATAAAACTGGATCAAATCGCGACGCAAAAGAACATCTGTTCTTTGAATTGGCCAAAATCACCGCTTCGGGCTGACTGGGCCATCAATGCAGCGTGTCGCTCACCACTCCGAATAAGCGCCCTTCCAGCTTTCCGACCACCCGAGAGGCAGCCTCACGGGCGGATCGCAAAGCGACAACTCCTTTTTGCCACGGCGTCCTCAGCTCGTGTCGTTACTCCCGCTCTTGATGGATGACTATCTGGCCCAGACGCGGATCTCCGTCGATCAACCCGCTAGCGGCTAGCAAGCGGAGCGCTGAAATCGCCCGCGTAGGCCATTCTCGTCACGCCCCTTTCCCTCTACTCCTGTGGCAATGCGTAGCGAAGCACGCGTAGCTCGTCGTCATCCTCGAGCGAAATCTCCAGCACCTGGTTGACCAGGTCCGACGCGACCTCCAACTCCTGGAGCGCCTGCTCGAAAAGCTCGATCTGCATGTCCAGATCCATGCCAGGTGGTCCATTCAGACAGATCAGTCCGGCATGGATCGCGACGTCTGCATATTGCCCCTTGGAGCCAGGCGTGTCCTTCGGTCCGCGAAAATCCACCGAGTTCTTGGTTACGAATGTCCAATCACCGCCAAGGATGATCGGCGTTAGTTCCCAATCCTTGCGGCCGGCCAAACCCATCCAGACGACGTGGCTCGTTTCCCCGTGACCCTTGTCTTTGGCGACTTTCGCAAGTGCCGGACTGAGGCATTCATCGATGAGGAATTTCATCCCGCCTTCCTACTGCGAGCGACGCGGCGGTCGGCGATGATCGTCGCGCCCTCGGGCAAATCGGTGGAGACACGCGGACGCCCACGAAGCGGATTCGCCTCCGCATAGATCGCAGCGAGATGCACCTTCACGGCGTCAAGGCTCGGCCAAGCGTCGAGAATACGCTCGATCGGGAGTCCAGCCGCCACGGACGCGGCGACATCGTAGACCGGAACACGCGTACCGCTGATAACCGGTGTGCCGCCCAAAACATCCGGTGACACCGAAACGAGTTCGCGGGCGGCCGCAAGATCGGCCAACCGCTTGCTCGTCTCCTTGACGAACGGAAGCAGGTCGATGGTCAAGAACTCGTCGCGTACAGTCCAGTCCTCACGCAACAGCGCCGGCCAAGCCTGGAATCGCGAGCGCGTCAAGCGCGGACCGATGGTCTTGATCGCAAAGAGTCGCTCTTCCGAGGTCAGGCGTCTGGCGCTCTCGAAGTAAAAGGATATGAACGAGCACGCGCCGGCCAGAACGTGCCGACCATTGTCGAGCGAGACAAACACTTCTGGCAGAATGTGCTCGTCGATGGCGCGGTTCACGTCGCGCAGGCTCACGCGCGCAACGACAGCGGCCTCGCTCGGCTTCAGCATTTCCGCAACAGCTGTCATGTGGGCTTTCCTAACTAATTCTTCCGATTGGTCGGAATATATAATCTTGACGCGCCAGTTACAAGTTTTCTCCTGAAATCTTCGGTCCGGAAGGTGTGCACGTCGCGTTTGTGAGCGCGCTTGTTGAGTTTCAGCTTGATTTGCCCCACTTTTTCATTTCGCCTTGTACCAACTGGTTGCATTTATAGTGTTGATCGAAAACATTTTCTTGCGGTGTGGGCGGTTCCGTCCGAAATGAAAAAGGCTCAGTTCCGCGTGAAAGCCAACACTTGCGGGTTACGAGATCGTCGATCAGGGTGCGAATAAAGCCTATGTCGTCCACCTGTTTTCCGTTGAGAAGCGGCATCTTCCTGATGGATGCTTTAGGCTAGGCTCTCGGCGGCGAACACCTTCTGAACAATCTGCCAGCGTCCATCGAGGTAGAAACACGACAGCAGATCGGTCACTTCGCGGGGCGGGATCCGCAGGCGAAGCTTGAGTAGCGCCATATCGCGAGTAATCGCGATGGAAAGAATCTGGTCGGCCCGTACGCCGCCGGTATCCTGTGGTGAGGTGAGGCTCCGGACCGCATCGAGCCAGGCGGCAATGGGGGTAACCACGACGCTGTTGCCGTCGCCGCGCCTGGTGACCTGGGCCGCAGGGTCGAAGATGGTCGCAAATTTGTCGGCGTCCATCGCATAGGCGGCATCAAAGTAGGTTTTTGCCAAGGCGATCAAATTATCTATGTTTCCCATCGGGAGCGTATCCTGCTGCGTCATGGTGGTTCCCTTCAACTCTGGTGTCTGGCAAAGTATACGGACGGGGACAGCAATGATTAGTCAGCGCATACTAACCAGCCTTGTAAGCCGAGCTAAGTAATTCATGACAATTATGAAACCTTCCCTTGTGTCTGCCGGAGACTTCAACCAGCTTCGTGCCTTCGTGGCCGTCGCCGGCTCGCTGAATTTCAGCCGGGCGGCCGAGAACCTCGGCGTGTCATCCTCGGCGCTCAGCCAGATGGTCCGAGGGCTCGAGGAGCGAGTGGGGGTCAGCTTATTCAACCGCACCACCCGCAGCGTCTCTCTGACTGAAGCGGGAGCCAAGTTGTTCGAACGAGTACAGCCAGCTGTCGAGGAACTGGCGGAGGCAATGGGCGAAACTCGCGAGAGCCGCGCCCATGCCGCTGGGACCGTGCGGGTACATTGCTTCCGGGCGGCCGCGGACCTCCACTTGACGCCTATCCTGCGTGGGTTCAGCGATGCCTATCCGCAGGTGGTGCTCGACGTCACGCTCGATGATGCCGTCGTAGACATCGTGTCCGAAGGGTATGACGTTGCCATCCGCCTCGGGGAGGTGATCGATAAGGACCTCATTGCAGTGAAACTTGGCCCGGAACTGCGTCAGACCGCGGTCGCCTCACCCGACTATCTCACCCGACACGGAGCGCCGGCTCATCCGCGCGACCTTCCCGCCCATCGCTGCATCGGCTGGCGCTGGCCGGGGCAGAAAACGCCCTACAAATGGGAGTTCATGGAAAACGGTAAATGGTTCGAGGTGACGATCGGCGGTCCGCTGATCTCCAACGCGAAGGACTTCGGGGTACAGGCGGCGGTCGACGGAGTCGGTATTGCCTTCGCCAGTCAGCAGCTGATCGCGCCCCATATTGCCGAGGGCCGTCTTGTCGCGCTGCTTGAGAGCTGGTCCGCCCCATTCCCAGGTTATTACCTCTGTTATCCGGCCCAACGGCAGATGGCGCCGGCGCTTCGTGCCGTGATCGACGCCATCCGCGGCGGCCCAGTTAAGGCTAGCGGCGCCGAAACTGCCGCGCCGATCGGCGCGGCAGTTCCTCAAGGCTTACGCCTGCACCGGTAGCGCGTGGCGCACCGGAGCTCCAAAAGGCCGGTAGCGTTTGCTTCTGTGATCCAAGGATCAGCAATCAGCTGGCGACGTCCGTGTTCCGATTTCAGATCGCGTCGGGTCGGTACAAAGTCCGGAAGTAATTGATCAATTCCGATAAGCTGTCGAGTAGCGGTGCAGTCGTTT
>JBCNPI010000452.1:0-4122 GCA_039593415.1 Rhizobium sp. | reverse complement strand
TGAAGTCCAGTTGCAGGAGCAACTCCGGAAGGGATTTGTGGGCGATATCCCATAGGGTCGTCAACTCGATGTCGAAATACCCTTGCGCAATCCGATTCCGGAAGTCGCGCATCACATGCCAAGGCAACTCCGGATGGTCAACGACAAACTCCGGATATTCTTCCGCAATGCGCGCGGCCACCTCGCCGATCAGCAGGAGATTCATGCCGACGGCGCGTTGCTTCTCGACATTCTTGAAAAACGTGGCTTGATCGATTTGCCGAAGGAAATGGCCGGTCTCGGACGCGGCCCGCTGCATGCGCTCAAGGTGGATGATCAGCCGCTCCAGGCTCATGCCGGCTTCCCTTCGCCGGCAATGCCCGATTTCCCCTCGATGGCCCGCTTCTCGGCGTCGCCGGCCATCCGTCCGCGTCTATTTCTGTCCAATGCTTTCCACGGCCTCGTGACTTGGTGTTCTACCAAGCGGATACTAAGCCATGAACGGAGCAAAAAACAGCGCGCACATGAATGGGAAAACCCATGCCGAGACAGAGGCGGGAAGAATGGCGGCTCTGAGGCCGACCATCAGGCTTCGGGAAGCATGGATTGCAGGCGCAGCAGCGCGATCTTTTCGACCTGTGCGGCCGCAGTCGCAAACTCCGCATCTCTGCTATTATCTATCCGCGTCTCGAAGGCGGCGAGAATATCTTCCTTGCCGAGCCCCTTGACCGCGATGATGAAGGGAAAGCCGAATTTCGTCACATAGGCGGCATTGAGTTCGGTGAACCGCGCGTGCTCCTCGGGACTCAGCCGGTCGAGCCCGGCGCCGGCCTGCTCCTTGCGGCTATCCTCGGTGAGCTGGCCGGCTATCGCCAGTCGGCCGGCGAGATCGGGGTGCGCTTGCAGAACGCCTAGCCGCTCCGCTTCGCTGGCGCCACGGAAAACCCGTACCAATGCGGCATGCACGCCGCTGGAGGTCAGCGGCTCAGCGATGGCGCCGGCATCATAGGCACGCTCGGCAACAAAAGGCGAATGTTCGAAGACGCCCCCGAAGCGGCCGACAAAATCGTCCCGCGAGATCATGTCAGCGCACACCTCCCGGCATATGATTCTCATACCAGTGGTTGGCGATCTCGATGCGCTTCGGAATCCAGACCTTGTCGTGCTTCTGAACATATTCGATGAACCGACGCAGCGCCGCAGCGCGACCGGGCCGGCCGACGAGGCGGCAATGGAGACCGATAGACATCATCTTCGGGCTGCCATGCTTGCCTTCTTCGTAGAGCGTGTCGAAAGCGTCCTTCAGATAGGTGAAGAACTGGTCGCCGGAATTGAAGCCTTGCGGCGTCGCAAAGCGCATATCGTTGGTCTCAAGCGTATAGGGGATGATCAGGAACGGCTTGCCGTTCAGACCATCGACCCAGAAGGGCAGATCGTCGGCATAGGAATCGGAGGAATAGAGGAAACCGCCCTCCTCCATAACGAGCCGCAGCGTATTGTCCGACGGCTTGCCCTGGTACATGCCGTAAGGCCGCTCGCCGGTGAGTTCGGTATGCAGCCGAACGGCTTCGAGGATGTGCTTGCGCTCCAGATCCTCGGAAAAGTCCTTGTATTCCAGCCAGCGGTAGCCGTGGCTCGCAATCTCCCAGCCGGCTTCCTTCATGGCGGCAACCGCTTCCCGATTGCGCGCCATGGCGAGCGTCACGCCATAGACGGTCGCCTGAACCTTGAGCTCGGTGAACATGCGCCATAGCCGCCAAAAGCCGGCACGCGAACCATATTCGTAGATCGATTCCATGTTGAGATTGCGCTGATTCGGCCAGGAAGCTGCGCCGACGATCTCGGACAGCAGGCTTTCGGAGCCGCCATCACCATCGAGAATGCAGCTTTCCCCGCCCTCTTCATAATTGATCACGAACTGCACCGCGATGCGGGCATCTCCCGGCCATTTGGGGTCAGGCGTGTTGCGGCCGTAGCCGATAAGATTACGGGGATAGATTTCCGACATTGAAGCACCTTCTCTGATCGCGGAACGGTAGCATCCACGTCGGGAAAGTCGAGACGGAAACTGGAAAAATCACTTTCGCTTCAAAGCAGGGTATTGGCGTGAACGCCATCCGCTAATCTAAGCGATCTTGCGGGCGCTGACCTTTCCCATGGGATGCAGCGAGTGCACCCGGAAGGGACCGCCTGCGCCCTCTTCCATCATCAGGGCGATGTTGGATACGGGAACGGGCGCAGCCAGAGCCGGCTCGAAGAAATCGCGTAGCGCGCGTTCGATGCGCGGCATATCGCTTGAGCTCACCGTGCCCGTTAGCATCATCTGGAAGCGGAACTCATCCATGACATGCGGATGGCCCCAGCGATGGAGATTGGCGAACTGCGTCGCAGAAAGCCCATCCGGATCGATCCTTTCGATCTCGGCCTCGCTCAACGGTGCCCGATATGGATCGAAAGTCTGCACGAGCGATGCCGCCAGGAAATGCATCTGCTGGCTCGGCGTGGAAGGAACCAGGCCCAGTGCGCCGCCGAGCCGCGCGACCTCGAGCTCGGGAAGCTCGAAGGGTGCGACCGTGCCCGAAAACCGCATCAGGTCGCGCAGCAGCCCCGCCTCGGTCATGTCTTCGGCCAGCCGGAACGGCGCCTTCAGAAGTCCCATGAAACCATAGCGGCGCGGAACCGCAGTGTAGAAAGCGATCTCATGGATACCAAGCCCGCGGACTGCCGGCGGATCCACCATCTCGCCGGAATAGACGTTGCGGCCGAGCCAATTCGCCGCCACAAGCGTCAGCGGATCGCTCGCAGACGGTGTGAAGCAAATGGCGTAGCGCATGAAATCTCCTCCAGGGCGCGACAAACCGGCACCGATGGCCAAGGAGATAGGTGATTTGCGTGACAGATTGACGACCCGGAAGGGGCGTGAATTCACGTTTTATGTGATATGACTGAAATATGACTTGCTAAAGTGAAGCTCAGCGGCAATTTGAAGCAACACGGTATATCCGCCGCCTCCCGCACGGCCGCCTCGGCCAGCCGATGCGCCAAACCGAAGCTCACCTTGAAGCCTCCGGTCAATGCAATCAGCGAGGGATGATCGGGATGCGCGCCCACCATCGGATCTCGATCCACCGCTTTCGGACGCAGCCCGGCCCAGCGTTCCATCACTTCTACGCCGGACAGAACTGGCGCCATGATACGTGCCGCGGCGAGCAGATCGTCGAGCTGCCCGTCCGTCGACATCGGATCGTCGAAACGATTCTCGCTCGTGCTGCCGACTGCGACCAGTCCCTTCTCATGGGGCACGATATAGAGGCCGTCCCTGAAAATGACGGGGAGGCCTCCATCGACATCGGCCTTCAGCATGGCCGCCTGCCCTTTGACCGGCTGGCCGAGCGAGGATTTGCGCCCTTCCGTCAGCCCGTCAAGAATTGGAAAGGAGTGATGACCGGCGGCAAGGATGGCGCGCCCGAAGGCAATATCGCCCTCATTCGTGCGCGCCAGACCCCGATCCGGATCAAGGCTCTCGACAGCTGTGCCCTCAGCGAGCCGGACATGCCGTGCACCGGCCAGAAATTTACAAAGTACATCTAGAAAGGCGCGAGGCGCGACGCGCGCGGCCAGGGTATCATATACAAACCCGCTTTCGGCGAGCGAAGGCTCGATCCAGCCTTCGACGGGTGCCGCATTGAGCACATGCCAGTGAAACCGACGCTCTCCATGCCGCCAATGCGCCTCCGCATCCCGGGAATGACCGAGCGCGATCTGCCTCAAATGCGGCTTCGGCAACGGAATCAGGCGGCCGGCGCGACGGTAGCCTGCCGAAAGACCGGTCATAGCCTCCAGTGCCGCAATTTCCCCTTCAAGCGAGACCAGCGCATCGAACTGAAATTGCTTCTTGTCGGACCATTTGTCCGGCATGTGCGGCATCAGCGCGCCAAGCAGGCCGCCGCTCGCTCCCTGCCCAAAACGGCCGGCTTCGACAAGCAATGTCTGGATGCCAAGACGCTCGGCATGAACGGCCGCCCACAGGCCCATGATTCCGCCGCCGACGATCAGCAGATCGACGGACGATTGACCGGCAGGTCTCGGAGGATTATCGGCTCTTTCCATGATAGATCCAGTTTCCGATCGGGCCAAGGCGTC
>JBCNPI010000451.1:0-4161 GCA_039593415.1 Rhizobium sp. | reverse complement strand
GTCGAAACCTGCCTGGAGGCGTAAGCTCACTTCGTGGAAATCGTGGATACACAGGACCTGATGCGCGGGGCGCAATTGCTGCCCGATACCGGCGAGCCCGGTTTCGGTGTCTATGTCCATTGGCCTTTTTGCGCGGCCAAGTGTCCCTATTGCGATTTCAACAGCCACGTCCGCCATCAGCCGGTCGACCAAGAGCGCTTCGCCGCCGCTTTCCTCAAGGAAATGACGACGATGCGAATGATCAGCGGACCGAAGACGGTCACCAGCGTCTTCCTCGGCGGCGGCACCCCCTCCCTGATGAAGCCGGACACGGTCGGCGCGATCCTCGAGGGCATCGCCAGGACCTGGCATGTGCCCGACGGCATCGAGATCACCATGGAGGCCAATCCGTCCAGCGTCGAGGCGGAGCGCTTTCGCGGCTATCGTGCGGCCGGCGTCAACCGCGTGTCGATGGGCGTGCAGGCGCTGAACGACCGCGACCTGAAGTTCCTCGGGCGCCTGCACGACGTTGCCGACGCGCTGAAGGCGATCAGGTTGGCGCGCGAAATCTTCCCGCGCATGTCCTTCGATCTCATCTATGCCCGCCCTAATCAGACCGTCGAGGAATGGGAGCGCGAGCTAAAGGAGGCTATCTCCTATGCGGTCGATCACCTCTCGCTCTATCAGCTGACGATCGAGGAAGGAACGCCCTTCTACGGCCTGCACAAGGCTGGAAAGCTGATCGTGCCCGATGGGGATCAATCTGCGCTGCTCTATGAGGCAACGCAGGAGATCACCGAGCGCGAGGGCATGCCCGCCTACGAGGTTTCCAATCACGCGCGGCCCGGCGCCGAGAGCCGGCACAACCTCACTTATTGGCGCTACGGCGACTATGCCGGCATCGGCCCCGGCGCCCATGGCCGCCTGACCCAAGGCCCACAAAAGCTGGCGACGGCGACCGAACGCAAGCCGGAGAGCTGGCTCGATATGGTCGAGCGGGACGGCCACGGCATGGTCGATCAGGAAATGCTTGGGTTCGACGAACAGGCCGACGAATTGCTGCTGATGGGTCTGCGGCTGCGGGAAGGTGTCGATCTCGCCCGCTGGCAGCAACTGTCCGGCCGCGACCCAGATCCGCAGCGCGAGGCGTTTTTGCTGGAACACGGTTTCATAGAGCGCATCGGCAATTCCCGCCTGCGCTGCACGCCTGCGGGAATGCTGGTTCTCGACTCGGTCGTCGCCGATCTCGCTTGTTAGCACCTCCCCCTTGAGGGTGTTCAGCTCTTACCGAGATCACCCCACCCCGGCACTACGTGCCGACCTTCCCGTTCGAGGGGAGGGTGAAGAGCCGCCCATCGATTGCCGCCAGACCCACCGCGATCAGCGCCATGCCGATGAAATGCTTCAACTGCAGGCTCTCGCCGAGAATGAGTGCCCCGAGCAGGATCGCACTGACGGGAATGAGAAAGGTCACCAGCATCAGGTTGGTGGCGCCTGCCGTCGCAAGAATGCGGAAGAACAGCACATAGGCTATGGCGGTCGACAGGATTGCCAGGCCGGCCAGCGCAAGCCAGGTCTCGGTGGAGGGCAACGCCAGCGTCCACGGATGATCGACGAAAAGCGCGATCGGCAGAAGCAATATCGCCGAACCGGTTACCTGACCGGCGGCAGGAATGATGGGCGCCAGCCCCATACGGCGAAAACGCCGGCCGAATATGCCGGCCAGAGAATAGGTGAAGGCCGCTCCCAGCACGGCGAACTGCGCCAGCAGGTTCGAGCCGAGGCTCGCAAGCACCGACGGGCCGATCATCAGAGCCACGCCGGCAAAGCCGACGATAACGCCGATCAGGCGGTTGCCGGTCATCTTTTCATCCTCCGTCAGGAAATGGGCGACGACGACAGCAAAGAGCGGCGTGGTGGCATTGAGGATGGATGCGAGCCCGCTGGCGATATGGGTCTGCCCCCAAACGATAAGCAGGAAGGGAATGACATTGTTGAGGAAGCCCATGCCGAAGAAGGCGAGCCAGGTCTGGCGATCTCTCGGCATGGCATGGCCGGTGGCGCGTACGATGATATGCAAAGCAATGGCGGCGAGCGCGACACGCGCTGTGACGATGGTGAAGGGCGGCAGTTCGCGCACCAGAATGCCGTTGAACAGGAAGGAGCCGCCCCACAGGATGGACAGGCCCACCAGCATGATCCATTCGACTGCACCCATGGATTTCTGTAGCATGAAATTATCTCCAGCATCAGGCTGATTGAGTTTTGCTTGTCAATCGGCGATCTGGACAGGATTGCGAACCGCCGGAATTACTGGAATAATCTCGCTATATGGAGGCTCTGGCAAACGAGTCTTTTTCGGATTATGATTTAGCTAAACTCAACCATGGATCAATTGCCGTCCCTTTCGGCGCTGCGCGCCTTCGAAGCCTCTGCCCGGCATCTCAGCATGACGCTGGCCGCAAACGAGCTGCATGTGACGCCGGGCGCTATCAGCCTGCAAATCCGCGACCTAGAAAGCGCGCTCGGCGTTCGCCTTTTCGAGCGGCGGACCCGCAGCCTCGCATTGACGAATGACGGCGCCGAATATTTCGCGACGATGCGAACGGCCTTCCGGCTCATCCGAGAGGCGACGGCGGCTCTGGCGATGCGCGTCAAGGATACGGTGCTGACTCTCACCTGTACCGCCGGCTTTGCCACGCACTGGCTGGTGCCGCGGCTGCGACGGTTCGAGGAGGCGCATCCCGATATCGATCTGCGCATCAGCGCTTCCTATCGCATGATGGATTTCCAGCGGGATGGGATCGACATTGCCATTCGCCACGGCCTCGGCGGCTATGAGGGACTGGCAAGCGAGAGATTTCTCGACGACGAATATGTTCCGGTCTGTACGCCCGAGATGGCGGCCGCACTCGGTCCCTCCCCTGCGGTCGACGCTCTCGCAGATCTGACCCTGATCCATGATGTCTACCGGCGCGACTGGGAGCTCTGGCTGAAAGCTGCCGGGGCAACACGGGTGGATGCCATGCATGGGCCGGTCTTCACCGACGGCATGGGCGCCTATCATGCGATGAAAGCAGGGCTCGGCATTGCGCTGATGCGCCGCTCCTTTGTGGAGCAGGAACTGGCGGATGGCAGCCTCATCGCGCCCTTCCCGATCGGATTTGCGAGCGCGCTTGCCTATCACCTTGTCTATCAGCCCGGTGCGCTGGAAAGGCCGGCGATCGCGGCGCTGCGCGCCTGGCTTTTTTCCGAGATCTCGCGCGCGACGCCGTCTGCATAGGCGTGCTTCCTCGCCCCGCATAATCGCACAAAAGAAACGGCCGGCGATGAAGCCGGCCGTAGAATCTACTGTCGATGCCGATCGCTCGGCCTATTCGTTGATGAGGCGCTTCAGCAGCTCGATTTCGTGCGACAGCTTGCTGTCGCCGGAGATCAGCTCCTCGATCTTGCGCACCGCATGCAGCACGGTCGTGTGATCGCGGCCACCGAAGCGACGGCCGATTTCCGGGAAGGAGCGCGGCGTCAGCGTCTTCGACAGATACATGGCGATCTGGCGCGGCTTAACGATGACGCGCGTGCGGCGGTTCGAGACCAGTTCCTGACGCGACACGTTGTAGTGGCGTGCGACGATGCGCTGGATGTCCTCAATGCGGACACGGCGCGGTTCGCCGGAGCCGACTAGATGCGCCAGCAGTTCGTCGACACGCTCGACCGTCAGGTTCGGCTCGAAGGAGCGGCGGAAGATGAGCTGGTTGAAGGCTCCTTCCAGCTCGCGGCCGCTGGCGGTGACGTTGCGGGCGACATGCGAGAGGATCTCGGCCGGGATTTCCAGCGACGGATCGTCCTGACGGGCGGCATCGAGACGGCGCTTGAGGATCTCGAGACGCATCTCATAGTCCGGCGCCTCGACTTCGATCGCCACACCGCCCTGCAGGCGCGAACGCACGCGCGGATCGAGCGATTCCAGCTCCCAGGGAGCGCGATCGGCAGCAACGACGACCTGCTTGGCGCTGTCGAGCAGCATGTTCAAGAGATGGCAGAACTCGTGCTGGATCATCTTGCCCTGCAGGAACTGCATGTCGTCGATGATGAGCAGGTCGATATTGCGCAGCGAGTCCTTCAGCGTCAGCGCGTCATTGTCGCGGATCGCGGTTGCGAAGCGCCACATGAAGTATTCCG
>JBCNPI010000450.1:0-4190 GCA_039593415.1 Rhizobium sp. | reverse complement strand
CAGCTCGAAGCCGCCGACGGCGAGCGACACGGCGACGCCTGCGCCGATGATGGCGACCACCGAAACGGCCTGCAGGATGCTCATTAAATTGCTGATGTTGATGAAGGCGGGTTGGGTGACGCTGAAGATGATCACGAGGGCAAACAGGAGAAGAAATACCGCTCCCCGCCGCAGGAATTCCTGTGGCGGTATCGTGCTGTCTGCTGCCTTGCGCTGTTCGGGGATGTCAGCGGTTCTTTCACTCATCAGCATATTCCTCGTTTTGTCGCCAGCGGCCGTCGCATCGGCACCATCTTTCAGGCCATGATGCTCCATCACCAGCACCCGGTCGGCGACCTCGAGCGCCTCTTCAGGGTCGGATGTCGCGATCAGTGTGGCGCGATCGCTATGGGCGCGTATGGCGGCGATGATATCCTGGCGCGCGCCGACGTCGACGCCCTGAAAGGGTTCGTCGAGCAGCAGCAGGCGGCTCGGCTCGGCCTCCCAGCGCGCGAGCACGACCTTCTGCTGATTGCCGCCGGAAAGCGACCAGACGGATGCATCCGGGCCAGGCGCCTTTATGCCGAGACGCCGGATGCCCTTTGCGCCCTCGCGGGCCTCTCGTCGCGAAAACAGGAAGCCGGAGGGATACCATTGCTTCAGATGCGGCAGGCTGATCGTCGCCGCAATGCTTTCTCCCGGCCAGTCCGAGGGCATGAGCGAGGAGCGATGCCGATCGGCGGCAGCCATGACGACGCCGAGCGCGATCGCATCCGCGGGCGAGGCAGGTTGAAAGGGGAGGCCATCGAGAAGCGCGATGCCGGCGGCGGGGCGTTCGAGGCCGAAGAGGACCGAGAGAAGCCGGCTCTTGCCGGCTCCAAGAACGCCGGTAATCGCCACGACTTCGCCGGCATGGAGCTTGAGATCGATCGGCGGGCTGTTGGCAAGCAGCCGAACATCCCGAAGTTCCAGCGTGGCTCGGCCGAACTGTTCGCGGCGATGCGGACGGGCTGCCGTCATCGATCGCCCGATCATGGTTTCGATGGCTACGTCAAAATCGATGGGACGAGTAAAGGCACCGACATTGCGGCCACCCCGCAAGACGACCACGCGATCGGCAAGCGCATCGAGATCGGCTGTTCGATGCGAGATATAGAGTATAGCCAGGCCACGGATTTTCAGCGTGCGGACGATATCGTAAAACCGCGCCGTTTCGCGCGCAGAAAGGCTTGCCGTCGGTTCGTCCAGGATCAGCAGCTGCGCCTTGTTGGAGAGGGCGCGGGCGATGGCGACCATCTGTCTGTCCGCCGTGCCGAGCTCGGCAAAATCCCGGTCGAGCGGCAGATCGAAGCCGGCTTCCAATAGAATGGCTTCCGCTTTTCGCCGTACCGAACGCGTCGAGAGAAAGAAGGGTTGGCGCCCGTCGGCGAATTGATTGAGCAAAAGGGCATCCGCCACGGAGAGACCGGGCACACCGACGACATCGGTCGACTGGTGCACGGTCACGATGCCTTGGGCGCTTGCCGCCGCCGGACTGTCGGCCCGATAGTCACTGCCATTCCAGAGAATCTGGCCGGTGTCCGGATGATGAATGCCGGAAAGAATCTTCACCAGCGTCGACTTGCCGGCGCCATTGGCTCCCATCAGCGCAACGGTCTCGCCGCGATCGATTGTCAGCGACGCATCTGCCAGGGCCTGCGTCGAGCCGAAGGCAAGCGAGAGATTTCGAACGTCAAGCAAGGTCATGAGTGGAGGTTCGGTGATCGTTTATGACACTCGTAAGCCACGGCCACGCGATCACAAGGATTGGCCTTGCATTGTTCATTTATTCTATAGAATAAATTTTCATTCGATTTTGGCTTGGGTTTATTGACGATCCTAATGGTTGACGACGCGATCGATCAGACGATCTCTCGCTGCGATGGGTGAGTTTTATTTGTCCGAAATGCCCTGGGAAGCCAGAAAATGATTTCTTTTGTCTACTAAATTTATAGACAATAATAGGGCTCAACATCCTCGCTTACGCGGATGTTTGCGTCAGGAGCTTTCATGGACACGGTTCTCTATCTTGCTTCTCTTGGAAGCCGGCCAAGCCGCGCCGCAACCAAGCGCATCTGGTCGATCCTGCAGCATCTCCTGGCAGGCCTGATGGTTCTCTTTTCCCTTCTATTGCTGCTGCACGCTCTTTGTGGAACCTGATATCCGCGCTTCGGCAGAAAGGGCTAAGAGGAAACCAAAGAAAGGCCCGGCGTGCCGCATCTGAACGCCGGGCCTTCATGTGGCTATTCGATAGTGTGAAGATCGACGCCCTTGGTTTCGCGAACGAAGATAAGGCCGATGACGAGTGTCATCGCAGCGATCGCGATCGGATACCAAAGGCCATAGTAGATATCGCCCTTGGCGGCGCTCATTGCGAAAACCGTTGCCGGGAGCAGGCCGCCGAACCAGCCGTTGCCGATATGATAGGGCAGCGACATGCCGGTATAGCGGATGCGGGTCGGGAACATCTCCACCAGGATTGCGGCAATCGGGCCGTAGACCATGGTCACGTAGATGACGAGAATCGTCAGGATCAGGATCGTGAGCGGCCAATTGACGGCCGCAGGGTCGGCAACCATCTTGAAGGCACCGCCATTGGCGATGGTATAGACGGGCATCTCCGTCGCTCCGGCCGCCTGGTCTGCCGTCAGAAGCTTCGCCTTCACCAGATCGGCGACGGGTGTCATAGTCTTTTCGCCCGCCCGCACCGTCGCCGCATTGAGCCCCAGTTCGGGATTGGCGGCGATGAATGCATCCAGCTTGGCGTCCGGCACCTTGGCAGGATCGCGCGCCAGCGGGAAACCGGCCTTTTGCAGGGCAAGGTTCATGTCATGCGTGAATGCGGCGCTCTTGGCCGCAGCACCGGCACCGGCCGCTGTTGCGTCGTAGGAGGTCACTGTTGCGTCGCCGAGCTTGACGGTTGCCGGCTGCCCGGCTGGACCTTCGGTGATCGTATAGGGCACGGACGACTTCGACAGCAAGGATGTGGCGATGTCGCATGAATTGTTGAACTTGGCGGTGCCGACCGGATTGAACTGGAACGTGCAGTCGCCAGGAGCAGCCGTCACTGTGGCCCGGACGGTTTGCTCCGCTTGGGCGAGCGCAGGGTTTGCGGCATGGGTCAGCGCTTTGAACAGCGGGAAATAGGTCAGGATCGCCAGCGCAAGGCCCGCCATGATGATCGGCTTGCGGCCGATCTTGTCGGACAACCAGCCGAAGACCACGAAGAATATGCTGCCGATCAGAAGCGCGATCGCGATCATGATGTTGACCGACTGGCCATCGACCTTCAGCACGTTCTGTAGAAAGAACAGCGAATAGAACTGACCGGCATACCAGACGACTGCCTGACCGGCTGTGAGGCCGAGCAGCGCGATCAGGGCGATCTTCGCATTCTTCCACTGGCCGAAGGCCTCGGAAAGGGGCGCCTTGGAGCCCTTGCCCTCTTCCTTCATCCTCTTGAAAGCCGGTGATTCACTCAGTGACAGCCGAATCCAGACTGAGATGGCGAGCAGAATGCAGGAGAGAAGGAAAGGAATGCGCCATCCCCAGACGGCAAAGGCATCCTTGCCGACCGCGTTCTGCACGATGAGGATGACGATCAGCGACAGGAAAAGTCCGAGCGTCGCAGTCGTCTGGATCCAGGACGTATAGTAGCCGCGCTTGTTGTCTGGCGCGTGTTCGGCGACATAGGTGGCGGCACCGCCATATTCGCCGCCAAGTGCCAGGCCCTGCAGCATGCGCAGGGCAATCAGAATGACGGGAGCTGCAAGACCCCAGCTTGCGGAACCGGGGAGAACGCCGACCAGGAAAGTCGATAGGCCCATGATCAGGATCGTGACGAGGAAGGTATATTTGCGACCGACGAGGTCGCCGATCCGTCCGAAGACCAGTGCGCCAAACGGCCGGACAAGGAAGCCCGCGGCAAAGGCCAGCAAGGCGAAGATGTTGCGGGTTGCTTCCGGATAATCGCTGAAAAAGGTCGCGCCGATGAAGGCGGCCAAGGACCCATAAAGGTAGAAGTCGTACCATTCGAACACGGTTCCCAGGGAGGAGGCGAAGATGACCTTCTTCTCTTCCCTGGTCATGCCTCGACTCGTCGTCTCCGCTACGGACGTAGTTGCCATGAATCAATCCTCCCAAATTGCACCAGGGACATGGTCAAAAGACCC
>JBCNPI010000045.1:0-26077 GCA_039593415.1 Rhizobium sp. | reverse complement strand
TATGCCTTCAAGCGCTCGCATCCACTATGCCATCACCGATGCGGGTGGCGCGGCACCCAACGTCGTGCAGGCGCGCGCCACAGTGCGTTATCTCGTGCGCGCGAGAACCTTGCCGGAGCTCCTGTCCCTGGTTGCCCGTGTCAGGAAAGTTGCCGAAGGTGCAGCCTTGATGACCGAGACGACTGTTCGCAGCGAGATCATTAGCGGCGACGCCAATCTCGTCGGCAACACGCCGCTCGAAGAATGCATGTTCTCGCATCTGCAGCGGCTCGGTCCTCCACAGTTCGATGATGCGGACCGGGAAATAGCCCGCAAGTTCCAAAAGACCTTCAACGCTGAGGATATCGCAGCCTCCTATGGCCGTTTCGCGCTAAAACCGAGGAGGGATCAGCCGCTCTGCGAGGAGATTTTCCCGCTGAACGCCGGCGATGGCACGCTGGTCGGCTCCACCGATGTCGGAACCGTGAGCTGGGTGGTGCCAACAGTGCAGATGCGCGGCGCGACCTACGCCATCGGCACGCCCGGCCATTCCTGGCAACTGGTCGCCCAAGGCAAGCTGCCGGCTGCTCACAAGGGAACCGAGCATGCTGCCAAGGTGATGGCCAGCACGGCAGCTGATCTCATCCGTAATCCCAAGTTGATCGAAGCCGCCAAGGCCGATCACAAGGCGCGCCTTGAGGGAACGCCTTTCGTCAACCCGATCCCCGATGACGTCGAACCGCCGCTACCGGAGAAGGCCCATGCCTGACTTGGCCTTGCAGCCAGATCGTGAACAGCTGATGACGCATATCCGCGAGTTCGCCCGCCGGGTCAAACTGTCGGGAACGCCGGAGGAACTAGAGAGCTTCCATTATCTTCAAGCGCAGATGGGCAGCTACGGATACCGCACGCAGCTGCTGTCGCATGATGCCTTCATCAGCCTGCCCGGTGTGGCAAAGGTTGAGATCGAAGGCGAGAATCTTCGTTGCATTACCCATTCGATGTCGGTTTCGAGCGGGTCAGGAGGTATAAGCGGTGACCTCGTCTATGTCGGCGAAGGGACGGAAGCCGATTTCGTCGGCAAGGACGTGACCGGCAAAATCGTTCTGGTCGACGGAATTGCCACCGAGGAAGTCGCCGCACTTGCGAGCGCGGCCGGCGCTTGCGGCCAGCTTCACGTCAGCCCGAACGAACATCTCTACGAAATGTGCGTGTCGCCGGTCTGGGGCAGCCCGTCGCAACATACGCGGGCTCAACTCCCGAAGACCGTGATCTGCACTATTGCCAGGGAAGACGGCATGCGCCTGCGCGAACGGCTCGCCCGGGGTGGAAAGGTGCACACAACTCTTACGGCAGAAGTCGACACCGGATGGCGCAAGACGCCGCTCCTGGTCGCCGAACTTCAGCCGGCGGGTGAGGATGAGCCATTCGTGCTGTTTTCAGGCCATCATGATACCTGGCATTTCGGGGTCATGGACAATGGCGGCGCCAACGCGACGATGCTGGAGGCGGCACGCCTGCTTGCCCTTCGGGCAAGGGATTGGCAACGCGGTCTGCGCATCTGCTTCTGGTCCGGCCATTCGCACGGACGCTACTCCGGTTCTGCCTGGTATGCTGACGAATATTTTGACGAGCTCGATCGCCGTTGCGCGGCACATGTCAATGTTGATTCCACCGGCGGCGAGGGCGCGACCATTCTCACCAATTCCGGCGTCATCGACGAGTTGAAGCCTCTGGCGGGCGAGGTCATCGAACGGCTGACCGGACAAAAACATGCCGGCAGACGTCACGGTCGGGCAGCAGATCAATCCTTCTGGGGTGTCGGCATCCCCTCGATGTTCGGAAGCCTCAGCCATCAGCCGCCTGGACCCGTCAAGATGCTGACGGCGCTCGGCTGGTGGTGGCATACACCGCACGACACTGCGGAACGTATCGATCCTGACAATCTCCTCCGGGATACACAGATTGTGCTGGAGATACTTTGGCGCCTGTTGACCTCGCCGATCCTGCCATTGGACTACACTGTTTATGCGGAAGCCCTTGGCAAACAGATTGTCCGGCTGCAAGTGGATCTTACCGGTCGCATCGACATCTCGGTTCTTGCAAATGCCATCCATGAGTTGCGCTTCAACGCAAACGCCATATTGAAGGCCAAGGACCTGTCTGCCGCCAAGGTCGCCCGCATCAACGCCTCGCTCATGCGTGCCAGCCGCCATCTCGTGCCGCTGAACTATACGAGCGGCGAGCGCTTCCATCATGATTCCGCCCTTCCGCACCCGGCGTGGCCGTCGCTGGAGGGACTTCGAGCGCTAGCGGCACTGCCCGCGGCATCGCCAGAGACCGCTTTCTATGCCGTCCATGCCCGTCAGGTGAGAAATCGCCTCGCGCATGCGCTGAGGCAAGCCAATGCGGCATTGCGCGCGTCGCTGGAGGACTGACGCAGTCATATCTCAAACTAAACAAACGGCACTTCGAAGCCGAAAAGAGGGAACTGAAAATGAAAAATAGAAACCTGTTTGCTGCCGTGTTCGGCGCCATTGCCTTCCTGGTCCCGCTTGCGGCCGGCGCCAAGGACTGGACGCACGTCAAGGTCGGTATCGAAGGCGCCTTTCCGCCCTGGAACCTCATGGATTCCAGCGGCAAACTGGCCGGTTTCGACGTCGATCTCATCAATGATCTCTGCAAACGCGCCAAGGTCGATTGCGAACTGATTGCCGGCGAATGGAATGCGATGATCCCAAGCCTAAGTGCCGGCAAGTTCGATCTGGTGATGACGCTTGGCATCAACGAGAAGCGCAAGCAGGTGGTCGATTTCACAGTACCTTATGCGAGTGGCGTTGCGAGCTTCCTGCTTCTGAAGGACGGGCCTGTCTCTTCCCTGCCGATGACCGGCGAGCGCTTGAATCTGAACGACAAGGCCAAGGCCGACCCGGTGATGGCCGAAATCGGCAAGGCGCTCAAGGGAAAGACCGTCGGTGTGGTTCAGTCGACCAGCCAGGAGCAGTTGATCAACAGCTATTTCGGATCCGATGTCACCGTGCGTGCCTACAAGAATTCCGGAGAACGCGATCTCGATCTGAAGGCCGGACGCATCGATGCGGGTTTCGACAGCGGCGTTTATGAAACCTCCGTGCTCGGCAAGCCCGGCAACGATGATCTGATGATGTCGGGTCCGCTGGTGAAGGGCGCAATGCTGGCAACCGAAGTCGCGCTCGGCATGCGCAAGGGCGAAACCGATCTGAAGGCCAAATTCGACGATGCCATCAAGCAAGCCGCCAAGGATGGCACGATCAAGCAATTCTCGGAAAAATGGAGCAAGATCGATCTGACGCCGACCTTCGAGACCAATTGAGCGCTCTTCACTGCGTTACCTGTAGCTGAGGCTAGACAATGTCACTTGTCGCAACTGTTCTCCCTGGGGCTGGATCATGAGCCAGCCAAGTTTATTTGAGCTTGCTGGCTTCGGCCCGGACGGCTGGGGGCATGCCCTTCTGGCCGGAGCGTGGATGACCATTCTGGTTGCCATCGCCGGCTATGCCGTCGGAGCCAGCATCGGAACGCTCACGGCCTGGGCCAAGATCGCCGGCAATGGCTTTGCTCGCGCCTCCGCTGACGCCTATACGACGGTGCTGCGCGGCATCCCCGATCTGCTGGTCATCTATCTCTTCTATTTCGGCGGCAGCGCCGTGGTCACGGCGGTCGGCAAGCTTTTCGGCGCGGAAGGCTTTCTCGGCTTTCCGGGCTTTCTCGCCGGTTCGCTGGCCGTGGGCGTTACATCAGGTGCCCAATTTACTGAGGTGCTGCGAGGCGGGTTCAAGGCTGTCCATCCTGGCGAGATCGAAGCTGCTATTGCTTGCGGCATGCCGCGCTGGCTTCGCCTGCGGCGGATCATTGCGCCATTGACCCTGCGTCATGCGCTTCCCGGTCTCGGCAATGTCTGGCAGGTCGTCTTGAAGGAGTCGGCACTGGTATCGATCACCGGCGTCGCCGAACTCCTGCGTCAGGCCCAGGTCGGAGCGGGATCGACCGGGCTTCCCTTCGATTTCTACCTGATCGCCGGCACGATCTATCTGATGATCTCGACGCTTTCGAGCCTCGTCATCCAGCAGGCCGAGCGGCGCCTGTCTCGCGGCGTGAGGAGGCGCTGATGGATTGGCAGTTTCTTGAAGAGACATTTTTGAGTCTGATTGCAGCAATTCCATTGACGATCGAGCTAGCCGTGACGTCGATCTGCCTCGGAGCGATTCTGGCGCTGCTGCTGGCGCTTGCCCGGCTTTCCGGCGTCGCCGTGCTGAATTGGTTCGCGCGGCTCTATGTCTTTGTATTCCGTGCTACACCTCTGTTGGTGCAGATATTCCTCATCTATTACGGCCTCGGCCAGTTTCCAGTCATACGGCACAGTATCGTCTGGCCGTTCCTGCGTGATCCCTATTGGTGCGCGGTTCTGGCGCTGACCTTGAATACCGCGGCCTATGCCAGCGAAATCATTCGCGGCGGCCTGCTTTCTGTACCGCATGGTCAGATCGAAGCTGCTCGTGCTTGCGGCATGCATCGCTTACTGATGTTTCGCCGCATCATATTGCCACTGGCGATCCGCCAGGCCCTGCCCGGCTACGGCAACGAAATGATATCGATGGTCAAGGCGACGTCGCTCGCCTCGATCATCACGCTGATGGAGGTGACGGGTGTCGCCGCCAAGATCATCTCGGAAACCTATAGGGCAATCGAGGTTTTCGTGGTCTCCGGAGCGATCTATCTCGCCATCAATTTTGTGCTGACGCGTCTCATTCAATTTGCCGAGTACCGGTTGAGCCCGCATTTGCGCGCTCCTCTTCCCGTCACCCGTGAGAACGCCATGAAGACAGCCTCCGCAGGAGAAGCACAATGAACACCATGCCAATCGCACTCAGCGTGCGCGACATGCACAAGAGCTTCGGGCCCGTCGAGGTTCTGAAGGGCATTTCCCTTGATGCGCTCGAAGGCGATGTCGTCTCCATTCTTGGCTCTTCGGGTTCGGGAAAATCGACCTTCCTACGCTGCATCAATCTGCTGGAAACCCCGGATTCCGGTGAGGTAACCGTCGCCGGCGAAACGATCCGCATGCAGCGCAATGCTCGTGGTACGCACCGTGCCGCAGATGGAAAGCAGGTCGACCGGATCCGTTCGCAGCTCGGAATGGTGTTCCAGAGCTTCAATCTCTGGTCTCACAAGACGATCCTCGAAAACCTGATCGAGGCTCCGATCCACGTTCAGCGCCGATCCCGCGCCGAATGCACAGAGGAAGCGGTAGCCTTGCTTGCCAAGGTCGGCATTGCCGACAAGCGCAATTTCTATCCAGCCCACCTTTCCGGCGGCCAGCAGCAGCGTGCCGCCATTGCCCGCGCTCTCGCCATGCATCCGAAGGTGATGCTGTTCGACGAACCGACGTCCGCGCTCGATCCCGAACTCGTCGGCGAAGTGCTGCGCGTCATGCGTTCGCTTGCCGAGGAAGGACGCACAATGCTGGTCGTGACGCATGAGATGGGTTTTGCGCGCGACGTCTCCAGCCGCGTCATCTTTCTGCATAAGGGTGTCGTTGAGGAAGACGGCAAGCCCCAGGACGTCTTTTCGAACTCGCAATCGGAGCGCTTCCGCCAGTTCATCAGCCAATGACACATCACGTTCAATCAACAAGGGGAACTCGAGCATGAAATACCTGACTGCAATTTTGACGGCGCTCATGATGATCGCCACCTTGGCCGTTTCGACGGCCGTGCGCGCCGATGAGAAGAAATGGACACATGTGACGATCGCGACCGAGGGCGCGTTTCGTCCATGGAACTTTACCAAGGCCGATGGCAGCCTCGACGGTTATGAAATTGAGTTGATCAAATATTTCTGCGCTCACATGAAGGTCGAATGCACGACCGTGATCCAGCCCTTTGACGGCATGATCCCTGCGCTGAATGCCGGCAAGTTCGATGCGATCATTTCCGGCATGTCGGCGACTGCCAAACGTGAAGAAGTCATTGCCTTCAGCGATTCCTACGGTACGACAGGGCAGACTTTTGCGACATTGAAAGACTCCCCGCTCGCCAACCTGCCTTTGAAGGGCGAGGTCTTTTCGCTCGCAACGGACGAAGCCGGCTCCGCCAAGGCGGTGAAGGAGCTTGAACCCATACTCAAGGGCAAGACGATCGGCGTACAGACCGCATCGATCGCTGCGACTTTCCTGGATAAGTACCTAAAGGGCGTCGCCGATATCCGCGAATACAAGACGACCGAGCAGCATGATCTCGATCTGAAGGCAGGCCGCGTCGATCTCATCATGGCGTCCATGGCCTATCTTTCGACAGCAGCGGCAAAGCCAGGCAACGAGGACATGATCGTGACCGGACCTCGCTTCCAGGGCGGCATGCTCGGCCGGGGCAGTTCTGTCGGTCTGCGCAAGAACGACACAGAGCTGAAAGCCATGTTCAATGGTGCGATCGCCGCCGCCAAGGCGGACGGAACGATCGCTAAGCTGTCGCAGAAGTGGTTCGGTTTTGATGTTACACCGAAGTGAAACTTGCTGAAATCCCCATCCAGTAGAGCTGGAGGGTCATTGAAGTAGCGAGTGCCATCTACGGTGGCTGCACGGCTTCAGCCAGGTCCGTTGTCCTTCGTCCTCGGACAGAGGACAACGCTCAAATTCTGCGAAGGGATTTGCCCATTTCTGCGGTGCAAACGACTGGGTCCGTGTCTGATCCCTTCACGAGCGCATTTGCAATTTTCGCCGGAGATCTCGCCAGTTCAACGGAATGACTGGATCGAAGAGTTCTGGTCTGTTCGAGATCAGGTACACGCTACTGTTGGGGTAACCATTCGGATGAGATGTTCGGGACACCATGTCCGATCAGCAACGTTTCCAGCATGAAGAAACCGAATTAGACAAGGCTGAAATCAACGCTCTGCTGCGTAGGTCGCGGATCTCGACATCGGTTAACATCTCGCGTTGGCGGTGGTTCGTTGCATTATCGGGATGACGTATTGGGTCCTCTCCAGGGACTCCCATGTAGCTTGCTACGGCATCATCCCCACCTCGGGATTCTTTTAGATGTTCCCTGTTGGTCCCAAGGCTGAGCGGTCGTTTACCCAAGAGCCGTCGAATAATGCGCGAAGGAAATTTGAAGCCGACCAAAAGATGGCATCGGGTGCCGAAGCTGTCGCGCAGTCGGGCGCGGTGGGGTACCTCCAACGAATTAACATTTTTGCTCAAATTACCCTCCATACCTCTCCACTCGGCGGCTGGCCGGAATGCTGAGCTACTCCTTGATCACGCGCCTTGATACCGGTGCGCTAGCTCGACATCGAAATGAGGGGGCGCATCCGAGGTGATTGGCACAAAACGACCTTTCACCCGGAAGACCTTTTCGATCAGCCCAGTGTCGGCCAGTACCTTTGGGTCACCGTCAAATACAAGATTGCCGCTATCGAGCAGTGAGATCTGGTCGCAGACGGACATTGCCTGATTGAGATCGTGGATCGCCATGATGATGGTGACACCCTTTTCCCTGCTGAGCCGATAGACGAGATCAAGGACCTCCACCTGGTAGCCGATGTCGAGGAACGACGTCGGCTCGTCGAGAAGCAGGATCCGTGCCTCCTGCGCAATCGCCGCCGAGATCCAGGCACGCTGGCGCTCGCCGCCGGACAATTCGCGAAGGCTCCTGTCGGCGAAGCTTTGAAGGCCGGTGCTCTCCAGCGCCCAGCGGATGGCATCTTCGTCCTGCTGGCCATAGTTCCGGAACAGACCGACATGCGCGAAGCGACCTTGCCGGACCAGTTGCGCCACGGTCATCTCATCAGGCGCAGCCGGCTGCTGCGGCAGAAATGCGAGGTGCTTGGCCAATTGGCGGCGTGACATGGATGTGATCGGCCTACCGTCGATCTCCGTCTTTCCTCCCACCGGCTTGATCAGGCCGGAAAGGGCTTGGAGGGCGGTGCTCTTTCCGGAGCCGTTGGGTCCGATCAGCGCGCGGATCTCGCCCGGCCTGAAGGAGAGATCGAGGGCGTTCAGCGCTCTTCGAGCGCCGTAGGCGACGGATAGACGGGAACAGGACAGTAGCATGGCATCTTCATGGGGTTTTGCGCAGAAGCGCGATGAGCACGGGAACGCCGCAGATCGCCGTGACGATGCCGATCGGGATTTCGTCGGCCTGTCCTATCAGACGACCGACAAGGTCTCCCAGGGTAACGGTTACGGCGCCGAGGGCGACCGTCAGCGGCAGGACGAGGGTGGCACGTCCGCCGGCCAGAAAGCGGGCAAGGTGAGGGACGATAAGCCCGATGAAGACGATAGGGCCGACCGTACCAACTGCACTTGCCGCAAGCGCGCAGGACAAAAGCAGCGCAAGCGAAAATTGCCGCCGGTAAGAAAGCCCGAAGGATCGGGCAGTGGAAGCATCGAAGCGCAGGAGTTCCAGCGGTCTTCGGATGATGGGCAAGACTGCGAGACCGGCAATCGTATATGGAAACAGGAAGGCGGCATGTTCCCAACTGCGCGCGTACAAACTGCCGGAAAGCCATTCCAGCAGGACTTCGATCCGCGCGGAGCCCCAGCCTGCGATCAATCCGACGGACAGCGCCTGCAGCACGGCTCCCACCGCGATGCCGCAAAGCGTGATGCGAAGCGGTCCCAGGTCAAGACGAAAGGCCAGCACATAGATGATCCCGCCTGCCCCCAGACCTCCTACCGTGCCGACGGCCGGCAGCCACTCCAGCGGAAGTTCGACGACAGTCGTCGACCCGGAATAGTGAATATAGACTGTGAACAGCAGAAAGATGGTGACTGCAAGCGTTGCCCCCTGCGAGACACCCATGATCGAAGGATCGGCCAGCGGGTTGCGGGTAACACTTTGAAGAATAAGACCGGCAACAGCGAGATGAATGCCAGCCAGCATACCCGTCACAATGCGGGGCAGGCGGATATCCATAATGACCGATTGCGCCTGCCGCGAACCGTGTCCCGTGAACACAGCGACGACACCCGATGGGGGAATATCGGCCACGCCCATAAACACCGCCAGCATGAAGGAGAGGAGCGCGATGAAGACAAAGGCGAGAAGGAAGCGGGCGCTGCCGGTATTCCGGAGCGACAAACTGGTGGTCATGCTCACGCTTCTCCCTTGAAGGAAACGCTGCGGCTTTGCACGAGGTAGATGAACAACGGCCCTCCTATCAGCGCCGTGACGATGCCAACCGGCAGCTCCTGGGGAGCCGCAACGCTTCGCGCAATCACGTCGGCGGCAACCACCATCAGGCCGCCGATTGCCGCGGTGAGCGTAATCGTCCATCCCGGACCTTTCGGCCCCAAGAGCCTGGTAATGTGTGGTGCCGCCAACCCGACGAACGCAACGGGACCCGCGACCGGCGTGACGCCGGCTACGGGAAAAACGGCGAGAAGAAGCAGCAATGGCTTCCAAAAAGAAAGCTGCAACCCCATCCCGGCCGCCGCGTGCTCGCTAAGGGCGAGAAGCCCGATCACCCGCTGGCATGCCAATGCGCCGGCGGTGCCTAGAAAAACCCATGGGGTCATGTATGCGAGCTGCGTCCACGAACGTCCTTGGAAGCCGCCGGCTAGCCAGAAAAGCAATGACGGCACCTGCGGTCCGCTCAACAAGAGGATGTAGGTGGTGAGCGCACTCAAGAACAATGAGACGCTGACGCCGCCAAGGGCCAGATGCAAGGGGCGTCCTCTGCCCCCGCGTGAGACCCAGAAGGTCAACAGCGCAGCCGCCAAACCGCCCGCCAGTCCGACCAACGGATAATATACTGACGAGAGCCACGGCATGAAAACGAAACAGAAAACGATCGGTGTCACCGCCCCGGATGTCACCCCGGTCAGACCCGGTCCGGCGAGCGGATTGCGGGTTAGCGTCTGCAGCAGATAACCGGAGACGCCGAGACCGGCGCCTCCGATGAAAGCCGCAAGGCTGCGCGGCAACCGCAATGTCCACACGACAATGGAATCGATCTTCCCGTCGGGTTGGAACAGGATCGTCCAAAGCGCCCGCGGCTGAAGCGGTTTGGCGCCGACCAGAAGCCCGCCCGCAATCACGGTCGCGGCAACGGCCACGATCGTGAGTGTCATCACCAGCGATCGAAGATCATTGCGTGGCCGCATAGCGGTCGCGCTCCCCATCAATTTTGCAGCTCGGCCGGGATCAGCTTCGCCGCCTGCGCCTTAACATCGACGGCAGGGAAGGTGTCGGGGTAGAGGTAGTGGGCGGCTTCGCGCAGCACCAACTCCCGGCCGATCGGACCATTGGTCTCTACCCACTCGTCACCGACATAGTGCACGCGACCGTTCTTGACCGCCGAGAGCTGCTTCCAGATGGGGTTGTTCTCATGCGGACGATCCGGGCCGCTGTCGTAGACGAAGATTACTTCCGGATCTTTCTCCAGCATCGTCTCGAGGCTGAGCTGCTCGCCGAACCGGCCGTCCGTCGTCATTGGGCCAACGATATTGTCGCCTCCGAGCGCTGCAACGATAGATGCTGCTGTGTTTTCGGTATGGAAGGAGAAGGGAGTATCGCCCGCCCACATGATCTGGAAACGCGGGTGCGTGTTCTTCGGCACCTTTGCGGCGAAATCTTCGAGATCCTTCTTGAAGGCGGCGTTCAGCTCCTCGCCGCGCTTCGGCCGTCCGAACAGTTTCGAAAGCTCGGCGACCTCCTGGTAGCTCTGGCTTAGGAGCTCCATATTGTAGGCGATATAGGGCGCGATCTTCTCGAACTGTGGGGCATTGCCGACGGTATAGCGTTTCATGGCAATGATAACGTCGGGCCGGGCTTCCGACAGCAATTCGAGATTGGGCTTCGCCCGTTGTCCGATCTGCTTCATGTCCTTGGTCAGGCCAAGGAGGAAGTCCGGTTCGCGTCCGGCCGTCATATAGGTGGTTGCAACAGGCTTGATGCCGAGGGCAAGCGCGACGTCGACCGCAAGGTAGGAAACCGAGGCGATCCGTTTCGGGTTGACCGGGGCCTGCACCGTCACACCACGATCATCCACGATCGAAAGCGTCTGTTTTTCCTCGGCGAAAGCGCCACCCGCGGTCACCATGACAATGATGCTTGCAATATTAAATACGCCCAATGCGCGCCGCCTCATGGCGATATCTCCAGTTCAGTATTTGTTACAGCATGACGTTTCGTTGACAGGCGACGTTTCCCAGCCGCTTTCATGTGCGAGAAGCGGCGTCTCGACGGCTTGATCCATAAAACATGATTCTATTAGTCTTCTTAGTGATAAAATATGACTATTACAATCATCTTTTATCACGTTTTGGGAAATATTACCCGCGTCAGTCTCGCTAATTGGCGCCTTGATATTCTGCGTCCTGCAGCGAAGCCGATGCCATTCTGAGGTCGGCAACGAAACGCCACCACAGCAAGAAGCTGGTGGCTCCGAATCCGACGCAAAGGCCGAACCAGATGCCGTAGCTGCCCCAGCCGATGCCGTATCCGCAGACCGCCATAGCGGGGATGCCTATCAGCCAATAGCCGATCAGCGTGTTTGTCATTCCAGCCTTCGTGTTCCCAAGCCCGCGCAGCAGCCCGATGCAGATATTTTGCGATCCCTTGAAGAATTGGTGCGCTATGGCAAACCAGAGAAGCGTGGTCGCCGCGGCGAGCACCGCCGGATCGGCCTCATCACCCAGGAAGGGGCGCAGCACTGCCTGCGGAAGCAAGACGTAAACAAGGCCGACAGCAGTCATGAGGGAGAAGCTGATGGTGAAGGTGCGTCTTGCGATCGCACCGATCTCACTCGCCTGGCCCTTTCCGGCGGTGCGGCTCACCAAAATCGATGATCCCTGAGACAATCCTATATTGGCTTGGTAGACGACATAGGCGAGCTGATTGACGATATTGGAGGCGGCGAGTGCAACCGAACCGAACGTCCCCATGAAAACGGTCGCGATGGAGGTAATTGCCGCCTCGGAACCATAGGTCAATGCGATCGGCGTTCCCATCCTGGCGATTTTCTTTATCGTTGCGGGTTGAGCCCGCCATCCGTCCAGCGCGAGAAGCGCGCGCAGTTTTTCATCCTGCCTGACTGTCCCCAGATAAACGAAAAACGTCCAAATCTGGACAAGCGTGGTTGCCAGACCGATGCCCGCCAGACCGAGCTTCGGCAACCCAAGCCATCCGTAAATGAAACCGGCGTCGAGCAGAGCGTTGATAGCGATCGAGATGATCGTAACCCGCAGGAGGGAACCGGCGCGGCGCATTCCCACCGCAAACTGACGCAGGACATTGAGCCACAGCATGGGTAGCAGGCCCGGTGCGAGCGTCAGCATGATGGGCTTCGCAAGCGCGACGACTGCACTGCTCTGTCCGAGGAAGGCCAGGCAATAGCTGAGAGCGACGAGGATGATGCCGGCGGCAATCGCGACGATGGTTGCCAGCAGCATGGAGGCACGGAGCAGATCGCGAACTTCCTCCTTCGTTGTGGTGTCGATGGACGAGGTTCCGGTTCTCTTTTCTCCTCGTCCCACCGAGGCGGCAATCATGTTGCCGACGCTCGTCAGCATGCCGACACACATTGTACGCAGTTGGTTGTAGAGCAGGATCGCCAGACCGCCGGCAGCGACGGCCTGAACACTGATGAAGCCCATCATCAGGAGGTCGGTGCTGGTAAGGGCGACCTGGGCGAACTGAATGCCGGCTATGGGGGCAGCGAGCGTGATGATTTCCCGATAGTTCCGAAATTGCATTGTGGCCACGTCGTTATGCTCCCACCGCTGCCGCGGTTCGGGAGGCGAGATATATCGATTCACGGTATGCATCGAAAAGCCGATGCAGTCGCCGATGTGCCGTCTCGTCGAACAAATGACGCTCCCGAAGCCAGTCGTCGTCATAGATGGTGTCGAGATATTTTTCGCCGGCGTCGCAGACCAGAACCACCATCGTGCTGTTCCGCTCGATGAGGGCCAGACGTTTGAGCGCCACATGGATGCAGGCGCCCGCGGTCCCGCCGACAAGCATACCCGTTCGGCGAGCGACTACTCGGGCAGCCGTGAAGGCATGGATATCGTCGACCGTCAGTCCTTCGTCGATCAGAGCGTGATCGACGTTGGGGCCGACCGTAAATCCGCCCGGTGCGCCTGCGCCGGTCTGCCAATATTTGCCGGGCTTGCCTCCGAAGATGATCGATCCCATCGGCTCGACACCGATGCTCGTGACTTGCGAACCGAGGCGACGCAATTCCTTTACCGTTCCGCATAGAGTCCCGCCGGTGCCGACCGCGCCGACGAGATAGTCGACATCCGTGCCGAGGTCACGGAGCAGTTCGGCCGCTAGGCCGACATAGCCATTGTTGTTGTTGGGGTTGTAGTGCTGATCCGGCCAGAACGCACCGGTTTCCTCGGCGATTTCGCCGGCGATGCGCCGCCGCTCGACAGTGCTGGGGCCGTCTCCTTTGCTCTCGACAAAAACAAGATCGACGCCCATGGCTCGCATCGCCCGAAGCTTGTCACGCGATGCGTGGCTGTCGACGACGGCGGTGAACTTATAGCCTCGCTCGACTGCCGCAAGCGCCAGGCCCGTTCCGGTATTGCCCGAGGTTGGTTCGACGATGCAACCGCCCGGTTTAAGTTTTCCGTCCCGCTCGGCCGCCAGGATCATTTCCCGCGCCATCCGAACTTTGCAGGTCCCGGTGGGGTTGAACTGTTCCAGCTTCAGCAGCAATCGGCTGCCGGATCCGGTTCGCGCAAGTTCCAGCAGCGGGGTATCGCCGATCAATTCGGAGCATGTCGTTACCACGCGTTCAGCAGGCCGGCTAATGTGTCTCGTCATTGGTCCATCCTCCAGGTGAAGCGTTCGCCCTGCCGGGCCACAACGATCTTCGGCGGCAAGGCGAGCTGGTGAAACTCACTCTCGTTCTTGTCCATCTGATAGCCGGCTGTGTTGGGATAGATGATCAGATCGCCATACCGAGGGGCTGCGGGAAATGCGATCTTGCGCCAGGTCAGAACGTCGTATTCCATGCAACTCGAGCCGCCGATCGCGGCGCGAACAGGTTCCTGGCGACGAGCTGCTCCCCTTTGCACCAGAACAGGGGTCGGCAGAAACTCGCTGCTTTTCCACTGTTCCGACAAGCTCATGCTAAGGCCGGCCACGGTTACGATGCCGTATTCCGCATTGCACTTGAAACCCTGCACCGGAAAGACCGTGAACCCTGCACCGTCGAGAAGCGCCCGTCCCGGCTCGAGATACAGTTGCACCTCTGCGGCGATCAGCTTCGATGCGAGCGTCCCTTTAGCATCCGGGCTTTGCAGGATCGCGTCGAGCATGGCAGCGCCGGTGGGGGCCTGGTGGTAGGGATAGAAGTGGTTGAAGCTCTTTCCGGCATGAAACTTAGCCGGATCGATCGTCTCCTTGAAGGCCTTCCATTCCTCTTCTTCGACATAGGCGCAGGCAAAGCCTCCGCCGATGGAA
This sequence comes from Rhizobium sp., assembly GCA_039593415.1. Lineage (GTDB taxonomy): Bacteria > Pseudomonadota > Alphaproteobacteria > Rhizobiales > Rhizobiaceae > Rhizobium. The sequence goes on along the minus strand of JBCNPI010000045.1, from coordinate 11,639 downwards.
ATGGCAGCGGCCGGAAAGCCGTGTTGGCGTGCTTCCAAGCATTGGTCGATCAACACCGCCGCCAATTCGGCGCGCGGTTCTACCGCATAACCGTCGAGGTGGAAGGAAAAGCCATCCATGATCAGGTGGCGTCTGGCCTCCGCGCAGCGCTCAAGTGCCATGCGAAGGTCATTTGAGTTCAATCCGAAGCGGCTGTTCTGCCCCGTCGGCGGCAGCACACGCAGCAGGATGCGCAAGGGAGCGGTCTCAGCCGCGATATCGATCGCCCGTTCCAGTTCATCAAGGGCGTCGATGGCAACGGTGGCGCCGTGGCGGCAAGCCAGCCAGAGGAGATCGTTACTCTTGGCCGCGCCAGTCACGCCAATAGCCTCGCCGAGGATTCCATTGGCGAGCGCATGAGCAAATTCGGGCAGGCTGGCGACATCAACCGATCCGCGCAGTCTTGCGACTTCACGCAGCCATGCGCCCGCCTTGTTGGCTTTCTTGCCGAAATAAACGCGTCCTGTCACATTTCTTTCCCGCAGCACACGCTGGAACGCCGCCAAATTGTCGCTAAAGCTCTCGGGATGGATGATATGAAATGGGCCATCCGTCGCGCTGTGAATCTGGCTCAGCAGCTCAACGTCTTGCCGAACGGCAGTCGCCCAGGCCTGCTCTCGGGCGCGCATCGAATTGATCGCTAGCTCCATAGTTCGACCCGCTTGCCGCGCCCGGCGGCAATCCCTCTGGTGGCCAGCGCATGGGCGACGGGAATATCGGTAATGATCATGCCGCTGCTGAATGCGAAGACCCGGTCTTCCTTAGTATTGCGCCCTGGCTTGCGGCCACCGACGATATCGGGCAGTTCGGCATCGATCCTGGCAATGCCGTCCGGGCCGGCGAGCCGCTTTCCGGTCACGCCCAATTGACCTTCGTTTGTCGCGATCGCATAGTCCGCGTCGTGCAATGCGCCCGCCTCGACCCCCTTGCTGGCAACCGAGATCAACAGACCACCGGGCTTGAGCCACCTGGTTTGGATTTTGGGGTGGGCGGCGCGACCGGAGGCAGCCACCACGATATCGGATGTCGCGACGGCCTCCGGAACATCCTTTACCAACTCGATCTCGCGATCGGGAAAATACTTGGCAAACGTGGAAAGGCTCGCGGCAAGCCCATCGGGATGCGTACCGAAGAGGCGCAGGCTCTCCAGGTGGGGCAGGGCAGTTAGAAGATACGGCAGCGTATTGATGCCCTGCGCGCCTGTGCCGATCATCAGCGCCGAGCGAGCGTCCTCCTTCGCGCAATGTTTGGCAATGATCGCGGTTGTGGCCGGCGTTCGCGAACCGCCGACTCGATGGCAATCCATGAAAGCGAAGGGAAGTCCGGTCGTGTCGTCATAGAGGCTGATCGTGGTGTAGTATTTTTCGGCGCTTTCGCTGCCTTGGCGATAGGAGGTCTTGAACCCGACTTGTTCAAGCGCGCCGTCATATCCGAGCATTGAATAGGATACAGCGTCCCGCTCTTCATTCGGGAGCGGCATCATAAGCTTGGTCGGGCAACGCGATTGTCCCTCAGCGTAGGACAAATAGGCATCTTCAACGAGCCGAATGATCTCTGCCGGGGGTAGCTCAATATCCGATAAATCGGAACGCGTGAGGATATGGATGGCAGGCCTGTGCATGAACGTCTTGGTCATCGTCGATGCCTTTCGATGTTGCCGATGTGATGTGAGGGGCAAAAGGGCGCCCGTTGAGCGACGGGTCGATTGCGCTCGTCCATTATCGCGGCGGAAGGATCCGCGTTGTGCTGTTTGGTGCTCTCGCCTTAAGAGGGAGCCGCTGAATGTTTGGAGATTGGCGTGGGGTCGGGATGACGAAGCTCTCCCAGAGGGATGTCGCAAGCCGGAGGCAGGCCTTTGAAAATGTGACGCGTCGTCTTGCAGGGGAATTTTCGGCCGCTGCGGGCCATCGCGAAAATCATGTCGGGAGTGATTATCTCACCTTGCCGCCATGCCTCCACCCGAACGGTGTCGTAGTCCAAGAGAACGACTGGGAGTACTTTGAAGTCGAGGCGTTGCGCAATGGTGAGCCTGTGGTGCCCGTCCATGACGAACCAATCGCCCCGATGGGCGGTGATTGGCCGCGTCCATCGACCGGATTGGACGATCTCGTGTTCGAGTTCGACTAACCGGTTGTTATCGATTTCTTCGGTTGGGATGAGCTTCCGGGGGTCGAGAAGTTGGTACTGAACAATGCTCATTTTCGTTCAAGCCTCTTCGACATCATGGAGCGTACATTAAATTGCCGACGGGCTGAACTTATACGCTTTCAAGCTGCGGTCAAGATAAGATGACGAAAATACTCAAGATTAGAATCGGACTAAGAATTCGTGCTGACCATTGGTGATCCGAACGATGATCGCGACGCTCCTGCAGATGCGGTGAGATTGATCACGCTGGCATTGGCCATATAGAAGCCAACAGTCTCATTTGGTATATCACGAGAGATGTGCCGCTCGACGATAGGGCCTATGTGATTCCTGATCGATTGATATTGGCTTGAACACCTCGATATCCTTGCTATCGAGGACGTCTTTATGGTCGGTATCAAGCTCGCCGTCGGTCGCAAATGCCTTCACTTTGCTGAAGGGAAGTAGATTGTGAAAGATAAAATCCGGGCTAAAGCGCCGTGAAGCTGGACACGCGTGCACCTCCTCGAGCATTGGCAATGCTTGGCATCGGATCGGCGGTCGGCAATCCCATCGGTTGTAAGTCGGAGGGATGGACATTCACCCGCTGCCGTTACTTCCAAAATCGCTTCGCATCGAGCACGTCATCGACATGGGCCTGGGCACCGTCGATCAAGGTGTCCTTCTCGGCGTGAGAAAGAACCGTGTCGCTCGCCGGGTGGTTCGCCAGCCGGTGTTTCTCCAGGATGCCGGGAACCGACACCAGATCGTTCAGCGCCCCCAAGTCATCCTGGAGGGCCTCCATCGCGGCGAGGAATTTCGCGTGCCGACGCTTGCCCCGCTTGTCATCGAAAAGCGACGCGAAGAATTCGGCGGCATAGCGAAACTTTTTCGCATCCTTGCGAACTTCGTGACGATGCTCGTCGTCTAGTTTGGAGAGTGCGCCGCCGTCCTTCTTCAGCTTCTTGCGCTGCTTCTCAAGTGCCCGCTTAGCGAAGGCGAGTGCATCCGGCATTTCCGCTGTCATGACAGAATTGCCATGACGGTAGTCCCCACATTCAAGCCATTGCAGCAGGTCGAGCATCAGTGCTCGCGCGCGCGATGAGGATAGAGCATAGATCGCATCACCATAGGTGCCCTCGCGCGCTGCTTCCAGCTTAAAGACAAGATCGGGATCGACCGCTTTCCCGAGCAGCACGTCGACATTGCGAGCCTCTCCAAGAACCGCCGCCAGCCATCGCAATTCGCTGTTCAGTCGCTGTGGCTCCTCGTCAGGAAGCACCTTTTTGAATATGGAGAAGGCCGAGCGCAAGCGACGCAGCGCCACACGTGCCTGATGAAGAGCCTCGGCATTGCGTCGATAAAGAAGGACGTCCTCGTTCAAGCGGAACTGCCGGAAGCATGAAGACGCGATAGCCTTGAAGGCGCCCGCGGCGTTCATGTCGCGATCGAGATGAAGCGGTTCCGACTTGAAGGCCGTCTTCTGTGCTTCGGCAAGAGCGAACCCTCGCTCTGCCTTCGAACGCACCCCGAACCGGAAAGGGGCAATTTCGTCCATCTTTCTCGCAAAAGCAAAGAGATCGCCGGGGCTGCCATCCTTCAGCTCGATCTCTGCCTCGCAGATCGAAGAAGAGCGTTCGCCTGAAACCACTTCGCCCTGGTCGACGACGACCTCGAGGCGGGAACCATTTTCCTCCACATTCCAGAGCCGCCTTTCGACGATGACATCGAAGATCGGTTCCAGTTTCAGGCTGTTGCCAAACTCCCCCAGAAGCGGCGACGTATGGTCGAGAACGGGTTCGTCCCGCTCGACCGGCGTCTCCCACTCCGACCTCGCAAACAGTGACCTGCCGGGTCCGGCCGCCTTGACGGTCTGGGTGCGCGCGGCGCCCACCTGCCGAATTCGAAGTGTGAAGCCTTTTTTCCACAGTCTGCGATCGGGGGCGTCGAAGTAGGCGGCCCGCTGCTGAACAATTTTTTCGGGTTTGCCCAGAAGATCGGAACCAAGAATGGCTTCGAGGGATTCGGGTGTGAGATCAAGCTTGACTTCCGTTTCTGACGACAAGGCGGACTCCGTTTGGTAAGGACGAACTCAGCACTGACATGGCGGTCACAGTCCAGTGCTACAGCGATTATATGAGAGATAGGAAGAAATCGAAAACAGCCATGCTGTCGAGCGACCAGCGATATTCGTCGAACGCTTCTGCCGGGCGCGACGTTCAGCAGGCGGGTGCGATCTGTTACCGCCGTCGGGATGACGGAAGGCTGGAAGTCCTTCTCGTCGGCAGCCGTCGGAATGGCAGATGGGGCATTCCGAAAGGGCATATCGATGCGGGCGAGACCAGCAAGGTGACAGCGGGCCGCGAGTCCTTCGAGGAGGCAGGCGTCGTCGGGAGTGTCGAGGCGGAGATCTTCGGTATCTTCACCTACGAGAAGGATAGCACGCCGCATCGCTATCATGTCGCGGTTCACCTTACCGAAGTGGCCCGGATCGCGAGCGACTATCCTGAAAAATCAACGCGAAAGAAGGCTTGGTTTCCGCTGGCGACGGCGACGGTCGAAGCCTCGCAACCGGGGCTGCGCGAGCTGCTACGCAAGCTTGACGACGGATCGGCGATTTCGGCACTTCGCACGGACTAGCTTTTCCGCTCGGTAATGGTTTGGGGTTAGAGGACCCGGGCTTTTCGCCAGTCACGCGAAATTCACTTGACTAGAGTTGCTGTACAGCTGCCCTGCTTTCAGTCTTACGGCGCATCGAGCTTTTGACCGAAGGAACAATTTCTGTCTCCTCTTCGACCTCTTCCTCATCATAATCGTCGGTCACACGTACCTCGTCCATGCGATGTTTGATTGCCAGGCCATAGATCGTGTCGAGTACAATCTTGTCGGTCGCGCCAGGGTCGGTCAGTGCCAACAGTGAGGCGCGAACAATCTTCTTGCTGGAGGTTTTCGGGCAACGCTTCAAAACGAAATCATACAAGGCGTTGGACCTTCGCTCACGAAGGGATGCGGGTTCGCACGCGTTTGCAGACCTATTGACCGGAAAGATGGAAGCGACGATGACAGTCGAACTGATCCGTGACCGGACCTGGAATGACCACGCCGAGTTGGCTGTGCCCTCTCGACGGATTGCACAGGCTCGTGCCATCTGCTTGCGAAGTCACGGTCATGGCGCTTCCGCTGACCATCGCGCGAGGCGATCGCGGTCGGGGCTGCCGCGGGTCTCATCACCGCCACGATCGGTTGGGCTTTTATTCGACGTCATAACGCCGTAGGACCGGACGTCTTTTCTCATGACCTAGGCTTCTACCAGCTTGGACTGGCAACAGAGTATGCTGACCAGGCTTTTGCTTCATACTTTCGGCTTCAGCTATTGGACGTATATTAGATTTCTCTTTTTTGTTCCTCTTCAGAAATGAACTACGATATTGCACTCGCAGCGCTTCCTCACAGCACGATATTCCTAGAAATACAATTTGCAGAAAGCTTAAAGCTGCCGTTGTCCCGGGCGGAATCGCACAAGGTAGTGGCGTCCGGACTTTGATCGATGTGAAGCAGATGGACGAATTTGCAACGCGGCTGAAAGATTCTGTATCGAAAATTTACGTCAAGAAGCGCCTGGCCGTATCGGAAGTGACCATCGATCGGTTGCGAGAAGCGGGCCTCCTCCCGGTAACAAAATTAGCCAGCGATCCCCGAGGGAGAAACTACTACTCTTCCATGCAAATCGAAGCGCTCATCAGCCGCCTTGAGGAACATGCTCGAACGAGCGTTAATAGAGACGCGATCGTTCCCCTCCCAAAGTGCTCGTATTTGATGAGCATCGCAGGATTGATACTGCACGCACTAAAAGGCGACTTGACGTTGGGAATCAAGAAGGATGGTGACGACGCTACCATCGTTTCACACTTTCTCGTCGACCCACAAGAGGTTGCCCGGCTGGCCCCTAGAGGTGTAGCACCTGCCCATCACTATTCTTGCAATGCTACCTTCAATAGGATGGCAGTGTCGGCCGACACGGTCCATTCTCTTGGTGAGCTCGGACTGTTGAAGACGCTTGAATATACGGAGAGGGGAGCGATACACACTGCCTACTCGATAGCATCTGTTCGGACTTTTCTCCTCCATCACATCTCGTTCCGAAGATTGGCGGGGTCTAAATCACACTGGGAAAAGACGGAGCGTCGTGTCTCTGGAATTAGGCCAGCCTTCGATTTCGGTGGTGTCGAGCGCATTTATCGAAAATCAGATCTCGGCCTCAATTAGCTTATCTCCGCACAAATCTGGCTCTTTGAACCCGCTTCGGCGGGTTTTTTCGTGCGTCTTCACTGGCACAAAACCTGACTCTGACTCATCTTAGGCGCCAACCGGTCCGTTTTCTCGGTTAAGATCGAATTGGGGTACTGAAATCACTGGCTTTTCTGAGAAAAAGTGACTTTTCTGATGAACCCATGCAGCACGGCAAAGCACCACCTGAGCCCAGGTTTCTGTGACTTGGAGCATAACCAGGGAGAAGGACACACGCGTGGCCAACCGATCAACCATTCGCATCGTGCTTGCCTCGCGCCCATCGGGAAAACCGACGGCTGCTAATTTTCGCCTCGAGCGGGAGACGATCCGCGACCTTCAGAGGGCAAGCTTCTTCTTGAAATCCTCTATCTCTCCCTTGATCTCTACATGCGGGGACGCATGGATGATGCCAAATCCTATGCCAAGCCCGTCGACATCGGCGGCGTGATGGAAGGGGGAGCGGTCGCTCGTGTCGTGCGTACGCGCAATGCGTCGTTCAATCCCGGCGATATCGTCCTGTCCTACTCCGGTTGGCAAACCCACGCGATCTCGAATGGCAGCGATTTAAGAAAGGTCGATCGAGGCGTCGCGCCGGTCACGACGGCGCTCGGCGTCCTCGGCATGACCGGCTTCACCGCCTACCATCACGACATGAGATCGCCGCACGAAGATATCGCATGGAAGCATGAATCCGATGCTACATCGGAGTCCTCGGGACGACTGCGGGTGAAATCGCCCGACTACTCAAAACTGGCCAGGCGCTCGTGGACAATTTCCTGCATCTGCGCCGCCCGTTCAGCACCGGCCGAGCCGTCTGTCAGCGGCGGCGGCAGAGCGAGAGCGTCCAGGCCGCGCGCAAGCGCCGCTGCGAGTTCATCCATGGCGGCATCTGCCGCCGCCGCCGGAATACCCGCCGTCGCCGCAAAACGCCTGAAATCCGTTCGCTTCAACCGTTCGTCCTTGCCGCTTATTTTGAGCGCCATGCGATCACTCTGCAGGTTCGGAAATACTCGCGTCGTCACTGCATCGTAGAGTGGCGCGACCCGGATGGAACTAAAAACTCTCCCTCCTGGCTCCGCGATTTTAAGGACGGCCATGTTCTTCAGGTGCATATCACCATCCGCGATCAGCCAGGCAAAGAGTGCCCGCCGCAAGACCATTAGCAGGTCAGCATCCGGGTCGGTAGAGAGCGGGTGCAAGGCGGCCGCGATCCGCTCCATGGTGCCTGTATATTTATCTTCCGTACGAACGCCGAGAACCGACGCCATGTCTTCGAGCGCTAGACGGCGCATGTCGTCAAGGCCCGTACGGATATCGAACCGCTCAACCACGAGCGCGTGCGGCATGCCATCCGGCATGGCGACGAGCGCAATGGTGGGCACGATGAATCCTGCCGCCCGGCCAAGCTCCATGGATTGCCATTCGATCGCGGGCAGCGCCTCAAATCCCGACGTGCCTGCTGGTTTCAGAATATGCGTAAACGGCTGATTCGTGCTGGGCATGAGGGTGCCATCCGCATCGAGAAACATCGGTGCCTTGATTTGAACGCCAGAGAGACGCGGTGTTGCGCCCGTCGCGAAGATTTTTGCAAGGTTCTGGTCAAACGTATTCTGGACATCGCTACGGCCGGGACCGGCATAGGCCCCTGTAAACAAATGATCTGCGGTGAAGTCATTCAGCCTCGTCTGCAGAATGTCAGCCGGTAGCGCCGCGAGCTCGCTTAGACGCTCTACAATGGTGATGTTCGACATATACCGCTTGCCGGTGCGCAGTTCCGCCCGCTCGTCCGGGCTGTTCAGCACACGGCTCAGCCAGCCTTCCGGCAGCAGCGATTCAATGAAAGGCGGCAGCCTACCAGGCGTAGTCTGGCGCACAAGCAGCGGGGCGTCTGGGTTGGATGCCGTCCATCGCCATTCGAAGCCATCGTGCACCAGTTTGCCTATCGGTTCCTTATGCCATGCCACGATCAGATCGAGTGCGGCCTGGTTAGGAACGGTGATGATGGCGGCCGGCTTCCGTTTAAGGAAACGCTCGGCAGCACTCCCTTCGTCGAGCCACTCATTGTCGCGGGCGAGCTTGAACACCGCATCGGCGGCGTTGTTTGGACTCCCGTATTCTTCAATCAGCCGGTCGGCGATTGCCTCTTTCATATTTTCGTCGAACGAGGCCGCATGTTCGCTGCGGATACGGAAGGCTTCCAGAAAGCGCTGGCGGAGCGAGGATACGTGGATGCGCAGTTCGCCCATGTCGTCGCCGACGACCGCCTGCGCGACAGAGGGATGGTCAGGTGCTTTATTCTGAATGATTTCGAGCGTCCTGATGCGCTGCCGCTGAACGCGGCGGCCGGTGAGGAATAGGCGACCATCGCGCATCGGGCCGAGCAGGACGGCGCTGGCAGCCGACAAGTAGGCGTTCGGATAAAGATATTTGGCGATGCGCACAGCATGGGTTCGTACTGTGTGGTCTATGTCGTCGTCCGCATCGACATAGATACCACGCATGAGCTGGACCAGCTTGCCAGTCTCCGCCTTGCGATGAGCGCGCATTTTATCGATAGTTTCGCCGACGAGATGGAGAGCCATGCATGTAACTTTCGCGTATTTCAGATACGGAAAGATTACATCCTTATTTCAAAACTTCAAGAAAGTGAAACTATCGCGTATTTGAAATACGCGATAGTTTCAAACTTGAGAGCCTCCAAGTGGATGATGCCATCGACAGGTTCGCTCGTGATCTCGATTTCAAGTCCGGAGAACCGTGCTCCTGCAAATCGCTCTCCAAGTTTCCAAGGGTCGATTTCATAGATCGTCTTCGGGTTGGCCTCGTCAGTAAAGCCGACAAAAGCTGGCAACCTAGACCTTCTGCGCAAATTGAATGGCCGCCTCCCGCTCGCCGAACGAAACACATTAAAGTCGGACTCGCTCAAACTGCCGAAGCCATTTCTAATGCGGAATGTAGAAAGTATGGCGTATTCATACACCCGGTCGAGACTCGCCTGAGGAGGGTGTTCGACGGGAAGGATGTATATGGTCCCCTTACCACCAAGGTCCAAAATCAACGCTTCGCCATAAAGACGGGTCGAGCCCATACGCATTCGCAATCGTCGCCATCTACGCCGTCTCCTGGCTTATCTGCAGCCCCGAGACGCTGGAATGGCGCGGCATCGCCACGGTCATCACCTGGATCATGACGTTGTTTATCCAGCGTGCTGAACATCGGGATACGCAAGCGATCCATGCGAAGCTCGACGAACTTCTCCACGTCCACGGCGACGCCTGAAACGAGATCACGCAGTTAGACGAACAGGAACCCGAGCAAATCGAGGCGTTCCGCGACCAGCATACGGGGTCCGACTAGAACGTTCTTAAGTCCGCAGGCGTGGAACGCCTACGTTGCGAACAGAGATCATGATGCCGTGCGGAACATCATTGCTTCTGCGCGCTCGCGCGATAGCAGTCTTCGCGGTTGTCAGGTATGTGTCAAACAGGGTAAAGCCTGATTTATCTTTGATTGATCGCAGGCTATGCACTGATCTTCTAGCTCATTATAGCATGTTATAGTCTGATTTCATGATGTTGGCACTCAGGCTACAACCTGATATAAAATTCGAATGATCAGCCTCTGGCCTGGAGAACGAAGTGAAAACCGACAGTCGAAAAAGGGGTCGCCTGCGCCTCGACGAAAGACTTCGCACACTCCACCCGATCGACCGATTCAAGGCGCCGCCGAAAGGATGGGTGCGCGCACTACGCGACGCACTCGGCATGACGGGCGCCCAGCTCGGCACACGCATTGGTGTGCGGCCGCAAACTGTCGAAGCCATAGAGAAATCGGAAGCCGCAGGTACGATCCAACTAAATACCTTACGTCGCGCAGCTGAGGCGCTGGATTGCACCCTCGTCTACGCACTTGTTCCCAACAGCTCACTCGAAGCTGTTATCGAAGCGCGCGCAAGGAAGATCGCAACGCGCGAGCTTCACCGCGTCGCGCACACGATGCGGCTCGAAGCTCAGGGCACGGATGATGTAGACTTCGAGGCCCGGGTCCAAGCATACATTCGAGACAGGCTCTCCGAGCGTGACCTCTGGAATGAGACATGACCGACCTGTTTCAAGAGCCCGAGGACGCAACACCCCTCGAACCGCAAGAGCGAGAGGGTCTGCTCCAGACTTGGATAACGCACCGTCGCGATCTCAACGAGGCGGAGCAGGAAAACATCGTCTCGGGCGTGGCTTGGGCGCGCGGGCGCCGACGGGCCTCGATTGAGCGAATGCTCAGCGAGAACTTCATGCGAACATTGCACAAGCGGATGCTTGGAGACGTATGGGAATGGGCCGGTACCTTCCGAACGACGGAGCGCAACATCGGCGTTCAAGCCTACCGCATCGGAATGGAGCTCGCGAGCCTCTTAAGCGACGTTCGATATTGGATTGCGCATGAGACATTTCCGCCGGATGAAATCGCCATCAAGTTTCACCATCGCCTGGTCGCGATCCACCCTTTTCCAAACGGAAATGGTCGTCACGCTCGCTTGGCGGCTGACCTTCTGATCGAACGTCTTAGTGGCGAGCGTTTCAGTTGGGGCGGCGGAACGCTTGCCGACGTAGGTGAACTGCGCACTCGCTACGTTGCGGCCCTTCGCGCAGCCGACAACCATGATACTGCGCCGCTGCTACAATTTGCACGCACCTGAGAGCTTGGGGGTCAAATTCGCGCGACAATCAACAGGCAATACCTTCGTACAATGGTGCTCAACCCCACGATCATGCCCAGGCCGGAGGATGGCAACTGGAGAACACGGAGTAAGAATGGATCGTATCGACGCGATGAAGGTTTTCGTTGCAGCCGTAGATGAAGGCAGTCTCGCCGGAGCAGCTCGCAAGCTGAAGCGATCGCCGACCGCGATCAGCCGTGCACTCGGCATGCTCGAGAAGCATGTCGGAACCGAGTTGCTTCATCGAACTACCCGGAGCCTGCAGTTGAGCGAAGCGGGCCAGCGGTACGTCGTCGTTTGCAGGCGAATTCTTTCTGATCTCGAAGAAGCCGATCTTGTCGCAGTCGGCGAAGAAGCTTCCCCACGCGGGATGCTGACAATTTCCGCCCCGCCAATATTGGGGGAGGAGGTTTTGCGCCCGATCATCGATGACTTCCTCCGGCTGCACGAGCCGGTGTCCGTCAGGCTT
>JBCNPI010000449.1:0-4214 GCA_039593415.1 Rhizobium sp. | reverse complement strand
TGATGGTGCTTGATATCGACGGGATCGACACGACCCAGTTCATGTCGCTCGACGATGCGCAGATTTTCGTCGCCCATATCAAGGTCAGGACCGGGCGCTATCCCATTCTCTATACCAACCACAATATGGCGCGATATATAGCCGACCATCGCACGACTTATCCGCTGCTGTCGCGGCTGCCCTTGTGGTACGCGCGCTACAGGCCCGATGTGAAAGGCACCTTTCCGCTCGGCAACTGGGACAGCTATGCCCTCTGGCAATTCGCCTCATCCGACAACTGCTCCGAAAAGAGCTGCCCTTACCGCGTGCCGGGTACTTCGACCGACATCGACGTCAATGTCGTGCCGATGACGAAGGTTCAGCTCGCCAAGATCTGGCCGCAGGGTGATCTCCTGCCCGCCAAACCGCTGCCCGCACCGGACCTGACGATCGCGCTTGCCGCAATGTGCAACGGGCCAAGACAGACGCTCGTTTCACTCATGCTCGATATCGACCCGGTCGTCACCGCATCGACCCCGCAAACGAAGCCGGTCGAAATCAACGAGCTGAACTACCAGGATTTCTAAAGCCCGTCGCGATCTTTGAGATTCGCTTCTGGTGCTTTAGGTCTTTGATTTTGCGCATGTCGTTGTCGCAAAACCGCAGCACACTATTGCGCGACATGCTTGGCGAGGCGGCTTTCGGGTCGATGCTATGCCTCGACCTGCACATCCGTCTTCGGGCGAGAACAGCAGGCAAGGATATAACCTTCTTCGATCTCGTCATCGAGGATGCCGCCATTGTGGCTCATCTCGACTTCACCCGAGAGCTTCATCACCCGGCAGGTGCCGCAGAGCCCGGATTCGCAGGCCGCACCGATGCGTACGCCTGCGCCGCGCGCGGCCTGAAGCACGGTCTGGCCTGCCGCGCAGGCAACATCCTTGCCGGCCATGGTGAAACGGATGGTGGTCGCGGCCTCGCCGGAAGCATCGTCGGAAACCTCGGCAAGCGGCGTTGCCGCATTGGCCGGCTGGAAGCTTTCCTGATGGTAGCGCGACATGTCGAAACCATGCGCTTCCAGCATGGAGCGAACAGCGTCCATGAAGACTTCCGGGCCGCAGCAGAAAATCGTCCGGTCCATGAAATCGGGAGCCAGCAGACCGATCTTCGCCTTGTCGATGCGTCCCTTCAATCCCGACCAGAGATCGGTGCGACCGCAGCCCTCGACGATGAAGCCGAGGTTGAGGTTGGGCATGAAGCGGGCGAGATATTCCAGCTCGGAACGGAAGATGATGTCCGCCGGGCTGCGCGAGCAGTTGACGAAAGTGATATCCGACAGCGGGGCGATGTCGGACATGTAGCGGGTCATGGACATCATCGGCGTGACGCCGGAGCCGGCGGAGACGAAGAGGTATTTCTCGCCGGGATGGCGAACATGGCTGAAATCGCCGAGCGGACCGAAAGCCTTGATGCGCATGCCCGGCTTCAGGTTCTCGAACATCCAGCGCGTGCCGATGCTATCCTTCTGTGCCTTCACCGTCACGGCGACCGAGAAGGGCCGCGACGGCGTGGACGACAGCGTATAGGTGCGCATGACCGGCTCCGGAGCCGTTGGCAATTCCAGCGTCACGAACTGGCCCGGCAGGTAGCGGAACCAGTTGTCCTTGTCCGACCCGAATGTGAAGGTCATCACATCGGGGCCTTCCGGCGTGACCGAGAGGCATTCAAGCAGATGCTGCCTGTCATTCCAGGGCTGCATCTGGTCGAGGTGGCGATGAGGAAGGGAGACGGCCATGTTCATGCTCAGGCAACCGCCGACAGTTTGGCCTGATCGCCCTGCAGCCGGTTGATCATGAAAGTCGTATACCATTCGACGAACTGCATGACGCCGCCCTCATGGATTTCCGAATAGGGACCGGGCTCGTAGGCGGGCGAGCGGATGCCGAAGGCATTTTCCTCAACGATACGGCGATCCTGATCGTTGGTTTCGGTCCAGACGTGGGTCAGCTCTTCCAGATTGTAGTCGACGCCTTCGACGGCATCCTTATGAACGATCCACTTGGTGGTGACGGCGGTTTCCTCGGCGCTGATCGGCAGGACGCGGAAGGAAATCGCATGGTCACCAAGCATGTGGTTCCACGTCGTCGGGTAGTGGAATAGCAGCATGGTGCCAATGCCCTTGATCGTCACATCGGAGGAGAGCGGCCGCCTGACGGCATTCTGGCCAGACATGGTGTAGCTTTCCGCCCCTTCGATCAGCGGCATGCGCGCGGCGCGGAACTGCCCGTCCGGCGAGATCTTGAACTCGCTCGGCAGACCAGCGGCTTCGCAGCGCTTCCAATGCTCGGCGATGACAGGATCGTTCATCGCGCCCTGCACACCGGTAACGGTCGGCGCTTCCGGGAAGGTGCGGCAAAGCTCGGGATGATTGGCCGCGCAATGGTAGCATTCACGGTTATTTTCCCAGACCAGTTTCCAGTTGCCCTTTTCGATGATGGTGCTCTGGAAAGCGATCTTGGCTTCGCTGATGCGATGCGGCGCCATGTAGGGTTCGATCGTGGTGCGGACAGAGGCGAAATCGGGCGCGTTCTTTGCAAGGCAAATGAAGATGTAGCCACCGACGCTCTCGCAGTGGACAGGCTTCAGCGAGAACTGGCTCTTGTCGAAATCCTCAGCCATCTGGCGGGCAAACAGCAGCGACCCGTCGAGCTCGTAGGTCCACTGATGATAGGGGCAGACGAGCTTTGCCGAGGAGCCGCGCTCCGTGGTGCAGACACGCGAGCCGCGATGGCGACAGCTATTATGAAAGGCGCGGATGACCTGATCGCGGCCGCGAACGATGACAACGGGATAATCGCCGATCTGGACAGTGAAGTAGTTGCCCGCGCGCGGCACCTCGCAATCATGGCCTATGAACAGCCAATCGCGATAGTAGATCGTCTCCATATCGAGCTTGAAGTAATCCGGGTCGGTATAGAAGGGCTGCTCCAGGCTGAAACCCGGCCGGCGGTTCTTCAATTGCCGCAGAACATTGCTGCTGATATCCATTTGCCTATCCTTAGCAGTACCAGGAAGGGGGCAAAGGACATGCGCGGCCGATTGGGAGCGGCCAAAAGCAATGTCCCGACCACCCGCCGCGGTCAGTAAACCATATGTGCCCAAGGCTGGTTTCCGGGCTCTGGAGCGGTTCCGTTTCCGGAACCCCATGGCACCTTCCCAGGCCGATTGGCCCAGTGGCTTTATTCGCCATGCCTCACTCCACCACCGTTGCGGGGGCAGCGCCGGATTTTGACCGGCTTCCCAATTCTCCGTCTCCCTAGCAGGCGGCACCTTGAGATTGATGGCATCATAGCTCTCGGCTTCATCGACCGCTGCGCTGCAATGCGACATCGGCTCCGAAATTGACGACAGGCGAAACGGGGCAATGGGACGGTTATGGGCGGCGATTAAATGGCCAGGTAATTCAATCTCTTATGCTTTTCGGCGGAAAGCGTGGACGACGTCATGCCGATGACTTGTCCATGACGCTTTATTCTGATTGCGACGGGCTAGCCGATCGCAGTCACCATGACACGGCATATGCCGCAGAAAGCGCCTGCAGGGCAGCCGCGGTTGGCATCGACTGCCAAGGTGAAGATGGATGGCGTCGAGATTTGCAGTCCCGATCCCGCGCCTGCTTCACAGGTCCGCTGACCCTGCGCGGTTAAGCCCGGCTCAAGCTATCGAATCTATCATGCCATCTAGAGACATCCATAGTGAGATCCGGCATGGCCAAACTCAGATATTTCGATGCTGGGAAGCCCGCCGAGCCAGAACCGGCGCCAGCGGTATCGACGACAGGGCACAGCGAATTCCTGCGCACCGGTCGCATCAACCGCAACAGGGCGCATTGGCTTGCCGAGGAGCGGGAATACCTCACCCATGGGCAGGTGGCCGAGCGCACCGCGCAAAAGCTGCGGAATGCCGGCGAGAAAACCCATGACCGGCTCAACAGCTTTCATAAATCCATCCGCTTCCCGAAACTCATCTTTCACCACACACTGAAGGACACGCCGCATCTCGGCTATTGTCATGTCACCGCGGCTCGGACGCAGTTCGCACGATATGAGGAGGTGAACTGGGCCTTCTACATCGCCAACTTCTTTGCCCGCATCGGCCAGGAAGAAAACTTCTTCGAAGACATCAGCCTGAAATATTCGCGGATGTATTTCGCCGTCGCCATCCATCCGGACAGG
>JBCNPI010000448.1:0-4214 GCA_039593415.1 Rhizobium sp. | reverse complement strand
CAAATCCTGTCACCCATATGCATGCTCGGGCATTTGCATGCCGGTGACTGGACTGATTTGGTGATCCGCTTGCGGCAGGCAGCGGTTGGGTCTTCTGACCCGCGCAGACGTTCTTTCCCCGTACGTGAACTTCTCGACTGGCTTTCGCATGTTGCGGAAGCAAAGCCGTCCGGGTTCATCCGGATAAACTAAGACTGATGGGTAAAGGACTATCCCCATGGCCACCAAGGGCACCGTAAAATTCTTCAACCAGGACAAGGGTTTTGGTTTCATCACTCCTGACGGCGGTGCAAAGGACGTTTTCGTCCACATCTCCGCTCTTCAGGCTTCCGGCATCCAGTCGCTGCGCGAAGGCCAGCAGGTCACCTTTGACACCGAGCCGGATCGCATGGGCAAGGGCCCGAAGGCTGTCAACATCCAGGCTAACTAAGCTTCTTGTGACTGCCTGAATAAGGTTGCGGACGGCGCGGTGCAAACCGCGCCGTTTTTCATTCTCAAGAATCTCTATGGCTGAGGCCCCCTCGTCCTTCGAGGCTGCAGTCCTTCGCAAAGCTCAGGCCATCCGCGCCTCAGGATGAGGGCGGAGCGAACTTCGCCGCATTGTTCAAAAATTGATCTGCTGCGGCGGTTCCAACCGATCGCGGACGACTAGCCTTCATGGTGAGGTAGCCCAGGGGCCTTCGAACCACGAGGGCGGGTTGGGAATACCAAACTCTTCAAGCGCTCGCCTTTTCGCGCTCTCCGGCAAAATCCACCGCCGCGAAAGCGGCCGCAATCACTTCCGGTCCGGCGCCTGGCTTGTTGGCGTCGGTAGAGAGGATCTGGCGGTAGCGGCGCGAGCCCGGCAGGCCGGTGAAGAGGCCAACCATGTGACGCGCGACATGCTGCAGGCGGCCGCCATTTTCGATATGGCGCTCCACATAAGCCATCATCCGTTCGCGTAAGTTGCCCCAGTCGGCCTCCACGGCCGGCTCGCCATAGAAGCGATGGTCGACATCGGCGAGGATCGCGGCATTCTGATAGGCGGCACGGCCGAGCATGACGCCATCGACATGGGCAAGATGCGCCTCGGCCTGATCCAGCGTCTGGATGCCACCATTGATGCCGATGAACACTTCGGGCCAGCGGCTCTTCATTCGATAGACGATATCGTAATCGAGCGGCGGTATTTCGCGGTTTTCCTTCGGCGACAGTCCCTTCAGCCAAGCCTTGCGCGCATGGATCCAGATCGCGTCCGCGCCGGCATCGAGCACGCGCGTCATCAGCTCCGGCAACGCCTCTTCCGGCTCCTGCTCGTCGACGCCGATGCGGCATTTTACCGTGACGGGCGCCTTCGATACCGCCTTCATCGCGGCAACACAGGAAGCCACTGTCTCCGGCGTCAGCATCAGACAGGCGCCGAAGGTGCCGGACTGCACGCGATCGGACGGGCAGCCGACATTGAGATTGATCTCGTCGTAACCATAAGCTTCCGCGATCCGCAGCGCCTCGGAAAGCTTGGCCGGGTCGGAGCCGCCAAGCTGCAGCGCAACGGGATGCTCGGCGACATCGCGCCCCAGAAGCCGGTCGCGCGGCCCATGAATGATCGCATCGGCCACCACCATCTCGGTATAGAGCAATGCATGCCGGCTGATCTGCCGGTGCAGATACCTGCAATGGCGATCCGTCCAGTCGATCATGGGGGCTACCGCAAAGATCTTGCGGCCAGTTTTCAGCGCGTCGCTATACATGGGAAACCTTTCTGATGAGCGCTCTACACCAAATCCCTCAAAAAGGCCAGTTTTCGTGGCAGTCACAATGATGCTAGTTTGCCCGGACGGAATCGGAGGGCAACAGGCCTTCTTAAGAAAGAACAAGAGTTTCGAAAGCCCATATGAACGCCCCATTGACGACAGTCATTCCGCCGCCCGCCCCTGTTCTTCTGCCGATCGAGGGTGAGAGCGAGCTCTTTCCTGTGCGCCGCGTCTATTGCGTCGGCCGCAATTATGCCGACCATGCCATCGAAATGGGACATGATCCCAGCCGCGAGCCGCCGTTCTTCTTCCAGAAAAATCCTGACAATCTGCTTGTTTCCAGCGATTTCCCCTATCCCGCCCTGTCGTCGGACGTGCATCACGAGGTGGAGCTTGTGGTGGCGCTGCGCAGCGGCGGCGCGAATATCCCGGTGGAGCAGGCTCTGGATTGCGTCTATGGCTATGGGGTGGGCATCGATTTCACCCGCCGCGACCTGCAGGGTGAAGCCAAGAAGCTCGGCCGCCCCTGGGAAATCGGCAAGGCCTTCGATCATTCCGCCCCCATCTCCGCGCTTGTACCCGCCACCCGCGTCGGCCATCCCGACAAGGGCGGCATCTGGCTGATGCGCAATGGCGAGGCTGCCCAGAGAGGCGATCTCTCTCAGATGATCTGGAAGGTGCCGGAAATCATCGCGGAACTCTCGAAGCTCTTCACGCTCGCACCGGGCGATATCATCATGACCGGCACGCCGGCCGGCGTCGGTCCCGTTGCGCGTGGTGACCGGATCAGTTGCGCCGTCGATGGCGTGGCAAACCTGGTACTGAACGTCGTCTGATCGAGGAGGATCGACCATGCCGCTCTACGCTCTTGCCGGCTCGACGCCGAAAACGCCCGAGCCGGGCCGCTACTGGATTGCCCCGGATGCCAGCGTCATCGGCAAGGTCGAGATCGGCGAGGATGTCGGCATCTGGTTCGGGGCAGTGCTGCGCGGGGACAATGAACCGATCGTCGTCGGCAAGGACACGAATATTCAGGAAGGCACGATGGTTCATACCGATCCGGCCTACCCGACCATGATCGGCGAAGGTTGCACAATCGGCCATCACGCCATCATCCATGGCTGCACCATCGGCAATAACTCCTTGATCGGGATGGGAGCGACGATCCTGAACGGCGCGAAGATCGGCAATAATTGCCTCGTCGGCGCCAATGCGCTTGTCACGGAAGGCAAGGAGTTTCCGGATGGGTCGCTGATCGTCGGCGCGCCGGCAAGAGCGATCCGCACGCTGGATGAAGCCGCGATCGAGGGCCTGCGCCGCTCCGCCCGCAACTATGTTGCCAACTGGCAGCGCTTCGCCCGCGATCTGAAGAGATTGGATTAGGAAACCCTCATAAACCCTTGATGGGCTATAGAATAAGCCTCAAGCCGCGCAATTGGCGCAATGGCCACGGATTTCGATGGTCGACTTTTCCGCCTTGAACTTCTGTAATTTCAGCCAATCCATTAGCCGGTGATCCACCTCGTGATCGTGGAATTCGATCACTTGGCCGCAGCTTTCGCAGATGGCGAAGGCGACGAGGCCGTGGCTGTGGCAATCCTCATTGGGATGCGCGCAGGCGACGAAGGAATTGATGCTCTCGAGCCGGTGCACGACGCCATATTCCAAGAGCTTGTCCAGCGCGCGATAGACCTGCAGCGGCGCACGAAAACCCTGATCGCGCAGCTTGTCGAGAATGGTATAGGCGCTGAGCGGCGCTTCCGCCTTGGTCAGCACATCGAAAACGAGGGACTGGTTCTTGGTGAGCATCGGAGTGGTCATGACGACTGTCCTCTCTGTTGCGCCGCTGGCGGGCCGGCCCTGCGCACGAGCGGCAGCAGACTGATGATAAACAGGACGAGCGCCGCAACGACGATGGAAGGTCCCGACGGCGTATCGTAGCGCAGCGATCCGAAAAGACCTCCGACAACGGCGACGGCACCAAGCAGCGAGGCGAAAATCGCCATTGTTTCCGGAGTGGCCGCGAAGCGGCGCGCCGTGGCGGCGGGAATGATCAGCAGCGCTGTAATGAGGAGTATGCCGACGATCTTCATGGCGATCGCGATCACCACGGCCATCAGCAGCATGAAGAGCAGCCTCGCGCGCTCCGGCCGCAGCCCTTCGGCCTCGGCGAGTTCGGGATTGACGGTCGAAGCCAGCAACGGCCGCCAAAGCCAGGCGATCGCGGCCAATACGAAAATGCCGCCGCCCCAGATCACCGCAATATCGGACTGGCTGACGGCCAGAATGTCGCCGAAAAGGAAGGCGATCAGATCGATCCTAACCCAGCTCATGAAGGCGACGATGACAAGGCCGATCGCCAGCGTCGCATGCGAGAGAATGCCGAGCAGCGCGTCGGCCGACAGCGCCTGGCGCCGCTGCAGGAAAAGCAGCAGGATCGATACCAGTGCCGCGACTGCAAAGACCGAGAGCGTCAGGTTG